>JADMJR010000150.1 GCA_018780365.1 Acidovorax sp. | reverse complement strand
GGCTCGCTCACGCCGCTGGGCGATCCGCCGCTGTTCCTGGGCTTCCTGAAGGGCGTGGACTTTTTCTGGACGGTGAGTCATATCTTCCAGGAAACCTTCTTCCTGGTTGGCGCGCTGCTGGCCATCTTCTTTGTGCTCGACACCTGGTACTACCGCCGCCGCGAAGAGGTGCTCCAGGCCGACCCCACGCCCACCACCAAATCCATCGGCTTCGATGGCAAGGTCAACTTCGCCCTGCTGGGTGCCGTGGTGGCGCTGGTGCTGGTCAGCGGGTTCTGGAAGTCTTCGGTGGTGTTCCACATGGCGGGCACCGAGGTGGGCCTGCCCGGCATCGTGCGCGATGTGGGGCTGATCCTCGTGACCTTCCTGTCCCTGTGGCTCACACCCAAAAAGGTGCATGAAGACAACCAGTTCGGCTGGGGCCCCATGCAGGAGGTGGCCAAGCTGTTTGCGGGCATCTTCCTCACCATCATCCCGGTCATCGCCATGCTCAAGGCGGGCGTCAACGGCCCGTTTGGTGCCGTGGTGTCGGCCGTGACCCGTGCGGACGGTTCGCCCGATCCCGCCATGTATTTCTGGGCCACTGGCGCACTCAGCTCCTTCCTCGACAACGCGCCCACCTACCTCGTGTTCTTCAACACGGCGGGCGGTGACCCTGCGGTGCTGATGACCACACTGGCCCCCACGCTGGCCGCCATCTCGGCGGGTGCGGTGTTCATGGGCGCCAACACCTACATCGGCAATGCGCCCAATCTGATGGTCAAGGCCATTGCCGAAGACCGGGGCGTGAAGATGCCCAGCTTCTTTGGCTACATGCTGTGGTCGGGGGGCATTCTGGTGCCGCTGTTTATCGTCATGACTTTCATCTGGTTTAGATAGTGGACATCCCCCTGAGCGGCTGCGCCGCTTCCCCCTTCTCTCGCACCGCTGCGCGCTGCGGGAAGGGGGGCGCCGCCCTCGCTGCAGGGCGGCCTTTGCTCGGCGGCCCTGGTCTTGGTGCATGCCCATTTTACGTGCGGTGATCTCCACACAATTGATTGGAAATAGCAATATGAGCCAACCCCGCATCCTGGTCGCGCGTGCGATCTTCCCCGACATCGTGGACCGCCTGCGCGAGCACTTCGACGTGGAAGCCAACCCCGACGACGTGATCTGGACGCCGCAAGAGCTGGCCGCGCGCCTGGCCGACAAGGACGGCGTGCTGACCACCGGCAGCCAGCGCATCGATGCCACGCTGCTGGCTGCGGCGCCGCGCCTGCAGATCTGCGCCAACATGGCCGTGGGCTACAACAACTTCGATGTTCAGGCCATGACGGCGGCGGGGGTGCAGGGCACCAACACGCCGGATGTGCTGACCGAGACCACGGCCGACTTCGGCTTTGCGTTGCTCATGGCCACGGCGCGCCGCATGACCGAGAGCGAGCACTACCTGCGCGCCGGCCAATGGACCAAGTGGAGCTACGACATGTTCGCGGGCAGCGACATCCATGGCAGCACGCTGGGCGTCATCGGCATGGGCCGCATCGGGCAGGGCATTGCCAGGCGCGGCGCGCACGGCTTTGGCATGAAGGTGGTCTATCACAACCGTTCGCGGCTTTCGGCAGAGATGGAGGCCGAATGCAAGGCCAGCTACGTCAGCAAAGAAGAGCTGCTGCGCAACGCAGACCATGTGGTGCTGGTGGTGCCCTATACGGCTGCATCGCACCACACCATCGGCGCGGCCGAGCTGGCGCTGATGAAGCCCACGGCCACACTCATCAACATTGCGCGCGGCGGCATTGTGGATGACGCCGCGCTGGCGGTGGCACTGCGAGAAGGCCGCATCGCGGCGGCGGGCCTGGACGTGTTCGAAGGCGAGCCCAGCGTGCACCCCGACCTGCTCACCGTGCCCAACGTGGTGCTCACACCCCACATCGCCAGCGCCACGGTGCCCACGCGCCGCGCCATGGCCAACCTGGCGGCCGACAACCTGATCGCCTTCTTTGGTGGGCGCGGCCCGCTCACGCCGGTGAACACTCCCGCTGTGGGCCGCCGTGGCTAGGGTTTAAAGAAAATTGGCCTCTAACGCGCTATGGGTAAGCGGTAGTAGCTATCAAAATAATAGTAAACACTTTGACTCTCGATACGCTTGTCTTGCTGGCCGCATGGGCCCTGGTGGTGGTGCTGGTGGCCATCGTGTTGCTGCGCCGCCCGCGTGTGGAGCTGCCTGCCGAGTGGCTGGCGCGCCTGCAATCTCTGGAGACCAAGGCCCAGGCCACACAGCTGGCCGTGGCCCGCAACGATGGCGCCCTGGAGGCAATGGCCCAGCAGCTCTCGGGTTTCACGCAGGCCACGCAGCGCCAGCTGGAGACCCTGCGTGGTGCGGTGGACGAGCGGCTGGCGCAGGCCGTGGGCGAATCCCGCACGGGCCGCACCGAGTTGCTGGCGGCCTTCGGCGCGTTCGAGTCCAAGCTGGAGCAGCGCCTGGCCCAGGGCCAGGCCGAGGCCGCCCTGGCGCGCAAGGAGCTGTCGGATGCCCTGGCCGCCTTCCGTGCCGAACTCACGCAGACCGCGCAGTCGCTGGCGTCGGACAGCCAGCGCTCGCGTGAGGCGCTGGCCGAAAGCACGCAGTTGTTCGAGCAGCGCATCCAGGAGCGCTTCGAGGCCTTGTCGTCCGCCACGCGCGGCACGCTCGACTCGCTCAAGACCGACATCCAGGCCCAGCTGGGCGCCGTGTCCACCGCGCTGAAAGACCAGCTCGAAGCCAACGGCAACCAGATTCGCAACCAGTTTTCGGTGCTGCAGGACGCGGTTTCGCAGCAGCTCACGGGCATGGTGCAGGGCAGCCAACACAACGCCGAACAGTTGCGCAACGCGCTCAACGAACGCCTGGCCGCCATCCAGGCCGACAACGCCACCAAGCTCGAGGAAATGCGCCGCACCGTGGACGAAAAACTCCACGCCACGCTGGAGCAGCGCCTGGGCGAGTCCTTCAAGCTGGTGAGCGACCGGCTCGAACAGGTGCACAAGGGCTTGGGCGAGATGCAGACCCTGGCCGGCAGCGTGGGCGACCTCAAGCGTGTGATGACCAACGTGAAGTCGCGTGGCACCTGGGGCGAAATGCAGCTGGGCGCCATCATCGACAACGTGCTCACGCCCGACCAGTTCGCGCGCAACGTCAAGACCGTGCCGGGCAGCGATGAGCTGGTGGAGTTTGCGATCCGCCTGCCGGGCAAGAACGAAGAGCACCCGGTGTGGCTGCCTATCGACTCCAAGTACCCGGTGGAGCAGTACCAGCGCCTCATGGACGCGCAGGACGCGGCCGACAAGGCGGCCATGCTGTCGGCGGGCAATGCGTTCGAGACTTCGATCAAGCTCGAAGCCAAGAAGATCTTCGCCAAATACGTCTCGCCCCCACACACCACCGACTTTGCCGTGCTGTATTTGCCCACCGAGGGCCTGTTTGCCGAGGTGATGCGCCGCCCCGGCCTGGTCGAAGCGGTGCAGAACGACTGCCGCGTGATGATCACCGGACCGGCCAACCTGGCGGCCATGCTCAACAGCCTGCAGATGGGCTTCAAGACGCTGGCGATTGAAAAGCGCTCGTCCGAGGTGTGGAGCCTTTTGGGCATGGTCAAGACCGAGTTCGCCAAGTTTGGCGACGTGGTCGAGGCCACCAAAAAATCCATCGACGCCGCGGCCAAGAAGTTTGACGAGGTGGGCGTGCGAACCCGTGCCATCCAAAAGCGCCTGCGCGATGTGCAGGACCTGCCCGCGCCACCCGGCGCCACCGGCCTGCCACTTTCTGGTGGCAGCACGGCGGCACTGCACGGGCTGGATTCCGAGGACGACCCGCTGTGACCGGCGCCCTGGCCCGCCTGATCGCAGGGCAGATCTGTGTGCACGGCAGCATGGCGGGCATGCGCCTGGCTGCGCCGTTGCTGGCGCTGCGCGAGGGCTACAGCGCTGCCGCCGTGGGTTTTCTGGTGGCGCTTTTTGCGCTGACCCAGGTGTTTCTGGCCCTGCCTGCGGGCCGGTATGCCGACCGCCGTGGCCTCAAGCGCCCGGTGGCCTATTCGGTGGCCGTGGCGTGCGTGGGCGCGGGGCTGGCGGTGGTGTTTCCGACGTTTCCGGTGTTGTGTGTGTCTGCCCTGATGACTGGTGCCGCCGCAGGGGCCGCCACCATTGCGGTGCAGCGCCACGCGGGCCGTGCCGTGCATGACGCCACCGAACTCAAGCAGGTGTTCAGCTGGCTGTCCATCGGCCCGGCGGTGTCCAATTTCATCGGCCCGTTTGCGGCGGGGCTGGCCATTGACCACGCGGGCAGCGCCCCGGGCAGTATCGAAGGCTACCGCGCGGCGTTTGCGCTGCTGGCGCTGCTACCCCTGCTCAGCTGGTTCTGCGTGCGGGGTGTGCAAGACGTCCCGGCCGCCCAGGCTGCTGCGGGCAATGCCCCCGGTGGCCGGCCCCAGCGGGCCTGGGATCTGCTGGGCGACCCGCCGTTTCGCCGCCTGCTCATCGTCAACTGGCTGATCTCCTCGTGCTGGGATGTGCACGCCTTCGCTGTGCCCTTGCTGGGGCACGAGCGTGGGCTGTCGGCGGCGGTCATCGGCACCATCTTTGGGGCGTTTGCAATTGCCGCCACCGTGATCCGCGTGCTGATGCCTTTTGTGGCCCGGCAACTGCGTGAGCAGGCCGTGATGGCGGTGGCCATGCTGGTGACGGCTGTGTTGTTTGCGGTGTACCCACTGCTGCACAGCGCCTGGGCCATGGGCCTGTGCTCGGTGCTGTTGGGCCTGGCGCTGGGCACGGGGCAGCCCATGGTGATGAGTCTGCTGCACCAGATCACACCCTCCCACCGCCAGGGCGAGGCGCTGGGCCTGCGTCTCATGGCCATCAACGCCTCCAGTGTGCTGATGCCCCTCATGTTCGGATCGGCCGGGGCGGTGATCGGGGTGGGGGGCCTGTTCTGGGTGGTGGGTGCGGCAGGTCTGGGTGGTTCCCGGCTGGCGTGGCGCATCGAAGAAAGGGTCTCCCAGGGGCCCCAAAAAGAGTAAACAGGTGTAAATTGCCTGCACCCGCCAGCGGGTTCCAAGAGGGGGCTGTCATGTACCTTCGATTCTGGTCACGGCGCGTGTTGCCATGGTGCCTGGCCTCGGCGTTGGGTTGTGGCCTGCCATGGGTGGCGCTGGCCGACGATCTGGTGGAGCAGGCCACCACCCTGGTGCGCCAGGGGCAGGGCGTACAGGCCTTTCACCTGCTCGATCCGCACGAGGCCACGCGCGCAGGCGACCCTGCCTTTGACGCCGCCATGGGCGATGCGGCCCATGCCGCTGGCCAGTACACGCGGGCCATCATGGCCCGCGAGCGGTTGCTGGCCGCCCAGCCCGGCAGCCTGGCGGCCCAGGTGGCGCTGGGGCAGTCGCTGCAGGCGGTGGGCGACCGCCGCGGCGTGCTCGCCCTGCCATCTGCGGCGCAGGCCCTGCTGATCCCGGTGGATGCAGGGCACACCCTTGACCAGTTCCTGTACTCCTACGACCACGCCAAGGCGGGCGGCCGCTCCTCGCTCAAGGGCTATGTGGAGCTGGGCGTGGGGCACGACTCCAATGCCAATGCAGCGCCCGTGGTGGGCGAACTGCAGTCCCCGGTGCCGGGCACGCCCCCCTGGGCCCTGTTGCCCGAGGCGCAGGCCACCTCGGGCAGCTATGTGCTGGCGCAGGCCGGGCTGCGGGGCCGGGCGGTGATCAATTCGCGCTGGTCGGTGGTGGGCACGGCGCTCGCTGCCACGCGCCATTACGCGGGCCAGGTCGACCGGTTTGACCACACGGCCCTGGATGGCGCTTTGGGCATGGCCTGGCGGGCCGAGCGCCACGAGGTGATTGTTTCGGGGCAGGGCTCGTACTACGCACTCGACGGCTCGCGGCTGCGCACCATGGGCGGCGTGCTGGGCGAATGGATCTACCGCATCGACGGCTTCCGGCAATGGGGCAGCTTTTTACAGGTGCTGGAGGTGCGCTACCCCGGGCAGGAGCTGCGCAATGTGCGGCGCAGCGTGCTGGGCACCTCGTATTCGCACCTGTTTCGCGGTGGCTCCTCGGCCTACGCCGGGTTGTACGGTGGGCGCGAGCAACCCAAGGCCAGCGGCGCCGATCCACTGGGGCATCGCCTGTTTGGCCTGCGTGTGGGCGGGCAGTGGCCCCTGGCGCCCCAGTGGGCGGCGTTTGCCAGCGCGGACTGGGAGCACCGGCGCTATGGGGGGCAAGACCCTTTCTTTACCGTGACGCGCACGGACCGCCAGGCCCAGGTCCTGCTGGGGCTGAGCTGGACGCCCTCACCGGGCTGGCGTGTGACGCCGCAGTGGCAGTTCACGCGCAATGCGTCCTCGCTGCCCATCACCGACTATGAGCGGAGGGTGTTTTCCATCCTCGTGCGCCGGGAGTTCTGAATGCAGCGGCACGCATTTACCTGGGGTTTTGCCGCGACGACGCCGTGGAGGTGCCTATGACATCCGACCAAAAACGCGCACGGCTGGCGCTGCTGATGGGCATGGTGGCGGCCTGGCCGCTCACGGGGCTCGCTGCCGCCGGGCTGGTGCAGTTCGCGGCGGGCGATGTGCAGCTGCGCCGGGGTGACAACCTGTCGCGCCTGGCCAAGGGGGCCGAGCTCGATGGGGGCGACGTGGTGCTCACGGGCAACGAGGGGCGGGCGCAGATCCGCTTTACGGACGGCGGCCTGGTGGCCCTGTACCCCGACTCGCAGTTCACGGTGACCCGCTATGCCGACGGCGCGGGCACGGGCGAAGACCATTTTGTGGTCCACCTGCTGCGCGGCGGCATGCGCGCGCTCACGGGGTTGATCGGCAAGCGCAATCCCGCCAGCTACAAGGTCGTCACGCCCACGGCGGTGGTGGGCATCCGGGGCTCGGCCTTCATGCTGGCCATCGATGCCAATGGCCAGGTGCTGGTGTCGGGCGAGCAGGACGAGATCGAGGTGTGCACCCAGGCTGGCTGTGTGGGCGTAACGGCGGGTGAGGCGGTGCTGGTGCTCTCTGACCAGGAGCTGCCGGTGTACACCCACACCCGCGCCTTGCTGCCGGTGCCCGGGCTGCCCACCCCATTGTTGATGGGCGAGCAACTGGATGTGCAGGGGCGCCGCGCGTTTGTGTACATGGTTCCGGCGCCGCCTCCGGCCCCGATCCCGGTGGCACCGCCGCCCGTGATGCAGCCGCCGCCACCGCCGGTGCCTGTGGCGCCACCACCGCCTTCGGACGACTACCAGCCGCCGCCACCCACCACCACGCCACCGCCGCCCACGCGGCCCACGGCACCGCCTCCGGCCACAACGGCGCCACCACCCACCACCACGGCACCGCCGCCGCCTACCGTGCGGCCACCGTTTGTGTTCATCCCGGTGCTGCCGATTTTCCTGTTGCCACCACCACCTCCGCCGCCGATCCGGTAGCGGCGGTCAGCACCGGTACGGTGCCGGTACAGCGCCCAGGGGGTGATCCCGGGGCTGTATCTGTGTGGGCTGTCACATCACAGCTGGTAGAACGCCCGGATCAGGTCCCAGGCTTCCTGCGGGTCGTCGGTGTAGTGGAAGAGCTTGAGGTCCTGCGCCGAGATCGTGCCTTCCTCCACCAGCACATCGAAGTTGACCAAGCGCTTCCAGTAGTCGGTGCCAAACAGCACGATGGGCACGGGCTTGGCCTTCTTGGTCTGCACCAGGGTGAGCACTTCAAACAGCTCGTCGAGCGTGCCAAAGCCGCCCGGAAAGGCCACCAAGGCCTTGGCGCGCATCATGAAGTGCATCTTGCGCAGCGCAAAGTAGTGGAACTTGAAGGAGAGGGACGGTGAGATGAAGCGGTTGCCGCTTTGCTCGTGGGGCAGGGCGATGTTCAGGCCCACGTTCAGTGCGCCGGCCTCATGGGCGCCCCGGTTGGCGGCCTCCATGATGCCGGGGCCGCCGCCCGTGCAGATGTAGATGCGGTCTGCGGGGCGCTGGCGCTCGCTGTAGTCGGCCACCAGCTTGGCGAACTGGCGGGCCAGGTCGTAGTAGCCCGCGTTGCGCACTGCCAGGCGCGCGCGCCGCACACGCTCGGCATCGCCACTGGCTTCGGCCTCGGTCAGTTGGGCCGCAGCCTCGTCGGGCGCCACAAAGCGGGCGCTGCCATACACCACCACCGTGCTTTCAATGCCTTGCTCGGCCTGGCCGAGGTCGGGCTTGAGCATTTCGAGCTGGAAGCGGATGCCCCGGGTTTCGCGGCGGAACATGAATTCCGGGTCGGCAAAGGCCATGCGGTTGGCATCCTCCTGCAGGGGGTTGCCATTGTGGGCGTGGTTGTGCAGCTCGGCCCAGGCATCGGCCAGCCGGCGTTCATTGAGTTGGGTGTTGGATTCCATGGCGGATGGGGCGGGGCTTGATGCCCGCAGTTGCTGTGACCGGTGGGTTGGAAGGAGAGGCCGGGAGCGCCTGTTCGCCAGATTATCAGCTACGGACCGCGAGCAAAAAGGTAGCGGTCTGTATGCCGCACACCGTCAGTGCGAGCGAGCCGAAGAGGTGGATGCCCGTGGTGCCTGCTGCCAGCAGATAACGCTGCTGCTGGAGCATGCCCACCACCTCTGCCGAGAAGCTGGAGAAGGTGGTGAGCCCCCCCAGAAACCCGGTCACCAGTGCCAGGCGCCAGGCAGGGTCCAGCTGGGGCAGGGCCTGGAAGATGGCCACACAGACCCCCACCAGGTAGCCGCCGATGAGGTTGGCCGCCAGGGTGCCCCATGGCAGCGCGGCCCCTTCGGTGTTCAGCCACAGGCCCAGACGCCACCGCGCCAATGCACCAATGCTGGCTCCGAGGGCGATGGCGAATGCGGCGAACATGAGGGAGGGATCGTACCGCGCGCAGCCTGGTGGACTGTGCTACTTCTCCACGCCCATGACGAGGTCGGGCAGGATGGTCACGATCTGCGGAAAGAGGGTGATGAGCGCAATGCAGACCACCAGGCACGCGAAGAACGGGATGGCCGCCCGCGCAATGGTGTTGCTGTCCTTGCCCGTCATGTTCTGCAGCACAAAGAGGTTGAAGCCCACGGGCGGTGTGACCTCGGCGATCTCGACCAGCAGGATCACGAAGATGCCGAACCAGATCAGATCGAACCCGGCCTGCTGGATCATGGGAAGCACCACCGCACTGGTCAGCACGATCATGCTGATGCCGTCCAGGGCCGTGCCCAGCACCAGGTACACCACCACCAGCACACTGATCAGCGCAAAGGGCGACAGGTGCATGCTGTTCACCCACTCGGCCAGCTCGCGCGGGATGCCGGTGAAGGCCATGGTTTTTGTCAAAAAGGCGGCGCCCGCCAGGATGAACATGATCATGCAGCTGGTGCGCGTGGTGCCCATCAGCCCGTCCTTGAAATTCTGCCAGGTCAGCGAGCGGCTCCACAGCGCCAGGCCCAGCGAGCCCAGTACGCCGAACGCCGCACACTCGGTGGCCGTGGCATAGCCGGTGACCAGCACCGCCACGATGAACACGATGAGCACGCCCACAGGGATCAGGTTGCCCGACTTGCGGATCTTCTCGCGCAGCGTCGAGGGCGGGTCGGCCGCAGGCACCTTGTCGGGGTTGCGCAGGCTCCACCAGCCGATGTAGCCCGAGAACAGCAGCATCAGCAAAATGCCCGGCAGGAACCCGGCCAGGAAGATGCGGATGATGGAGGCATCGGCCGCCACCGCGTACACCACCATGGTGATGGACGGCGGGATCAGGATGCCCAGTGTGCCGGCCGTGGCCAGCGAGCCCAGCGCCAGCTTCTCGTCGTAGCCGCGCTTCTTGAGTTCGGGCAGGGCCACCTTGCTGATGGTGGCGCAGGTGGCGGCCGACGAACCCGAGACGGAGCCGAAGATGCCGCAGCCCAGGATGGTGGTGTGCATCAGCCGCCCAGGCACGCGGTTGAGCCAGGGGCGCAGGCCCTCAAACATTTCCTCGGACAGCTTGGTGCGAAACAGGATTTCGCCCATCCAGATGAACAGCGGCAAAGCTGCCAGCTCCCAGCTGGCATTGCTCTCCCAGAAGGCCGAGAACAGGTTTTTGGCCGGCTGCGTGGAGGTGAAGAACGCCTGGCCCACCCAGCCGCAGATGGCCAGCGTCATCGCAATCCACACGCCGCCAGACAGCAGCACCAGCATGAGCAGCAGCAACACGCCACCCACCATCAAGATATCCATATCGAACTTTCTGGGCTGCGGGTGCTATGCCCGATGCAGCCTGTTGTTATCGGTATTCACACCGCACTGCGCTTCCAGTGCAACGCAAAAACTGGCGCGGCAAAAAACCAGTGCCACCGAGGAACCGGCTTTGCCGGGCCAGGGGTGGCGTCCCCCTCCGGGGGAAGGCGCGCAGCGCCTCAGGGGGCTTCATATGTCAGAAGAGAAGTCGCCCTTGGCATGGCGTTCTTCGACGGCACGCACAAAGGTGGGCACGCCACCACGCAACACGATGATGAACTCATCGACCACGGCCACCCACAGCAAAATGGAGCCGAGCGCGAAGCTCAGCTGCGGAATCCACAGCGGCATGGGCAGCAGGCCCTGCGAGATGTCGTTGAACTCCCAACTCTCATAGGTGTAGCTGCACGCGGCCCACATCAGGTAACCCACGGCCACCGTGCCAATGGCGAGCGCGACGGTTTCAAGCTGGCGGCAGCGGCGCGGTGGGAGCTTTTCCAGGATCAGCGTCACGCGCACGAAGTCGCCGTGCTTGAAGGCATGCGCCATGGCCAGGAAAGCGGCCGCTGCGCAGAACCAGGCCACGATGTCATTGATGGCGCCCGTGCGCAGGCCCAACTCGCGCATGATGCTCTGCGCGACCATGAGCACGCAGATCAGCACGATGAAACCGGCGCCCACAGCGCCAGCGGCCAGGTAGATGCGGTCGAGCCAGCGGCGCAGCATCACTTTTTGGCAGGCGCTGCAGTTGCAGATGCGCTCTTGCGGTAGTTGGCGATGATGGCTTCGCCTTCAGGCCCCGTCTTCTTGAGCCAGTCGGACAGCATGATCTCGCCCACCTGGCGCATGTCGGCCATGAGTTTGGGGGCGGGCGTGACGATCTTCATGCCTTTTTCCGCCAGGGCTTTTTTGTACCACTCGGTCTTCTCTGCACTCACGGCCCAGCCGCGCGTCTCGGCCTCGGCCGATGCCTTGAGCAGCGCGTCCTGGCTGGGCTTGTCCAGCGCGTCGAAAGCCTTCTTGTTCACGATGACGGCGTTCTTGGGCAACCAGGCCTGGGTGTCGTGAAAGAGCTTGATGCTTTCGTAGATCTTGCTGTCGTAGCCGGTAGAGCCCGAGGTCATCGTGGCCTCGACCACGCCCGTGGCCAGGGCCTGCGACAGTTCGGCCGCCTGGATGGTCACCGGTTGCGCGCCGATCAGTTCCGCGATCTTGGCGGTGGCGGGGCTGTAGGCGCGCCACTTGATGCCGCGCAGGTCGGCCACCGAGGTCAGCTCTTTCTTGGCGTAGATACCTTGTGGTGGCCAGGCCACGGCATACAGCAGCTTCATGCCCTGGGTGCCCAGCAGCCGGTCCAGCGACGCCTTCTGTGCGTCATACAGGCGCTTGGAGTCGGCATACGAGGTGGCGAGGAAAGGAATGCCGTCTACGCCGTACAGCGGGTTTTCGTTCTCGAAATTGCCCAGCAGCACTTCGCCCATGGGGGCTTGCCCGCCTTGCACGGCACGCTTGATTTCGTTGGCCTTGAACAGCGAGGCGTTGGCATGCACGGTGATCTTGAGCTTGCCCGTGGTGGCTGCGTCCACGTCCTTGGCGAACTGCATCAGGTTTTCCGTGTGGAAGTTGCTCACGGGGTAGGCGGCCGCGAGGTCCCACTTGGTCTGCGCCACGACCGACGTGGCGGTGAAACCGAAGGCCAGGGCCAGGCTGAGGGCAGTGGCGGGGAAGATTCGACGTTTCATGAAGTGCTCCGCAAGTAAGGGACGTGGGGTGAAGGGACTGTCGGCGACTGTATAGAAAACAACCCGTGGCGACATAGGTGTTTTGCCTAAACGCTGACAAATTGCCAACAAATTATTGGCGACTTGCCTACAATGCCCCATGCATATCCCGTGCCAGATTCGACTATTGCAAAGGCGGTGTTCATGAAACCTGGAGCCAAGGACAAGGGCGATTCGGGCCCCATCGTGTCGTCTGCACACCTGGTGTCCGCGCAAAGCGCGGAGATGAGCGAGTTCGAGTTCGGCCTCATCGTGGCGGGCAACGCGTTTCACCGCTGGGTGGTGCATTGCATGGCTGCGGCGGGCCTCAAGGACCTGACGCCGCTGGATGTGGTGGTGCTGCACCATGTCACGCACCGTGCACGCGACAAGCGCCTGGCCGACATCTGCTTCATCATGAATGTGGAAGACACGCACCTGGTGAACTA
>JADMJR010000014.1 GCA_018780365.1 Acidovorax sp. | reverse complement strand
GGGCATGAAGATGGGCAGCGTGATCATCATCATGCTGACCTGGTCGACAAAGATGCCCAGGAAGATCAGCATCAGCATCATGCCCACGACGATCATGTTGGTGGACAGGCCCTGGCCGGTGATGAACTGCACCAGGCCGTTGCTGGCGCCCGAGAACGACAGGATTTGCGCAAACGTGGTGGCGCCCAGGATGATGAACAAAATCATGCCCGAGATGCCGGCCGTGCCCTTGAGCGCCTTGAGCACGGCGTCCCGCGTCAGCACGCGGTAGCACAGCGCCAGCAGCATGGTGGCAAAGGCGCCCAGCGCCGCGCACTCGGTGGGCGTGGCCCAGCCGGCGGCCAGCGCGCCCACCACCACGCCAAAGATCGACAGCGTGGGCAGCACATAGCCAAAGAACAGGCTCCAGCGCGCCCAGCCGCGGTACTGCACCGCATCGTCTTTGTCGACGGGTGCCAGCTGCGGGCTGATGCTGACGCGAATGACGATCCACAGCACGAAGGCGACGGACAGGATCACGCCGGGCAGCACGCCGCCAATCAGCAGCTTGGAAATCGAGATGCCCGACAGCGAGCCCAGCAGCACGGTCAGCGCCGAGGGCGGGATCAGCATGTCGACCGCGCCAATGGCCATGATGGGCCCGGTGGCCAGGGTCGGGTGGTAGCCGCGTGACAGCATGATGGGCAGCATCAGCGAGCCGAGCATGGCGGTGGTGGCAATGGTGGAGCCCGAGATGGCCGAGAACACCGTGCCGGCCACCACGGCCACCACGGCCAGCCGGCCGGGCACGTGCTTGATCAGCCGCTCGACGCCTTCGATGACCTTGATGGCCAGGCCGGTGTGAAACAGGATCTCGCCCATCAGCACGAACAGCGGAATTGGCGTGAGCGAAAACGCCGTGACCGAGCTCACACTGCTGCGCGCCAGCTGCACCAGGCCGGGCTCGCCGCCCATGTAGAGCCAGGCGCCAATGATGTTGATGGTGATGAAGGTCAGCGCCACCGGCATGCCGATGAACAGCAGCACGGTGGAGCCGCCCAGCATCAGCCAGGCGGCAATGCCCCACCCGCTCATGACGGCACCCTTGCGCTACGCGCTGTCCCGCCAAGCGGGAATTCGCCCTTGGGGCGGCCCTGCGGGCTCATGCCGCGCTCACCGCGTCGTGGCGCGGGCCGCGCGGGCCGCGCTGCAGCCGGATCATGCGAAAGATCATTTCAATTCCCAACAAAACAAATACCAGCGGCAGCGGCGCCAGCGCCCACCACTCGGGCGTCACCAGCGTCTTGATGTTGACGGCGCCCGACACATAGCTGGACCAGGCCGCCTGCGTGCCAAACCAGGCAATCGCCAGGCAGCAAACAAGACCGATCAGGTCGCCCACCCATTCGAAGCACCAGGCCAGCTGCGGCGGCAGGGCCTGCAAGACGATGTCTACGCGGATGTGCTGGCCCTGGCGCAGCAGCCAGGGCGCCACGCACATGGTGATGAGGTAGAGCATCAGCTCGGAGATCTCATTGCTCCACGCCAGGCCGCGCGGCAGGCCGGGGAAGGGGATGTTGCGCAGCGCCACATCGCCCACAATGATGAACATCATGGCCATCAGGATGGCGCAGCCCAGCAGGGCGAGGCTGGCCAGGAAGCGGCCATAGGCCTCGGACAAGGGGTCTATCACGACGGGGCGCGGTGCTTATTTGGAGAACAGCGTTTTAAAGCGCGCGGCCACCTCGGGGCTTTGCTTCATCGCGCCGGCCCAACCCACTTCGTAGGCCTTTTCGCGGAAGGCCTTGGACGTGGCGGCATCAAACTTGATGGTCTGGATGCCGGCGGTCTCCTGGCGCGCCGTCTCCACGTTGCCGTAGCGGGTCCAGAACGTGTTCTCGGCCTCCAGCGCCAGCAATTGCTTTTGCAGGTAGTTGCGCTGCGCATCGCTGAGCTTTTTGTAGGCCGGCAGGTTCATGGTGAGCGAGACCTCGGCGTCATAAAACCCGGGGTCGACGCGGAACTTGGTTTTCTCCTGCCAGTTCAGGTCAAAAATGCCGCCAATGGGCCAGCCGTAGCCATCGACCACGCCGCGCTCCAGCGCGGTGTAGACCTCGCCCGGCGGGGTGGTGACCACGTTGGCGTTGAGCGCCTGGAAGAAGTCGCGGTACACCGGCGAGATGCGGATCTTCTGGCCGCTCAGGTCGGGCTTGTCGATCTTCTTGTTGGTGTAGATGTGAAAGGGCTGGTTCTCGACCATGCGGGCCAGGTACTGCGTGTTGCCCTTTTCGTTCCAGACCTTGTTGATGGCGTCAAAGGCGCCGTTCTTGCGCTGCTCGGCCACCGGGATCTG
>JADMJR010000344.1 GCA_018780365.1 Acidovorax sp. | reverse complement strand
GAGGCCCAAAACTCGTGCCATACTTGGCCTCATGCGGTTGAATTTCCTATCCGTCTTTTCCCTCACTGGACCAGCAACACATGATCAACAAGATTGCGGATTCCGTTGCCGAGGCGCTCGCGGGCGTGCAGGACGGCGCCACCGTACTGATTGGCGGCTTTGGCACTTCGGGCAACCCCATTGAACTGATCAACGGCCTGATCGCCCAAGGCGCGCGCGACCTCACCGTGGTCAACAACAACGCCGGCAACGGCGATGCCGGCCTGGCCGCGCTGCTCAAGAGCGGGCAGGTGCGCAAGATCATCTGCAGCTTCCCGCGCCAGGTGGACAGCTATGTGTTCGACGAGCTGTACCGCAGCGGCAAGATCGAACTGGAACTGGTGCCCCAGGGCAACCTGGCCGAGCGCATGCGCGCCGCGGGCGCCGGCATCGGCGCCTTCTTCTGCCCCACGGCCTATGGCACGCAGCTGGCCGAAAGCAAGGAAACCCGCGAGATCAACGGCAAGCACTACGTGCTGGAGTACCCCATCTACGGCGATGTGGCCTTGGTCAAGGCCGAGAAGGGCGACCGCTGGGGCAACCTGACCTACCGCATGTCGGCGCGCAACTTCGGCCCCGTGTGCGCCATGGCGGCCAAGTACACCGTGGCCACCGTGCATGAACTGGTGGAGCTGGGCGAGATGGACCCCGAGGCCGTGGTCACCCCCGGCATCTACGTGAGCAAGGTCGTCCAGGTGCCGCGCGTGGCCACCCAGGCCGGTGGATTCAAGAAGTAAAGCCCGTTCAGCCCAAGGAGATACAGCGTGAGCAGCTATCAAAAACGAACCAAGGACGAACTGGCCGCACGAGTGGCCCAGGACATCTTCGACGGTGCCTATGTGAACCTGGGCATCGGCCAGCCGACCCTGGTGGCCAACCACATCCCCGCAGGCCGCGAGGTGGTGCTGCATTCCGAGAACGGCATCCTGGGCATGGGCCCCGCACCCGCCAAGGGCCAGGAGGACTATGACCTGACCAACGCCGGCAAGCAGCCCGTGACGCTGCTGCCCGGTGGCTGCTACTTCCACCATGCCGACAGCTTCGCGATGATGCGCGGCGGCCACCTGGACATCTGCGTGCTGGGCGCCTTCCAGGTGTCGGCCACGGGCGACCTGGCCAACTGGAGCACCGGCGAGCCCGGCGCCATTCCCGCCGTGGGCGGCGCCATGGACCTGGCCGTGGGCGCCAAGTCCACCTGGGTGATGATGGATCTGGTCAGCAAGACCGGCGAATGCAAGGTGGTCCAGGCCTGCAGCTACCCCCTGACGGGCCTGGCCTGCGTCAAGCGCATCTACACCGACCTGTGCACGCTGGAATGCACGCCCCAGGGCCTGCGCCTGATCGACACCGTGCCCGGCCTCTCGCACGAGGAACTGGAGCGCATCGTCGGCCTGCCGATCCAGCCCGCACAGCAATAAGTACCAAAACGGCCTCCAGCGCTTGATGGACAAGCGCTGGCAGCTCACTTTTTTGATATTCCCTTCGGAGACACCATGAGCAACGCCCGCCAAGCCTTCATCTGCGACGCGATCCGCACCCCCTTCGGCCGCTACGGCGGCGCCCTCTCCAGCGTGCGCACCGACGACCTGGGCGCGTTGCCCATCAAGGCGCTGATGGAGCGCAACCCTGGCGTGGACTGGGCAGCGGTGGATGACGTGCTGTATGGCAACGCCAACCAGGCCGGCGAGGACAACCGCAACGTGGCGCGCATGTCCAGCCTGCTGGCCGGCCTGCCCATCGACGTGCCCGGCGCCACCATCAACCGCCTGTGCGGCTCGGGCCTGGACGCCGTGGGCTCCGCCGCGCGCGCCATCAAGTCGGGCGAGGCGCGCTTGATGATCGCTGGCGGCGTCGAGTCCATGAGCCGCGCGCCCTTCGTGATGCCCAAGGCGGAAAGCGCCTTCAGCCGCAGCAACGCGGTGTACGACACCACCATCGGCTGGCGCTTCATCAACAAGCTGATGAAGGCTCAGTACGGCGTGGACTCCATGCCCGAGACGGCCGAGAACGTGGCTGACGATTTCAAGATCGAGCGCGAGGCCCAGGACCGCATGGCCCTGGCCAGCCAGCAAAAGGCCGCCGCCGCGATGGCCGCCGGCTACCTGGCCAAGGAAATCGTCAACGTCGTCATTCCCCAGAAGAAGGGCGACGCCGTCGTGGTCAGCCAGGACGAGCATCCGCGCGCCACCACGCTGGAGGCGCTGGCCAAGCTCAAGGGCGTGGTGCGCGAGGGCGGCACCGTCACGGCCGGCAACGCCAGCGGCGTGAACGACGGCGCCTGCGCGCTGCTGCTGGCCGATGA
>JADMJR010000148.1 GCA_018780365.1 Acidovorax sp. | reverse complement strand
ATGAGGCACGCAGCATAGCGGCGGTCACCACAGGAAAAGATTTTGAACACGTTCTAAGAGCTGTATGCCGATGCTGGCGAACAGCCAGAGAACCGGTGTGTGAAGCGCTGCGTGCAGCCTATGGTGCTTGCGAAAAACAGCCAAAACCGATGCCAGCGCCCGTCTGTCAAGCGCAAATAGCTATAAAAACAATAGCTTTATTGACATCTTCAGCGGCATCTTCAACGGCCCATGCTCTGCCGCTCCAGGCTCAGCGCCCCAGCCCGCGCTTGAGCTCCTTGAGCAGCAGCAGCACCTGGTTGGACGCATGCCGGCAGCTGCTGTTGAGCAACTGCGCCGCCTTTTGTTGCTCGCCCGACTGGAACATCGTCACCACATCGGCCGCCTGCTGGTGGAAGTATTTGTGCCGGGCCACCAGCATGTCGAACGCGGGGAAGTGCCCCAGGCGCACACGCCCGGTGCCATAGAGCCAGCGGCCCAGGTCACAGCGGTCGTCGTGGCAGATGCGCTCGGGCCGCATCACCTCCTGCGAGCGGCCGTTGACCATGTCCTGCAGCTGCAGGCGCCAGCGCTCGTGGCTGGCAATGGCGGCGTCGATGTCGATCTCGGTCATGAGCGTGGCTGCGTACTCAGCGTCCAGCACCAGCTCACTGCCGTTGTCTTCCATCGCCCAGGTGGTGTCTGGGCTTGTGGGGTCCTGCTCCCTGATCTTGAACAAACGGCTGAAAAAACCCATCGTCATCCCTTTAGCGGCACCGGATCCGCGCACACCGGAACATGCCAGCGCGGAAAGGTCTTGAAACATTCTGTGGCGCCGCCGCCGTTTTGGCTACCAAAAAATCGCCTGGCCGTAAAAATCACGCCAGGCAACCCTTCACGCCCTGCCAGCTCTGCGCCAGCAGCCAGCACCGATCGGGCAGTCGCCAGACAATGCACCAATGACCTCCAACGCCACCCGCCCCGCCCTGTCCATGCTCGACCTGGTTGCTGTCCGAGAGGGCGGTACCGTGGCCGATGCGCTGCAAATTGCCCTGCGCACCGCGCAACACGCTGAAAAGCTGGGTTTTGCCCGCTACTGGCTGGCAGAGCACCACAACATGGCGGGCATTGCCAGCTCGGCCACCGCCGTGCTGGTGGGCCACATTGCCGGCGGCACCTCGCGCATCCGCGTGGGCTCGGGCGGCGTGATGCTGCCCAACCACGCCCCGCTGGTCGTGGCCGAGGCCTTTGGCACGCTGGCCGAGCTGTACCCCGGCCGCATCGACCTGGGCCTGGGCCGTGCCCCCGGCACCGACCCCACCACCATGCGCGCGCTGCGCCGCAGCCGGGTGGAAACCGCCGACGACTTTCCGCAGGATGTGGCCGAGTTGCAGCGCCTGCTGGCACCGGCCGAACCCAGCCAGCGCCTGATCGCCATGCCCGGTGCGGGCACCAACGTGCCGATCTGGCTGCTGGGCTCCAGCCTGTTTTCAGCGCAACTGGCGGCCGAGCGGGGCCTGCCCTATGCCTTTGCCTCGCACTTTGCGCCGCGCCTGCTGCACCAGGCCATCGACCTGTACCGCAGCCTGTTTCGCCCCTCCGCCGCCTGGCCCAAGCCCTACGTGGTGATTGGTGTGCCGCTGATTGCAGCGCCCACGGATGACGAGGCGGAGTTTCTGGCCAGCAGCACCTACCAGCGGGTGCTGGGCATTTTGACGGGCGACCGCCGCCGCCTGCTGCCGCCCGTCGAGAACTACGGCGCCCGCCTGCAGCCACAGGAGCGCGCTGCGATTGGCGACTTTCTGGCCGCCGCCGTGATCGGCGGGCCGGACACCGTGCGCACCGGTCTGGCACAGCTCAGCGAAGCCACCGGTGCCGATGAACTGATGCTGGTGAGCGATGTGTACGACCCGGCGTTGCGCCTGCGCTCGCTGGACATTGCCGCCCAGGCCCACAGCGCCCTGGGTGCCACGGCCACGGGCCAGGCCGTGCCCGCCTGAACGCTCAGCGCGCCAGATAGCCACCATCCACCGGGTAGTAGGCCCCGGTCACAAACGACGCCTTGCCGGAGGCCAGCCAGGCCACCAGCTCGGCCACTTCTTCGGGCTGCCCCAGGCGGCCGATGGGGTGTGCGCCCACCAGCAAGGCGTGGATGCCCGCGTCCTGCTCCAGCCCGCTGATCATGGGCGTATGGATGAAGGCGGGCCCCACGGCGTTGATGCGCACGCCGTGTGCGCTGTACTCCAACGCCGCCGCCTTGGTCAGGCCCACCACGCCATGCTTGGCGGCGGTGTAGGCGGGTGCCGTGGCAAAACCGACCGAGCCCAGGATGGACGCCATGTTGATGATGGACCCACCGCCGCTCTGGAGCATGGCGGCGATCTGGTACTTCATGCCGTAGAACACGCCCGACAGGTTGGTGTTGATGACCTGGGCCCAGCCATCGAGCGGGTAGTCGGCCGTGGGGGCCTGCGGCCCGCCAATGCCGGCGTTGTTGCAGGCGACATCCAGGCGGCCGTAGTGGGCCACCGTGCGCTGCACCAGGGCCTCGCAGTCCCCGGGCTGGCCTACATCGGCCGCCACAAATATCGCGTCGCCCCCTGCGGCGCACACCCGCGCGGCCGTCTCCTCGCCCGCCTGCACATTCACGTCCGACACCACCACCTTGGCGCCCTCGCGTGCCCACACCAGCGCAATCGCACGCCCAATGCCCGACGACGCCCCCGTGACCAGCGCCACTTTGTTCTTCAGCATGAAAGACCCCTTGTTCAGAACGCCTGCAACCCGATGCCACAGATCCATTTCATTCTGCGCATGCCCTGCGCCAACACCTTGACCTGGGTCATGCCTCTGCCAAGGGGCTACCGCGCCGCCCGGGGCCTCAGGTAGCGGCTACCATCACGGGCTGCCGGGTTTGATGCCCGCATCCGCCTGTTGTGTGATTCCCTTGGCGCCTCCGCCTTACCGCCCATCCCCGCATGCCCGCTTTTTCCTTTGAAGCCCTGGACGCCCAGGGCCAGACCCGCAAGGGCCTCATGGAGGCCGACACCGCCAAGGCCGCGCGCAGCCTGCTGCGAGCCCAGGCCCTGGTGCCGCTGGCGGTGGAACTGGTGCAGACCGGCCAGTCGCTCGATGGCCGCACCGCCAGCCTGGGCCAGCGCCTGTTCACTCGGCCCGTGTTCAACGCCACAGCCCTGGCGATCTGGACACGCCAGATCGCCGGGCTGGTGTCATCGGGCCTGCCGCTGGAGCGCGCGCTCACCGCGCTGTCGGAAGAGGCCGACGACGAACGCCAGCGCCACCTGGTGGCCGCGCTGCGCGCCGAGGTCAATGCCGGCGCCACGTTTGCCCGCGCGCTGTCGCAGCACCCGCGCGAGTTTTCCGACATCTACTGCGCCGTGATCGGCGCGGGCGAACACAGCGGCAACCTGGGCCTGGTGCTGGAGCGCCTGGCCGACGACCTCGAAGAGCGCCAGGCGCTCAAGGCCAAGCTGGTGGGCGCGGCGCTCTACCCGGCCATCGTGACGCTGGTGGCCATCGTCATCGTGTTATTTCTGGTGGGCTATGTGGTGCCCCAGGTGGCCAGTGTGTTTGCAGGTACCAAGCGGGCGCTGCCTTTTTTGACGGTGGCCATGCTGGGCCTCAGCGCTTTTGTGCGCAGCTATGGCTGGGTGCTGCTGATTGCTTTCAGCTTGATAGCGCTGGGGGCGCGCTGGGCACTCACCATCGGCCATGTCCGTGAAAAATTCGACGCCGCCTGGCTCAACCTGCCACTGGTGGGCAAGCTGGCCCGGGGCTACAACGCGGCACGCTTTGCGGGCACGCTGGCCATGCTCTCGGGCGCGGGCGTGCCCATCCTCAAGGCCCTGCAGGCTGCCGCCGAAACCCTGAACAACCGCGCCCTGCGCGCCGATGCACTCGATGCGCTGGTGCTGGTGCGCGAAGGCGCCCCGCTGGCCTCGGCACTGGCGCAGAAAAAGCGCTTCCCAGGCCTGCTGTCGATGTTTGCGCGCCTGGGCGAGCAGACCGGCCAGTTGCCGGTGATGCTGCAGCGCGCGGCCCGCCAGCTTTCGGCCGAGGTGCAGCGCCGCGCCATGGCATTGGCCACCATCCTGGAGCCGCTGCTCATCGTGGCCATGGGCCTGATCGTGATGCTGATCGTGCTGGCGGTGCTGCTGCCCATCATTCAACTGAACCAGTTTGTGAAGTAAGCGCGTGTTATGCACTTTTACGCACCCGCGTTGGGCTCACAGGTTGGTGATCGCAAGGCGCAGTGCGCCGCCAAGGCAAGCGCTGCAACGCCGCGAGCGCCTGCCTGTGGGCCCAACCCTTCGGGAAAGCCGGGGAAAGGCCCGGCCACGTTGTTGCAAGCCGCTTGCGGTATCCATACCGCGGCGCGTCCTGCGCCTAGTTGCCGGGCCTTTCCCCGGCTTTCGCGGGCACGTAAAAGTGCATAACACGCTCTAACGTATGGCTGTGACCCTGGACGACAAACTGGTGGTGGCGATCTCCTCGCGGGCGCTGTTCAACTTCGAGGAAGAGAACCGCATCTTCGACGAGTCGGACCCGCGCCCTTACATGGAGCTACAACAGGAACGGCTGCACGTGCCAGCAAAGCCTGGCGTCGCTTTTCCGCTGGTGAACAAACTGCTGGCATTCAATACGCCTCATGCAAGACCCGTCGAGGTCGTGATCCTCTCTCGCAACGACCCTGTGAGCGCGCTGCGCATCTTCCACTCAGCCCATGACGCGGGCCTGCCACTGGAGCGCGGCGTGTTCACCCAAGGCCGCGACCCATTCAAATACTTGCGCCCACTGGGTGCACACCTGTTTTTGTCCGCCAACGAAAAGGACGTCAGGGAAGCGCTTGCATTGGGGTTTCCTGCCGCCCGTGTGCTCACTGATTCGGCCGCAGCAGGCTCCAACTATCCCAAGGAGCTGCGCATCGCCTTTGACGGCGATGCTGTTCTGTTTTCGGACGAAGCTGAGCGCGTGTACCAAGCCGAAGGCCTCGCTGCATTTCAAACACACGAAATCAACAAGGCTGCGCTGCCACTGTCCGGCGGGCCGTTCAAGCCCTTGCTGACAGCATTGCACCAACTCCAGCAACAGGCGGACGTTTCGGGCATGCGCCTGCGCACAGCACTTGTCACTGCACGCAGCGCACCGGCGCATGAACGTGCGATCAACACACTGATGAAATGGAACTTGGCGGTGGATGAGGCCATGTTCCTTGGCGGACTTGAAAAAGGCCCTTTTCTGCGCGAATTCGAACCTGACTTCTTCTTCGATGACCAGACGGGCCACGCGACCTCCGCGGCCCGCCATGTACCCGCCGGCCACGTCAACAGCGGCATCTCGAACCCCTTCAAAACAGCGGGCGGCTGAGCACCCAAGTCCTGGGGCTGAGGCGGCCCAGGCACGGGCTCGGGCACGGGCACGGGCACGGGCTCGGGCATGCAAAGGTTTGGCAAAGTCTTGCAACGCCCGGTGAAAGCCTGCAAAACACCGGTTGCAATCTCCCTTCCGGCGCCCGCCTGTGCCACCATCACCGCCCTGTCCCGAAGGAGCATGCTTTGCGCACACCCGTTTCCTACACGCGTCTGGCGCTGCTGCTGCCAGCCCTCTGGGTTGGCAGCGCCACGCTGGCCCAGGCACCGGCCACCCCGGAGCCCGCGCCCGCCACCCCCCATGCCACCGCTGCGGCACAAGAGTCTCAGGCCACGCTTTCCAAGGGTGAAATCAAGGCCCAGCGCGAGTTCAAGATGCTGGACTTCAATGGGGACGGCAAACTCAGCCGCTCGGAGGTCAAGCTCTTTCCCCGCCTGGCCAACGCCTTTGACGACGCCGACACGGACGGCGATGGTTATGTGTCGTATGAAGAAGTCCGGGCCTTTGCAGCCCAGTACCGCGCGCAACGGGATCGCCAAAAGGCATCACAGGCGGCTGCCGCCAGCCCTATCCCCCCCGCCACACCCGCAGCGCCAGAGGCCCGCCCCTGACACCAGGCCACACAGGCCGCTCCACCCGTGTGGGCATGCATCGGGTGAAAAAATGAATGAAATAGGCCCCTAGCGCGCGTCCATCATGCGCTTATAGCTATATTTTCAGGAGTAAATCCAGCGGACAGGAAGCACCGAATCCAGCGCTGGAGGCGGGCTCCCCCCACAAGCCACCTGCCACACGGCGGGGCCAGGCCCCACCAACAAACCCACCCACCTACCGGGTGGCATGTTGAAACCACCCCACCGCATTGCGCGGGGGGCTTAACCACCTGTGCGCTTGACCTTCGGGTCGGTGTAGGTCAGCGGCTCGTTCTTGGCCTGCTGGGCCATGCGCTCCTGCAGGGTCATCTTGTTGATGTCCTGCGCCACTTCCACGGCGCTGCCACTGGCGCGCCACATGGACTGGATGAGTTCCAGCAACTGCTTGTAGATGGGTTCCTTGGGCGGCTCAGGCGGCTCTTCGACCGTGTCTTTTTTCTTGACCGCAGTCCAGTCACGGTTGGGGGCATCCGGCGCGGAGGGTTTGTCGGGCTCGCGCACGATCGCGCCCTCTCCCATCCGGTCCATGGACTCGACGGGGTTGGGGGCGTTGATGGGACGCACCGGGGGCGCCCCAGAAGCGCCAGTGGAATACAAATCAGCGCCCTGAGGACGCCAACTCGGCGATCGGTCGACAGGTGGCATTTGCATGGCAGTGGCCCGTAGTTGAGAAAAAAGTACAGAGGGTCTTTCCGCCTCTTCGTACATTCATTACGGCAAAAAGAAGGGGAAATTTAGGTCTTTTTGACCGATTGCCTGAAATTCAGGGTTTCCACTTAGAAAAATTGCCCCTGAAAGACACCTCCAGCCTTTCCGCGGACATCCAAGGCGGAAAAGTGCCTGAAACATGAACACAACGCGAAAGGTGAAAGGCGCAGGCGGGCCCCGCCACCCCAAGGCGGTGCAATCTGATGCTGTTTATTGATGGGGGGACGGGATGCTGGGGGCGGGCGCATCCCTGGGCGCGCCAGAGCAGCCGCAGCCGCTCAACCCTTGGCCCCCCGCGTGCTGGAGGCCGAACCCGCGTGGGGCCCCGCCGTCAGCGCTTCAAAGAAAGCGTTCGAGCAAGCGGCGCGAGTGCCGGTCCAGCGCGGTGGTGTCCTTGACGCGGAACTGCATGCCGTCGCCACCCGCGATCAGCAGGCGCGTGCGCCCGCCCAGGCGGCGAATGTCCTCTTCGGCCTTGAGCACCAGCCGTGCCGGGCCTCGGTCAGTCTCTACATCCCAGGTGCTGGGTGTCGAAAAACTAGAGACAGCAACGATTTTTTCGATAGTGGGCACAAACTCTCGCACCTCCAGCTCTTCCTCGATGAGCTGCCGCGCGGGGCCGTCCACCTGCTCCAGCCGGGGAACCCACAGCAGCTCATGGCCATCGGAGCCCACCAGCGAGAGCCCCTCGCCGGGTGCGGCGATGGGGAAAGCGCGCACAGGGGTGACGCCCTCGTGCGCCGTGCCATCGGCCAGGGACAAGACCAGCCGGCCATGCGGGTTGCGCGCCAATTGAAAGGCGGGGGTAGCGGGCGACAGGGAAAGGGGTGCGTTCATGGCGGGACCGTTCACTTCACAGCATCTCAGGGGTTGCCAGCGGGGTGCGCCGGGTGCAGCAGGCCGCTGTCGATGATCACGCCAGCAGCCTGGGCGTCTTCTTCGGCGCGGCGCGCCTGGGCCTCATACAGCCGCCAGTAGGCGCCCTGTTTTTCCATGAGTTCGTCGTGGGGCCCCACTTCCACCACCTCGCCCCGGTCCATCACCACCAGGCGGTCGGCCTTGCGCAGGGTAGACAGGCGGTGGGCGATGGCGATGGTGGTGCGGCCCTGCACCAGGTTGTCCAGGGCCTTCTGGATTTCCTTCTCGGTCTCGGTGTCCACCGCCGAGGTGGCCTCGTCGAGGATCAGGATGCGTGGGTCGATGAGCAACGCGCGGGCAATGGAAATGCGCTGGCGCTCGCCGCCCGACAGGCCCTGGCCGCGCTCGCCCACCAGCGAGTCGTAGCCGTGCGGCAGGCGCAGGATGAACTCGTGCGCATGGGCAGCACGCGCTGCGGCAATGATTTCCTCGCGCGTGGCCTCGGGCTTGCCGTAGGCAATGTTCTCGGCGATGGTGCCAAAGAACAGAAAGGGCTCTTGCAGCACCAGGCCAATGTGGCGGCGGTAGTCGGCCACGGCAAAGCGGCGGATGTCGATGCCATCCACCTGGATCGAGCCATCGCTCACGTCATAAAAACGGCTGATCAGGTTGACCAGCGTGCTCTTGCCCGAGCCGCTGTGGCCCACCAGGCCAATCATCTCGCCGGGGCGGATGTCCAGATGAAGCCCCTTGATGACCGAACGGCTGCCGTAGCGAAAACCCACGCCCTGCATGCTGATGGCGCCCTGCACCTTGTCCACCTTCACAGGCTGGGCGGGGTCGGGCACGTTGCTCACATGGTCGAGGATGTCAAAAATGCGCTTGGCACCGGCGGCCGCCTTCTGCGTGACCGAGACGATGCGGCTCATCGAATCCAGCCGGCTGTAGAAGCGCCCGATGTAGGCGATGAAGGCGGTGAGCACACCCACCGTGATCTGGTTGCGCGACACCAGCCAGATGCCGAAGCCCCAGACCACAAGCAGCCCGATTTCGGTGAGCAGCGACACCGTGGGGGTGAACAGGCTCCAGGTCTTGTTGAGCTTGTCGTTGACTTCCAGGTTGTGCTGGTTGGCATCGCGAAAACGCTGGGCTTCGCGCTTTTCCTGGGCAAAAGCCTTGACCACGCGGATGCCGGGGATGGTGTCGGCCAGCACGTTGGTCACCTCGGACCACACCCGGTCGATCTTCTCGAAGCCGGTGCGCAGGCGGTCGCGCACGGTGTGGATCATCCAGGCGATGAAGGGCAGCGGCACCAGCGTGACCAGCGCCAGCCAGGGGTTTATGGAGAACAGGATGGCCGCTGTCATCATGATCATGAGCACGTCGGTCACGAAATCGAGCGCATGCAACGAAAGGAAAACGTTGATGCGGTCCGTCTCCGAGCCGATGCGCGCCATGAGGTCGCCGGTGCGCTTGCCGCCGAAATAGTCGAGCGACAGGCGCAGCAGGTGCTCGTAGGTGGTGGTACGCAGGTCGGCGCCGATGCGCTCGGACACCAGCGCCAGGATGTAGGTGCGCGCCCAGGACAGGCCCCAGGCCGCCAGGGCCGACAGCAGCAGGCCGCTCAGGTACAGCATGACCAGGCCGGGCTCGATCTGCTTGCCGTTCTGGAACGGAATCAGGATGTCATCCATCAGCGGGATGGTGAGGTAGGGCGGCACCAGCGTGGCGGCGGTAGAGGCCAGCGTCAGCGCAAACCCGGCCGCCAATTGCTTGCGATAAGGCCGGGCAAAGCGCCACAGACGCAGCAACACCCAGGTAGAGGTCTGCGGCGGCTGGGTGCGGGCGCAGGCCGGGCATTCGTCGGTGTCGGGCGGCAGGGGCGTGTGGCAGGTGGGGCAGGCGGGCTCATCGGCCTCGTCCTCGGCACCCGTCTCGCCCCGGGCGCTTTGCTGCTCGAAACGCTGCACCAGGCGCAGGGCCTGCGCATGGTGCGCCAGCGTGAAGCGCCACAGCGCCAACCGAGCCTGCGGGCCGTGCAGCTCCAGCGAGCCCACGCCCCCATGGTCCTGCAGGCGCAAGGCCAGGCCATCACCCAAGGGCCAGCTGTGCCAGGCGGTGCTGCCCGGCTCGCAGGCCAGCAACCGCTCGGAAGTCACCACCACCCACCCTGCCGCAAACCGCAGTGCGGCGCTCAGGTCAACCTGTAACGCAGCCAGCACGTTCTCTTTGGAAGCGAGCATGGCCCGCAGATCGGCCCCCACAGGGCCAGAAAAGACACCCGAGGCGTCCACAGAATGGTGATGTTGCATTTTTGGTTGGTATTTTCGGCACCGGCAGCCTGCGGTGGCCGAACTCGCGAAAGCAAGAATTCTCACCGATACTGCACGCCACGGTGCGACGGCATCCTTCTGTAACGCCTGCGCAAGCCATTTGGCTGACACTGCATACAGGCCCCGGACTGGCGCACAATCATCGTCCAGCAAAGTTCCCTTCCCCCTTTCGTCCCCTTTTTCCACGCAAAGCCCTCACAAGGCCGGAAACACACCCGCTGCAATCCATGGCGAAACTCAACGACATCCAACTGCTTCGCATCAACTACCTGCGGGGCCCCAATATCTGGACCTACCGGCCGGTCCTGGAAGTCTGGCTGGACCTGGGGGCACTGGAGGACTTCCCCTCCAACACCCTCCCCGGCTTCAATGACCGCCTCACCACCTGGCTGCCCGCGCTGATCGAACACCACTGCGGCGTGGGCGAGCGCGGTGGTTTCCTGCAGCGCCTGCAGGAGGGCACCTGGTGTGGCCATGTGCTGGAGCACATCGTGATCGAGCTCTTGAACCTGGCGGGCATGCCCACCGGCTTTGGCCAGACCCGCAGCACCAGCCAGCGCGGCGTGTACCGCATGGTGTTCCGCGCTCGCGACGAAAGCGTGGCCCGCGTAGCGCTGGCCCAAGGCCATGCGCTCATCATGGCGGCCATCAACGACGAACCCTTTGACGTGGCCGCCGCCGTGGCCCGCGTGCGCACCGAGGTCGATGACCAGTACCTCGGCCCCAGCACCGCCTGCATCGTCACGGCCGCCACCGACCGGGGCATTCCCCACATCCGCCTGAACGACGGCAACCTGGTGCAGCTGGGCTACGGCGCCAGCCAGCGCCGCATCTGGACGGCCGAAACCGAATTCACCAGTGCCATCGCCGAAGGCATTGCCAGCGACAAGGACCTGACCAAGGGCCTGCTCAAGTCGTGTGGCGTGCCCATCCCCGAAGGCCAGGTGGTCAACAGCCCCGCCGAAGCCTGGGAAGCCGCGCAGGACATCGGCCTGCCCGTGGTGGTCAAGCCCTCCGACGGCAACCACGGCCGGGGCGTGACGCTGGATTTGCGCAAGCAGGAAGACATCGAAGCCGCCTACCACGTGGCCTACCCCGAAGGCAGCGATGTGATGGTCGAGCGCTTCATCCCCGGCGACGAACACCGCCTGCTGGTGGTGGGCGGCAAGCTGGTGGCCGCCGCGCGCGGCGAGGTGGTCAGCATCACCGGCAACGGCCGCTCCACCGTCAAAGAGCTCATCGACAGCCAGCTCAATTCCGACCCCCGCCGGGGCTATGAAGAGGAGTACCCGCTGGAGATCATCGACCTGGCCACCGACACCAAGGTGCAGCTCGAACTCAAGCGCCAGGACCTGGACGCCAGCTCCGTCCCCGCCGCCGGCCGCCAGGTGGTGGTGCAGCGCAACGGCAATGTGGCCGTGGACTGCACGGACGACGTGCACCCCGAGGTGGCCTACATCGCCCAACTGGCCGCCAAGGTCGTGGGCCTCGACATCGCGGGCATCGACATGGTGGCGCGCGACATCTCCAAGCCCCTGCACACCCAGGGCGGCGCGATTGTGGAAGTGAACGCCGGCCCCGGCCTGCTGATGCACCTCAAGCCCGCCGTAGGCGCGCCCCGCCCCGTGGGCCAGGCGATTGCCGAGCATCTGTTCCCCTCCTCCGAAGGCGACGATGAGGGCCCCGTTGGCCGAATCCCCCTGGTGGGCGTGGCGGGCACCCGCAACACTGCCACCATCTCGCGTGTGGTGGCCTGGCTGCTGCACCTGAGCGGGCACCACACGGGCCTGGCCTGCCGCGACGGCCTGTTCCTGGACCGCCGCCGCGTGGAAGCCACCGACTGCGCCCACTGGGAAGCCGCCCACCGCCTGCTCATGAACAAGATGGTTCAGGCCGCCGTGATCGAAAGCGACGCCCGCACCATCCTGCGCGACGGCCTGGCCTACGACCGCTGCCAGGTGGGCGTGGTGACCGACATGGACGGCGTGGACACGCTGGCCGAGTTCGACGTGCACGAGCAAGACCAGATGACCAAGGTGATGCGCACCCAGGTGGACGTGGTGCTGGCTGAAGGCGCTGCCGTGCTGAATGCCGCGATCCCGCAGGTGGCCGAGCTGGCCCCGCTGTCCGATGGCGATGTGGTGCTGTATGCACAAGACGCCACCCTGCCCGCCATTGTTGAGCACCGCGCCCAGGACAACGGCCGCGCCGTCATCGTGAAGAACGGCCACGTGGTGCTGGCCACGGGCAGCGCCGAACATGTGCTCGGCTCCCTGGCGGACCTCACCTTTGGCCGCAACGCCGTGGTGCCCGACACCGAAGCCCTGTTGGCCGCCGTAGGCACCGCCTGGGCCCTGGACATTGCCCCCGACCTCATTGGCGCGGGCATCAAGACCTTCGAGCCCGAACTGCCAGCGGCCCCCGGCCTGCGTTCGTGACCGCCCCCAAGTGCGCTGCCTTTGCGTTTGCCTTTCCTGAACCGCTACCGCCTACGACCTGAACGGGGCCCCAGCGCCCCGATGGACCACTGAAAGAGACTTCCATGGATGTATCCCGCACCCGGGCCCTGCGTG
>JADMJR010000110.1 GCA_018780365.1 Acidovorax sp. | reverse complement strand
TCTGCATGGCCTGGTGGTCTTCCTTGCGGAAGGTCATCTTGCCCTTGGGCGTGTCAAAACTCATGCCTTCCATGGTCTTGATGAGCTTGTTGGTGTTGGTGTCGCCGTTCGTCGCCTTGAGGGCGGTGACCAGGGCCATGGCCGAGCTGAAGCCGCCGGCCGTGAAGAAGTCTGGCGGGGTCTTGAACTCCTTGTAGTGCGCGGCCACCAGGGCTTCGTTCACGGGGTTCTTGGGGATGCCGAAGTAGTAGTACGTGGCGCCTTCCATGCCGGGGAAGTTCTTGTACGCGGCCATGGCGGGCAGGATGTTGCCACCCGTGGCGATCTCGATGCCGTAGCGCTTCAAGTCCAGGTCAGCAATCTTGAACGGGTTGCCCGCGCCGGCCCAGATGATGAAGATGACCTTGCGGCCGGGCACGTCCTTGAGTTTGTCGATCAGGCGCTGGGCACCGGCGGTGAAGTCGGTGGTGGTGGTGGGCAGGTATTCCTCATGGGCGAGCTTGGCGTTTTTCAGCGCGTCCTTGAAGGCCTTCACGCCGTCGCGGCCGAAGGCGTAGTCCTGGGCCAGCGTGGCCACGGTCACGCCCGCCTTGTCGATGGCCACGGCGTTGCTGATCGCGTCCTGGCTGCTGTTGCGGCCGGTGCGGAAGATGTACTTGTTCCACTTGTCGCCGGTGATGGCGTCGGCCACGGCGGGCTCCACCAGCAGGATCTTCTTGTATTCCTCGGCCACGGGCAGCAGGGCCAGGGCCACACCGCTGGAGGTGGGGCCCACGGCGATGTCGGCCTTGTCGTCGGAGTAGGCCGAGGCCAGCAGGCTCTTGCCCAGGTCGGGCTTGCCCTGGTCGTCCTTCTCGATCACGACCAGCTTCTTGCCATTGACGGTCATGCTGCCACCGGTGGCGTAGTTCAGGCCCATCATCAGGCCCGTTTGCGTCTGCTTGCCGTAGGCCTCCAACGGGCCGGTCTTGCTGTAGACGTGGGCAATGCGGATTTCGCCGGTCTGGGCGAAGGCGGGTGCGGAAAGCGTGGCGGCGGTAACGGCTGCGGTGGCGAGGGTGACCAGAGTGCGACGGTGCATGGCGATGTCTCCTGTTGTGATGCCTGAACATTGCACAGTTTGTGCCAGGTCGCAAGTGCTTGATTTTCAAGACACTTTTATTTACACACCCCGCACACTGTCCAAATTTAATACAAACAATCTGTCTGATATTCAGTCAGATGTTCAATGTTTATTCAGGGTTTTCCAGACGTCCATAGAGCGTGGCACGCGAGATGCCCAATTGCCGCGCGGTGGCCAGCTTGTTGCCGCTGTGCGCCTTCATGGCGGCGGCAATGGCACGCCGCTCCAGCTCGGCCACCTGTTCGGCCAGCGGGCGCAGGTAGCGGGCCTCGTCGTCGACATCGCCCATCGGGGCCGTGTCCAACACGGGCGCGGGGGCGGCAGGCTCCACACCGGCCTCACGCAGCACACGCTCCAGCTGCGCCGCGTCGATGGACGGGGAATCGCTGCGCATCACCGCCTGCTCCAGCACATTGCGCAGCTCGCGGATGTTGCCGCGCCAGGGCTGGCCCGCCAGCAGCGCCAGCGCCTCGGGCAGCAGCTCGGGCGGCGGCGTGCCGTTGCGCAGGGCCAGGTCTTCGCCCAGGGCTTCGACCAGCGCGGGGATGTCGCCACGGCGCACCCGCAGCGGCGGCACCCGCACGGGCAGCACATGCAGGCGGTAGAACAAGTCCTCGCGGAACTTGCCCTCACGCACCAGCGCGGCCAGGTCGCGCGAGGTGGCGGCCAGGATGCGCACATTGAAGGGCACGAGCTTGTTCGACCCCAGGGGCTCGATCTCGCCCTCTTGCAAGGCGCGCAGCAGCTTGGCCTGCAGGCTTTGCGGCATGTCGCCGATTTCGTCGAGGAACAGCGTGCCGCCATCGGCCAGCTTGAACTTGCCGTCGCGCCCCTTGCGGTCGGCGCCGGTGTAGGCGCCGGGGGCTACGCCAAAGAACTCGGCTTCGAGCAGCGTGTCGGGCACGGCGGCGATGTTCACACTCACAAACGGGCCGCTCGCACGGCTCGATGCGGCGTGGATGGCGTGGGCCAGCAGCTCTTTGCCGGTGCCGGTTTCACCCAGCAGCAGCACGGGGCTGGTGGACTGCGCCGCGCGCCGCGCCTGGCGCTTGACCTCGGCCGCAGCGGGGCTGGAGCCAATGAAGCTGGCAAAGGTGTATTTGGCGCGCCGCTCGCCGTCGCCCGCCACGGCCAGCGAGCGGCTGCGCTGGCTGGCCAGCTCGCGCCGCGCGTCGTCCAGGTCGCGCTGCAGCAGCGCAAACTTGCTGATCAGCGGCTGCAGCGTGG
>JADMJR010000317.1 GCA_018780365.1 Acidovorax sp. | reverse complement strand
CGCTCCAGCATCGCGTGCAGCAGCACGTTGCAGCCCGCCGTGATGTGCTCCGGCTTCGCATCCTCGATCTCGTTGTGGCTGATGCCGTCCTTGCAGGGAATGAAGATCATGCCGCTGGGCGCGAGCTTGGCCATGTAGACGGCGTCGTGCCCCGCGCCCGAGACGGCGGGCATGTGGCTGTAGCCCAGCTTGGCCGTGGCGCGGGCCACGGCCTCCACGCATTCGCTGTGGAACACCTGCGCGGGGTAGCTGGACACCATCTCGATATGCACCTGCACGCCGTGCTCCTGCGCCACCTGGTGGGCCCGCGCCTTCACTTCGGCCGCCATCTGGTCCACGAGTTCGTCGGTGCTGTTGCGCAGGTCGATGCTGAACTTGACCCGGCCGGGGATGACGTTGCGGCTGTTGGGGAATACCTGCACCATGCCCACAGTGCCGCGCCCATGCGGCGGATGGCGGTGGGCGGCAGCCACCACGTCCTGCATGATGTGGGTGGCGGCCAGCAGGGCGTCCTTGCGCAGGGCCATGGGCGTGGGGCCTGCGTGGGCTTCCATGCCGGTGACGGTGCAGTCAAACCAGCGGATGCCCAGCACGCCGCTCACCACGCCGATGGTCTTGTCGTTGTCTTCCAGCACCGGGCCCTGCTCGATGTGGGTTTCGAAGTACGCGCCGATGGGGTGGTCGCCCGGCTCCTGCTCGCCGATGTAGCCGATGCGCTCCAGTTCGCCCTTGACCGTCTTTCCCTCGGTGTCGGTGGCGGCGTAGGCGTGCTCCAGCGTGAAGGCCTTGGCGAACACGCCCGAGCCCATCATCACCGGCACGAAGCGCGAGCCCTCTTCGTTCGTCCAGAAGGCCACTTCGATCGGCGCCTCGGTTTCGATGCCGTGGTCATTGAGCGTGCGCACCACCTCGATGCCCGCCAGCACACCGTAGTTGCCGTCGAACTTGCCGCCGGTGGGCTGGGTGTCGATGTGGCTGCCGGTCATGATGGGTGGCAGGTTGTTGTTGCGGCCGGGGCGGCGCATAAAGCCGTTGCCGATCTTGTCGATGGTGACGCTCATGCCGGCCTCGCGCGCCCAGCGGGTCACGAGGTCGCGGCCCTGCTTGTCCAGGTCGGTGAGTGTGAGGCGGCACACGCCGCCCTTGGGCGTGGCGCCGATCTGCGCCAGCTCCATCAGCGATGCCCACAGGCGGTCGCCGTTGATGCGCAGGTTCTCAATGTCGGTCTTCACTTTGGTGTCCATGGTGTTCTCCAGGGGATGTCTGAAATGCCGGTTCAATCACTACCGTTCGGACTGAGCCTGTCGAAGCCGGGGCGGTTACGGCCTTCGACAGGCTCAGGCTGAACGGGCTAGGGAATTTGCAAAACCGGATGGAATACCTGCAATAGCGCCTGCATCAGCCGCGCGCCACCGCCGTGGGCGCCAGGTCCTGCGCACGCTTTTGCACGGCCTGGAAGTTGGCGCCGAACGCGGGGCGCTTGATGTACCGGCCCTTGCCCTGCTCTGCCCGCAGGTCGCCATTGGCAAACACCACGCGGCCCTGGCTCACGGTGTGGCTGGGGATGCCGCGCACGGTGCGGCCTTCAAAGATGTTGAAGTCGCCCTTGCTGAACTGCGTTTTGGCCGAGAAGGTCTTGGTGCCTTGCGGGTCCCACAGCACCAGGTCGGCATCGGCACCTTCGCCGATGAAACCCTTGCGCGGATAGATGTTGAACAGCTTGGCGCAGTTGGCCGAGGTGATGGCCACGAACTCGCTGGGCGTGAGGCGGCCGGTGTTCACGCCGGCATCCCAGATGGCGGCCATGCGCTCTTCCACGCCGCCCGTGCCATTGGGAATCTTGGCGAAGTTGTCCTTGCCTGCCGCCTTCTGCGCGGCGCAAAAGGTGCAGTGGTCCGTCGCCGTGGTGTGCAGCTGGCCCGACTGCAGGCCGCGCCACAGCGCCTCCTGGTGGCCCTTGGGGCGGAAGGGCGGGCTCATCACGTAGGCGGCGGCCTTGGCGAAATCGGGGTCGCGGTAGACGCTGTCGTCCACCAGCAGGTGGCCTGCCAGCACCTCGCCGTACACACGCTGGCCGCGCGCACGGGCGCGGGCAATGGCGTCGGCCGATTCCATGCAGCTCACGTGAACCACGTAGATCGGCACGCCCAGCACATCGGCAATGGCAATGGCGCGGTTGGCGGCCTCGGCCTCCACCATGGGTGGGCGCGACAGTGGATGGCCCTCAGGGCCGGTGATGCCCATCTTGGCGACCTCTTGCTGCAGCAGGTACACCAGCTCGCCATTTTCGGCATGCACCGTGGGCATGGCGCCCAGCTCCAGCGCGCGCTTAAAGCTGTTCACCAGGGTTTCGTCGTCGCACATGATGGCGTTCTTGTAGGCCATGA
>JADMJR010000234.1 GCA_018780365.1 Acidovorax sp. | reverse complement strand
GCACCAACGTCACCTTCCTGATCTTCAAGCAGGCACTGCTCAACTTCGACGCGGGCGTGGCCTCGGCGGGCGCGCTGTTCGCTGTCGTGCTGGCCAACATCGCAGCCGTATTTTTGATCCGCATGGTCGGCAAGAACCTCGACAAATAAGACCAGAGGCAACGCACATGACTGCAACCACCACACGACGCCGTTCCAACTTTCCGCTGGGCCTGCTGGCCCTGCGCACCGCTGCCGCCTGGGGCGTGGCGCTGCTGCTGTTCTTTCCGCTGGGGTGGCTGTTCCTCACCGCCTTCAAGACCGAGCTGCAGGCCATCGCGGTGCCGCCGCTGTTCGTCTTCACGCCCACGCTCGAGAACTTTCATGAAGTGCAAGAGCGCAGCGACTACCTGCTGTACGCCAAGAACTCGGTCATCACCAGCGTGCTGTCCACCCTGGTGGGGCTGATGCTGGCCGCGCCCGCGGCGTATGCCATGGCCTTCTTCAAGGGCAAGTACACCAAGGACATCCTCATGTGGATGCTGTCGACCAAGATGATGCCCGCCGTGGGCGCGCTGGTGCCCATCTACGTGCTGGCGCAAAAGAGCCACCTGCTGGACACGCAGCTCGCGCTGATCATCGTGTTCGCGCTGTCCAACCTGCCCATCATGGTCTGGATGCTGTACTCGCACTTCAAGGACATCCCGCACGAGATCCTGGAGGCCGCGCGCATGGACGGCGCCACGCTGTGGCAAGAGGTGCGCCTGGTGCTGCTGCCGCTGGGCATGGGAGGCCTCGCATCCACCGGACTCCTGTGCCTGGTGCTGTCGTGGAACGAAGCCTTCTGGAGCCTGAACCTGAGCGCCGCCAAGGCCGGCACGCTGGCCACGCTGATCGCGTCCTACTCCAGCCCCGAAGGCCTGTTCTGGGCCAAGCTGTCCGCCGCGTCGCTGATGGCCATTGCGCCCATCGTGGTGTTCGGCTGGTTCAGCCAGAAGCAGCTCGTTCAGGGGCTCACCTTCGGTGCCGTGAAGTAACGCGCTGCTTTCCTATCTAACGCAATCAAGATTTCAGGAACCTGATTCCATGGCCTACCTTCAACTGCGCGGCATCGAAAAATTCTTCGGCGAGCACCGCGCCATCAAAGGCATCGACCTCACCATCCAGCAGGGCGAGTTCATCGTCTTCGTCGGCCCGTCGGGCTGCGGCAAATCCACGCTGCTGCGGCTGATCGCGGGGCTCGAAGCCATCGACGGCGGCTCGCTCATGCTGGACGGACGCGACATCACCGACCAGCCGTCGAGCAAGCGCGACCTGGCCATGGTGTTCCAAAGCTACGCGCTGTACCCGCACATGAGCGTGTACGAGAACATGAGCTTCGCCCTCAAGCTCGCCAAGGTCGACAAGCAGGTGATCGACGAAAAGGTGCAGAACGCCGCGCGCATCCTCAACCTCACCAGCTACCTGCAGCGCACGCCCAAGGAGCTGTCAGGCGGCCAGCGCCAGCGCGTGGCCATCGGCCGCGCCATCGTGCGCGCGCCCAAGGTGTTTTTGTTCGACGAGCCGCTGTCCAACCTCGACGCGGCGCTGCGCGGCCAGACCCGGGTGGAGATCGCCAAGCTGCACCGCGACCTGGGCGCCACCACCATCTACGTGACGCACGACCAGGTCGAGGCCATGACGCTGGCCGACCGCGTGGTGGTGCTGCGCGACGGCGTGATCGAGCAGGTGGATACGCCGCTGGAGCTGTACGACAAGCCGGCCAACCAGTTCGTGGCCCAGTTCATCGGCACGCCGCAGATGAACGTGGTGCCCGTCGACAAGCTGCCGCAGCCCGTGCAGCAGCAGGCCCCAACGGCCCGCGACGGCGCCGCCGTGGGCGCCATCGGCCTGCGGCCCGAGAACATCACCGTGCGCAACACCGGCGCCACGCCCGTGGGCGGCCAGGTGGACCTGATCGAAGCGCTGGGCGCCGAGACGCTGATCTACGTCAGCACGCCCGGCGGCGCGCAGTTCGTCTCGCGCCAGAACGACCGCACGGGCCTGCGCGCGGGCGATGCGGTCAGCCTGGACATCGATGCATCGCACGCGCACTGGTTCGACACCGCCGGCCGCGTCGTGGCAGGCCACGCAGCATGAGTGCCGCGCAGACCCTGCAAGGGCAGGTGGCGGCGGTCACCGGCGCTGCCTCGGGCATCGGGTTCGCCAGCGCCAAAGCGATGGCCGATGCCGGCGCGCACGTGGTGCTGATCGACCGCGACGAAGCCGCGCTGACCAAGGCGTGTGCCGCCATTGGCCCCAGCGCCTTGCCGCTGGTGCTGGACCTGCTTGATGCCAAGCAGTGCGCCAGCCTGCTGCAGCGCACGCTGGCGTTGGCTGGCCAGCTCGACATCTTCCACGCCAACGCCGGGCTGTATGTGGGCGGCGACCTGGTGGATG
>JADMJR010000104.1 GCA_018780365.1 Acidovorax sp. | reverse complement strand
TTTGCCCTGCTGGAGGGGCTGACACGCTCGCGCGGACCGCTGATGCTCAAGGATGTGGCGGCCTCGGCCGGCATGAGTGCGGCCAAGGCGCACCGGTATCTGGTGAGCTTTCAGCGCCTGGGCCTGGTCACGCAGGACCCCAGCAACGCGCGCTACGACCTGGGGCCCGCCGCCCTCAAGCTGGGGCTGGCGTCGCTGGCCCGGCTCGACGCCGTGCGCCTGGCGCGCGAGCGCATGCCCGAGCTCATGGAAAGCATCGGCCACACGCTGGCGCTGGCCGTGTGGGGCAACCACGGCCCGACCATCGTGCACTGGGAGGAATCGCCCCAGGCCGTCACCGCCAACCTGCGCCTGGGCGACGTGATGCCGCTGCTGTCGTCGGCCACCGGCCGCTGTTTTGCGGCGCACATGGCGCCCGACGTGGTGGCGCCGCTGCTCAAGGACGAGCTGGCCCGCGCCGTGAAGATGCGGCGCACCGACCTGCCCTCCACCATGGCCGAGGTGAACACCTTGCTGGCCGAGGTGCGCACACGCGGCGCGGCGCGGGTGGTGGACACCTTGCTGCCAGGCATCGTGGCGTTCTGCGCACCCGTGTTCGACTCGGACGGCCACCTGGAGCTGGGCATCACCACGCTGGGCTCCATCGCCACCTTCGACCCCGAGTGGGGCGGTGCCATCGACGCCCCGCTGCGCGCGGCGGCCGCCCAGCTGTCGAGCGACCTGGGCGCGGGCAGCACATGACGACGGCCCCGGCACGCAGGTAGATGCCACGGCGCGCGCTTGTTCTCATCACCGCGCTGGTGCTGGCCCTGCACTGGCTGGTGCTGAGCGGGGTGCCGCTGGCATGGGACAGCCCCGCGCAACCCGCCAGCCAGGTGTTCAGCACCCGCAGCGTGGCGGCGGCACTGCCCCCTACGGCCGCTCCGCCCAGGGCGCCCGCGCCTGCAGCCGCACCCCGGCCCCCCGCACGCCCTAAACCCCCGGCCCGGACAGCGCCCAAGCTGCCCGCCACCGAGGCGCCCCCCCTAACACCCCCCCCCTCGACCGATTCCCCCGCCCCCCCCACCTAGACAGGGACGGACACGGCCCTGGTCAGCCCCGCCGAAGCCACCACGGCCGCCGTGGCAGAAACGCCCCCCGCCCCGGCAGCCTCGGCGCCCCAACCCTCCGAGGCCACCGCAGGTGTGGACATCGCCCCGCCCGGGGCTGGCACGGGCCACACGCCCAGCGCCACACCACCGCCCGTGCGCCTGCCCCCGCCCACAAGGCTGGCATTTGATGTGAGTGGGCAGGCCAAGAAATTTGCCTACAGCGCCCGCGCCGAGCTGCTGTGGCAACACGATGGCAGCCGCTACGAGGCGCGGCAGGAGGTCAGCGCGTTTCTGGTGGGCACCCGCGCGCAGCGCAGTGTGGGAGCCATCACGGCCCAGGGGCTGCTGCCGGAGCGGTTCTCGGACCGGTCGCGCAGCGAGCAGGCGGCACACCTTGACTACACCAAGGGCCGGGTCACCTTCAGCGCCAACACGCCGGAAGCCGTGGTGGGCCCTGGTGTGCAGGACCGCCTGAGCGTCTTCATCCAGCTCGGCGCCCTGCTTGCCGCTGATGCGGGCCGGTTTGTGCCCGGCACCCAGATCACGCTCACCACGGTGAGTGCACGCAGCGCCGACCGCTGGACCTTCACCGTCGAAGGGCCCGAAACCCTGGACCTGCCCGCCGGCCCCACCCCCGCCCTGAAACTGCAGCGCCTGCCTCGCAAGGACTACGACCAGAAAGCCGAGCTGTGGCTGGCGCCCGGCCTGGGCTACCTGCCGGTGCGCATCAAGATCACCCAGGCCAACGGTGATTTCGCCGACCTGCTGCTGCGCAGCAGCGGCGCCCCCTGAGCACTTGCCCCAGATCTTTTCCGGGCCGCGCAAGCGCCTTGCCCCGCGCCAAGTGTTGCGCCCAAGCGCCACCCGGGCAAAAAAGCCCCACGAGCCCGGCGCACTCCGGTTTTCGTGAAATACTGCAACGCAGCAGGGGGCAAAAGCCCTGGGACTGGCCCCTGCCACTTGAACTCTGCGCACCCGCTGTCATCTGACATCTATATCGACAAGGGGAACACGATGCACATGCTCTACGACTCAGAATCCTTCGTGGTGGTCCACATGCTGCCCGACGCCGCGGAGAAAAAGAGCGCCCAGGCACTCAACGACACCGCCCCTGCCGCCCCCCAGCTCGCCCGCCACGGCTTCGAAATTGTGGACAAACGCTCGGGCAAAGAGGTGTACCTGGATGGCTCCTGGGCCGAGATGTTCCAGGAGCAGATCCTGGCCTGGCAACGTGACACCCCCACACAGGAAGAAGTGGAAGACGCACTGGACCGCTATGCGGGGCTGGCGCAGAACCCAGTGGTGGTTCATTGACTCCCCCCTGAGGCGCTGCGCGCCTTCCCCCCCCCGGGGGACGACGACCTCGCTGCGGGGCGGCCCTTGCTTGCCGTCTCTCGCGATAGTGCAGCGCCAGTTTTCTGCTCGCTGGAGCAAGTCAAGCGCCTGTGGACGTGCCTGTTTCGAATTTTCGGTAAATCCACCGGTACATCGGGTCCACCAGCATCAGCACCGCAATCAGCCGGCACACCTGAAACGCCGTGACCACCGGCACGCCCAGCTGCAGCACCTTGGCCGTGATGGCCATTTCGGTGATGCCACCGGGGGAGGTGCCCAGCAGCAGCGTGACCCAGGGCAGGCCCGTGGCCCAGGCCAGCGCCCCGGCGAACAGCGCGCACACACCCATCAGCCCCAGCGTGCCCACGGCCACCGTGGCCAGCCAGCGCGGTGCGGTGTGCAAGAACTCCCGGCGAAAGCGCACGCCCAGGCTCACACCGATCACCAGCTGCGCGGCGTTCACCAGCCCCTGTGGCACGGCCGACAGGCCCAGGCCCGCCATGGTGAGCCCCATGGACACCAGCATCGCGCCCATGAACCACGGGTTGGCGCCGCCCAGCCGGTCCATCACCACCGCGCCCGCGCCGGTCATCAGCGCCATCAATGCGAGCCCGGGCCAGCTCACCACCCGCAGCGTGGGCGGCAGGATGTCGAGGCCGTGCAAACCGCTCCACTGCAGTGCAAACGGAATCGTCACGGTGACGATGAGCAGGCGCAGGCTGTGGCTGGCCGCCACCAGATCGGTGCGCGCGTTTTCACGTTCGGACAGCAAAGTCATCTCGGACGCCGCCCCAATGGCGCCCGCAAAGTAGCTGGTGGCGCGCAGCATGGGCGCGGGCACGCCATGCATGCGCGGCGCATGCACGCGGTACAGCCAGGCACCAAACAGCCAGCCCAGGACCAGCGCCCACACAATGCCCAGCACGATGGCCCACCACAGGCCGCCGATCAGCGCCACCACATCGGGTGTGAAGTACAGGCCCAACGCCGCGCCGATGGTCCACTGCCCGGCGTTGCGCAGCGGGCCCCAGCTTTCGGTCGGCCCGCCCGCCATCGACACCAGCGAAGTGGCCAGCAGCGGGCCGATCATCCAGGGCAGCGGGGTCTGCAGGGCCACGCAGGCAGCGGCGGCCGCCCAGGCCAGGGCCAGCGTGGCGAGGGTGCGAAGAGCAAAGGGGAAGCGCATACGAAACGGCCGGCAGGCAAACAGGCAAAGCGGGGGCCGCCCAGTATCGCGTGGCCACCGAGCTTTGCCGCGCCACGGGTGCTGCCCAGGTGGCATGGCTGGCATCGCCAGTGGGCAGCATGGGCGCGGGCCGCGCCAAGCGGGTCCATCGCCTCGGATTTTGATAAAAACAGCCGTTACCGCGCTACCATCAAGCGCTGACAGCTATTATTTTTATAGCAATCTCAAGCCCCGCGTCGCGTGGCCATCTCCCGCCCCATGGCCACCAGGGAGGCCGGGGGCAACAAGGCAGCGGCGGCGGGATAGGCCGCCCCCTCTTCGGCCTCAATGTGTGCGCCGTAACGCCCGGAAAAACGGTCGAGCGCAGCCTCGTCCTGCGGGGTGAAGCCTGGGGCGCCTCCCTCTACCAGCGCCAACAGGCCCACGCGGGCTGCGGCCCAGTCGGCCGTCATCGCGACATGGTCTTGCTGGAGCCGCAGCACCAGGGCTTTTAGCGCAGGCGTGGCCTGGGCCAGCAGCAGGGGAAACACATGCAGTTCTTCGTCCTCATGGTGCAGCGGGGCCGCCATGTCGAAGTAGCGCAGCACGTCGCGCGCGGCCTGGCGGGCATCATCGTCAACCCCTTGCGCCCGCACATGGGCACGCAGCCGGTCCAGCAAGGCCAGGGTGCGCAACACACGCTCGTGGCAGGCCTCCAGCATGGCAAAGGGTTGCTCAAACCCCACCGCCGGGGCGCTGAAGCCGGGCAGATGGCGGGCTGTGCCCGAGGGGGTGGCGGACACCGTCTCAGCCCAGGCGCACAGGCTGGCCCTGGCGGTTGAAGGGGATGTAGGCGCCGTGCGCGCCGCCCTTGATCGCGTCCACCATGCGCTGCAGGGGCGCCTCGGCGTCGGCGCTGGTGGGTGCCTGGTTCAAGGTGCCCGACAGCGCCGCAGCAAACACCATGGCCCAGTCGTGGCCGGGGGCGGTGAACTGCTGCGCCTCTTCCACCAGGGCGCTGAACGACGCCAGCTCCTGCGGCGTCTTGTCCACACACATCAGTGGCACCAGGGCGCCCCCCTGCCCCGCTTCAAAATGGGCGCGCTGCGCGGGGGTCGCGTCATCGGGCAATTCGGCAGCGGCAAACACAAACAGCAGGCGCTGGGGCTCGGGTTGCATGCGCGCGGCATGCAGCAGGTCGTCGAAGCTGGCAATTTCCATCACAAAGTCTCGCAATCAAAAAAACAGGTCAAAAACCGGGCACCACGCCCCGGTCGGCGTCCAGCGTGCTCACATAGGCATGGGCCACGGGCCGCGCGCGCACGGCCTTGCGTGACAGCACGGTGCCGATGCTGACAAAACACAGGGCCAGCTCGGACGGCGCCAGCCGGAACAGCGTACGCAGGCTGTCGGCCTTGAGCGCCTTGCCACTGGTGAGCGCCGAGCCATAACCCTGCGCCGTGGCCATGAGCAGCATGTTCTGCACCGCACAACCGGCCGAGACGGTGCGCTCGGCCAGGTCGATGTCGGCATCGCCGCGCACCGCATCCACCACGGCCAGCAGCAGCACGGGCGAGCGGTAGGCCTTCTCGCGCGCCTGCTCGGCCTGCTCGGGCGTGGCGGCGGGGTCGCGCTCCAGCAGGGCCTGGGCAAACACGTCGGCCAGGGGTTTGCGCGACGCCTCGGGCACCAGCACAAAACGCCAGGGCACCAGCTGGCCATGGTCGGGCGCATGGGCGGCGGCGCTCAGGATCTGCGCCAGCTCGGCCGCACTGGGCCCCGGCGTGCCCAGGCGCTTGGGCAGGATGGTCTGGCGCGACTGGATCAGCGCCGCCGCCATGCCCGCCACGTCGTCGGCCACGGGCGCACGCGCGGCAGCGGATGCAGATTTGGAAGAAGGGCTCAAAGGCCAGGGGATGACAGCCATGACAAACAATCCTTGAAAGGGCGCATTGCACCTTCTTGCTCAGCCCGGGCGACCATCGGCCCGCAGGCAGCCATACCAACGGCCCAGGCGCACGCCCCAAGCCCCCATGGTGCCAGCCCACAGCCCCGCTGCCAACAGCAGGAGCCAGCGCACCACCACACCAGGAACGCCGGGCACGGCCGCAGCAATGCGCAGCAGCGTGGCGGCCTGCAGCAGCCAGAACAGCGTCCAGGCGATGCGGTCGGCCACCAGCGCCCGCCCGCTGTGCCCACAAGACACGCGTGTGACCATGGCCAACATCAGCGAGGCCAGGCAGCCCATGGTGAGGGCATGCAGCGCCCCCAGGCCCAAACCGCCCACGCCCAGCCCCCAGGCCAGCCACTGCGCGGCGCCCCCCAGCAGGAAGGCCAGCCCCAGCCACAAAAACCCGATGTGCAGCATGGCCAGCAGCCGGTTCTTGAGGCTTTGCACCAGCCCCCACACACAGGCCAGCCAGACCAGCACACCGCCCACCACCAGCTGCAGCGTGCCCCACACCAGGCCCCAGGCGGTGCCCGCAGCGCTGGCGGGCACACCCGCCCAGTCGAGCCACGCCGCCAGCACCTGCATCAGGGCCGCACCCAGCATGAGCCACAGCACCCAGAACGGCCGCCAGGCCTGCACCATGGGCAGGGCGCTGGAGGTGAAAAACGGAATCATGCGGTGCGCCACCGCGACATACACCACTACCACAAACCCCCACAGGCCTGTGAACACCCAGGCACGCGCCAGGGCCGGAGCACCCAGCGCCAGGCTGAGCCACAGCCCCGCCACGCTGATGCTGCCGAGCAGGCAGGCGCCGGCAATCACGCGCGCATGGAGCTGGTCTTGCGCCTGGCTCAGCCGCACACGGCCCCAGAACTGTGCGGTCATCCACACCAACCCGCTCCAGGCCAGCGCCAGCCCGGCCAGCGCAACAAAAGCATGCCAATGCGCACCTGCCAGCCACAAACACCATCCCACCGCCTGGGCGAACAAGGGATAACGCAGCGCCTGGACCGGCAGGGGCTCCACGCCCAGCCACTTGGGGCCAGCGGTGAACAGGAAGCCCGAGAAAAACAGCGGAATGAAACCGAATGCCATCACCGCCGAATGCACCAGCGTGGGTGGCAGCACCACGGAAAGGCCCAGCCATCCGGTGGGCCGGTCCACCAACACCAGCGCCCACCAGGCCCCCGAGGCCACCAGCACCACCATCGCCAGCAGAAAACCCAGCCGGTGGGGCGCCAGCATCACATGGCGCCAGCGCCAACGTTTGTCCATCTGCGCCAGCGCCTCGGCAGAAGGCTTGCCCGGGGCAACGCGCAGGGCAATGGTGGGACGAGAGGCGCTCACCCGCAGCTTCCCAGGTGACCGCACTGCGTGCAGTAGTCGCAGCCGTCTTTGCGGATCACCGCGTGGGCACCACATTCGCTGCACTTCTTGCCTGCCATGGCCTGGGGCACGGCCAGGGGCGGCGGCGCGGGCTCATCCAGCGGCAATTGCTGCTGCACGGGGTCGGCCACGCGGCGCGCCAGGATGTTCTGGATGGCATAGGCCATGGCCGCCACCTCGGAGTCGTGCCACATGGGCACCAGCGTGCCGTCATCCTTGCGGTGCGTGCCCAGCCGCACGGGGCCCCGGTCCCAGGCCACCTTGCGCATGTCGGACAGGGCCCGCTCCAGAAAACCACCACGCGCGGCGAGCGACAACATGCGCATGCTGGAGGTGATCCACTGCTGCGACTCGCCGCTTTGCCCCACGGGCATGAAGAACTCGATGGCGCGGTCCACCGTGCCCCCCTTGCCCGATCCGCCCACGCCCGTGGGCACCGGCAGGAACGAGACGATGAGGTACAGCGTCTTGTGGCCCTCCTGCGTCCAGTATTCGAGCTTTTCGGCCACGGCCGAGAGGCCCCCTTGCGGGCGGCTTTCGATCACCGTGCGCATGGGGTCTACCGGTGGCGCGGCAGGCGCCGGTTTGGCGGCGGCAACGGGCTCGGGTGCAGGCTCTGCATGGGTCTCGAGCACCGAGCCCAGGATGCTGTTGGGCCGGTAGGTGGCCAGGCCCTTGAGCCGCGCACGCCAGGCTTGCAGGTACAGGTCCTTGAAGTCCTCGTAGGGGTAGTCCGCAGGGATGTTCACGGTCTTGGAGATGGCCGTGTCCACAAAAGGCTGCACGGCCTCCATCATGGCAATGTGGTCCTGCGCCGACATCGCCAGCGCCGAGACAAAGTAGCCGGGCAGCGCATTCACATCACCCCCCAGCTCGCGGTACAGCCGCCAGGCATGGTCTTCTACGGCGTACTCGGTGGTGCTGCCGTCGGACTCGCGCTTCTTGCGCTTGTACATCCACGAAAACGGCGGCTCGATGCCGTTGGAGGCGTTGTCGGCAAAGGCCAGGCTCACCGTGCCCGTGGGCGCAATGGACAGCAGGTGGCTGTTGCGGATGCCATGCTGGTGAATAGCGGCCTTGAGCGATTCGGGCAAGCGGCTGGCAAAAGTGCCTTCCGCCAGGTAACCCCGGGCGTCGAACTTCGGAAACACCCCTTTCTCGCGCGCCAAGTCCACCGAGGCCGCATAGGCCGCGTCGCGCATGCATTCGGCAATGCGCGCGGCCATGGTGCGCCCTTCGGGCAGGTCGTAGCGCAGGCACAGCATGGCCAGCGTGTTGCCCATGCCGGTGAAGCCCACGCCGATGCGCCGCTTGGCCATGGCCTCGTCGCGCTGCTGCGGCAGCGGCCAGAAGGTCACATCCAGCACGTTGTCGAGCGCCCGCACCTGCAGCGCCACCGCTGCGCTGAACGCCTCGAAGTCGAAGGCCGCCACGCCGCCGACACCGAAGGGATAGCGCACAAAGCGGGTCAGGATGATGGGGCCGAGGTCGCAGCAGCCGTACGACGGAAGTGGCTGTTCACCGCAGGGGTTGGTCGCCGCGATGTCCTCGCAGTACTGCAGGTTGTTGTCTTCGTTGATGCGGCCCAGGAACAAAATGCCGGGCTCGGCAAAGTCGTAGGCCGACTTCATGATCGTGTCCCACAGCGCGCGCGCGGGCACGGTGGCGTAGACCCACTGGCCATCGGCACGCTGGCGGGCGCCCTGGGCTAGCAAAGCGGCACCCGGTTTCGCCTTGTGCACCAGCTCCCACTGCGCGTTGTTCTGCACGGCGTGGATGAAATCATCCGACACGCCCACCGACACATTGAAATTGTTCCACCGGCCCGGCGTGCGCTTGGCCGTGATGAACTCGTGCACGTCCGGGTGGTCGATGCGCAGCACGCCCATCTGGGCACCCCGGCGCGCGCCCGCGCTCTCCACCGTGGAGCACGACTGGTCGAACACGTTCATGTAGCTGCAGGGCCCCGATGCCATCGAGGCCGTGCCCTTGACCTGCGCGCCTTTGGGCCGGATGCGTGAGAAGTCATAGCCCACGCCCCCACCGCGCCGCATGGTTTCGGCGGCCTCGCGCAGGGCTTCGTAGATGCCCGGAAAACCTTCGTCGTCCACGCCCTGGATGCAATCGCCCACGGGCTGTACGAAGCAGTTGATGAGCGTGGCCTGGATGTCGGTGCCCGCAGCGCTCATGATGCGGCCTGCTCCAATAGCCCCCGCCTTCAGATTGGCCAGGAACAGGGCCTCGTAGCGGTCACGAAGCTCAGGGGCCTCGACCGACGCGAGGGCCCGCGCCACGCGCTGGTACAACTCGTCGGCTGTGGTTTCCCCCGGTTTGAGGTATTTCTCGCGCAGCACATCCAGGCTGATGGGCTGCAGGGACGAGGCCGAGGGCAAGGGGGACGAAGGTTCGCGTTTCATGGGGGCCGATGATTTGGGTTTCACGCCAGTGCGGTCTTGCGTTCCATCAAGAAGCGCGCATTCCCTGCGGCCATGCCGCAGTCGGGCCGCCTGTGCGCCAGGCGAGGTCACAGCTCGTCCAGAAGCACCTGCCCATCATGCTCCACATAGGGGTGATAGGGACCGGTTCCGCTGTTGTCCGCCAGCGAGGCGGGCACAAAGCCACCTGTCTGTACATCGAACACATGGACTTCTCCCTCCTCGATCACGTAGTGCCAGCCATGCAGGCTGATCTGGCCCGACTGCACGCGGCTGCGCACCATGGGGTACTCCATGAGGCGCTCCAGTTGCAGCACCACGGCGCGCTGCTCGGTGCGGCGCAGCACCTCGGGGCCCGGCTGCATGGGCAACAGGGCCTCGCGCCCCAGGTCCAGCCAACGGTTCAGGTTGGGCGCCTCGGGCGAAACCTCACCATACATCGCCTTGATAGCCCCACAGTGACTGTGGCCGCACACCACAATGCGGCGCACCTGCAGGTTGAGCACCGCGAACTCGATGGCCGCCGTGGTGCCGTGGTGGCCATGCGATCCGTCATAGGGCGGAATGAACGCCCCCACGTTGCGCACCAAAAACAGCTCTCCCGGCCCCGCCCCGGTCAGCAGGTAGGGCACCAGGCGCGAGTCGGAGCAGCCGATGAACAAGGTGGTGGGGTGCTGCCCCTCGTCCACCAGTGTCTGGAACTGCTCGCGGTACTGGGGGAAAGCGTCGTCGTGGAAACGGCGCAGGCGATCAAGCAGTTCGTCGGGCATGGTGCGAACCATCAGATAGCGTGCAATGCAACTACTGCACCAGCGGCGAATCGGCCGCGTCCAGCGCCACCCCCTCCACCACGGCAGCACCTGCCAGCAGTTGCAGGTACTGGCGCAGGGCGTTCACCCAGGCCTGCTGGCGCAGTGTGAGCGCGATGGCGCGGCGCACCTCCTCGAACGCGGGTTGCTGCCCCGGGTCGCGGGCCACCACCTCCACCACATGCAGGCCAAAGCGGCTGTGTACCAGGCGGGCCAGCACACCAATTTCGGCGCTACCAAACACCTCGCGGGCGAACTCGGGGGCACAGTCGGCACGGGTGAGCCAGCCCAGATCGCCGCCCTGCTGGCCGCTGGGGCAGTTGGACCACTGGGCTGCTGCCTTGGCGAATTGGGCGCCACCGTCGTCCGCACAGCGCAGTTCGATCAACAGGGCCTCGGCCCGCAGGCGCAGCTGCTTCACATCCACGCCCGGCGTCACGGCAAACAGCACGTGGCGCAGCTGCGCGCGCTCGCCCTGGGCATGTGCCGCCGGGTGGGCCTCGTGGTAGCGGCGGCAGGCTTCTTCCGACGGATCGGGGATGGGCAGCTCGCGCTCCAGCAGTTGCTCGATGGCATTCGATGCCTCGGTGCTGATGGCACCTTCGACACCCGGCACATCGTCCTGCGCCAACAGGCCACCTTGCTGGGCGGCCTGGCGCAGCAGCTCGGTGCAGGCGCGCTGGCGCAGGGTTTCTTCGTCCAGCCATTCCGCCGTTGCATTCAGCGCCACGCCATTGATGCACGCCACGGGGGCTGGCCCCGTGGGCTGGGGGGTTGCCATGGCAGGCATGTCGTCGGCCATGGCGGCCGCCCCAACCGTGGCGGACAGCGCCTCGTAGGCGGCCGTCTGCTCGGGGGAGAGTGTGCTTTGGGGGGCGCTCTGGCTGGTTGCGCTGGTGCCACAACCGCAGCTACCGGTTCCACATCCGCTCATGGTGTGCTCCTTGTGTGATGCGAACTCAAACACCACGGCGGTCTTGCGACTGCGTGTGGCCGGGGGGCAGGTTCAGGCGGCGCGCACGCACCACCTGGTAGGGGCGCAGCACATAGGCCAGCGTGCCAAAGCCGCTCCACACATGCACCAGGCGGGTGAAGGGGAAGACCAGGAAGATGCTCATGCCCAGGAACATGTGGGCCTTGAAGATCCAGCCGGCTTCGGCGAGCAGCTCCACCCCCCCACTGCGGAAGGTGACGATGCGCTGACCCCAATCGGCCAGCTTCATCATCATCGAGCCATCCAGATGCTGGGCCGACAGCGGGATGGTGGCCAGGCCCAGCGCCAGTTGCACCCACAGCAGCACCAGGATCAGGATGTCGCTGGTCTTGGAGGTAGCGCGGATGCGCGCATCCGACAGGCGGCGGTGCAGCAGGATGGACAGGCCCACAAAACCCATCAAACCTGCAATGCCCCCCGACACCATGGCCATGAGCTGCTTGGCGCCAGCGCCGATGAAGTGCTCGTACAGGAAGTGCGGCGTGAGCATGCCCACGGTGTGACCAAAGAACAGGAACAGCACGCCCACATGGAACAGGTTGCTGCCCCAGCGCAGGCTGCCGGTGCGCAGCAGTTGGGAGGAATCGCTTTTCCAGGTGTACTGGTCGCGGTCAAACCGCGCCCAGCTGCCGATGAAAAAGACAGCGAGGCAAATATAGGGATAGATGCCAAACAACAGGGTGTCAAGCCAGGCGGTCATACGGAGACTCCTTCTGGTGCCCGCTCGGCGCGGGGGGTACGAACAAAATGCAGAGGCTGCGGCTGGTCAGGCTTGGCCTGGCCCTGGGTGCTGCAGCCGCCAAACGCTTCGGGCTCGGCCCAGACCTCATCCATGGGCGGCTCGGGCGTGAGCGCCACTGACTGCACGCGCTGGCCCGACACTTCGAGCACCGCAGCGATCACGCTGGCGTAGGGGCTGTTGCGCGCCACGAGGGCACTGAACAGCGCGTTGAGGATGTGGGCCATCTCGCCCAGGAACTCCTTGGCCACTTCGGGCGGCTGGGTGGAGGCGAACTCCAGCACCACCGGCAGGTGGTCGGGCAGCTCGTCGGCCTGGAATTGCAGGCCGGCTTTTTCGTAGGTCTGCATCAGGTCGATGAGCGCCGGGCCCCGGTCACGCGAGTCGCCGTGCACATGCTCGAACAAGTGCAGCGAGGTCTGGCGGCCCCGGTCGAAGTTGTCCACGTAGCGGGCTTCGGCTTCCAGCGGGTCGAGCGCTGCAAGGTGCTGGCACACGGCTTCGAGCTCGGCCATGCGTTCGGTGGTCAGGGCCTGTTCCACCTGCAGTGCGTCGATGAGCTGCGGCATCACGCTGCGCAGTTGCGCATCGGGGTAGCTCAGCAGGTAGCCCAGGGCGCGCAGGGTCAGGCGCACGGAGGTCGGGTTCTTCTTGAACATGGTGTTTTTCCTTTCAGTGCTCTACGGCACTGGACAAAGTCCGCGACCTGCGAAACCGGCTCAGCGGTATCGCGAGGACGGCCAGCAAGGGCCGCCCCGCAGCCAAGGCCGTCGTCCCCCTGGAGGGGGATGGCGCGAAGCGACTCAGGGGGTGCTTCATACCGTGGCCTTGATCGGGATCGTGCGGGGCTTCTTGCCGCCGAACATGCTGGTCTCGGTGGCGCCATCGGAACAGCCGTTGCCAAACGAGAAGCCGCATCCCCCCCGGATGTCGAACGCGTTTTCGGCGTATTCGCGGTGGGCCGATGGGATGACGA
>JADMJR010000312.1 GCA_018780365.1 Acidovorax sp. | reverse complement strand
CGCAGTTTGTGCGCTCGGAAAACAGCAAGTACGAGTTCCTGATCCGGGCCGCAAAGATCAAGATCGATTAGCAGCCGCATGGGCTGGTGCGCACCCCCGTCGCGGTGCGCCGACCATGGCGGCAAAGGAGAAAAAAATGGGACAAGCCCCTGTCGTCTATGGCCAATCCACCCGCCCACCGCGTGGCGACTATTCGCGCGCCAACGCGGACTACACCTGCCCGCAGGACTACGCGGCCTACACTGCCGCCGACCACGACACCTACCGCCGTCTGTACGAGCGCCAGCGCGCCCTGCTGCCGGGCCTGGCGAGCCAAGCGTTCATCGACGCCCTGCCCTCACTGGGCGCGAGCGACCGCATCCCGCGTTTTGAAGAGGTGAACGAGCGCCTCTACAAAGCGACCGGCTGGGAACTGGTGGGAGTGCCGGGTCTGATCCCGGAGGTGCCCTTTTTCACCTTGCTGGCCAACCGCAAGTTCCCGGTGACGGACTGGATCCGCAAGCCCGAGGAGTTCGAGTACATCGTCGAGCCCGACATCTTTCACGACCTGTTCGGCCATGTGCCGCTGCTGTTCAACCCGGTGTTTGCCGACTATGTGCAGCGCTACGGCCAGGGGGGTCTGAAGGCGCAGGGGCTGGGGTCGTGCGAGATGCTGAGCCGCTTGTACTGGTACACCATCGAGTTCGGGCTGATCCGCGAAGCAGGGGAGTTGCGGGCGTATGGGGCGGGGATTTTGAGTTCGTCGGGCGAGCTGGCGTATTCGGTCCAGAGCCCGGAGCCGCAGCGGATTCCGCTGCAGTTGGAGCGGACCATGCGCACGCGCTACAAAATCGATACGTACCAGCAGACGTATTTTGTGATCGACAGCTTTGAGCAGCTGTTTGAGATGACAGCAGCGGACTTTGCGCCGATCTATGAGCGGCTGCGGGGGTTACCAGAGTTTGCTGCGGATGAGCGGGAGGCTGTGGCGGCTTGATTCTTTAGATGAAACTGGCCTCTACCGCCTGTTCATCAAGTGCTGATAGCTATCATTTTTATAGTATTTTGATTTTTGCTGACCGTTCGGCCTGAGCGTGCCCGCGCCTGTTTGCAGATTGAGCGGCGTGCTCGGGTTGAAGGCGGAGGCCGGGGTGTGCGCCCGGCGGCGCAGTGGCTTTCTTTTGCTTCGCCAAAAGAAAGTCACCAAAGAAAAGGCGACCCTACAGGCTGCGTCCCTTCGCTTCGCTGCGGGCAACCTGCGGTGCTCGCGTCCAGCGGGGTCTCGCTCGAACTCGCTTCGTTTCACTGCGCTCAGACAATCGCGAGCCCTGATCCGCTGGCCGCTGCGCTCCTCGGCGCATCCTGAAGGGAACCCGGGGTGCGGACATCCACACGGGCCATCGTTTCGCTGCGCTGCGCTCGGCCCCATCTCGCGGGCACAAGCGCCACGCGCTCCGCAGGCCAGGCCGAGCGAAGCAATGGCCCGAAGGGATTTCCGGCTGTTCGGTTGTTTGGATGTTCTGCTGTCCACCCCCTGCTGGCTGCGCCTGCGTCGGGGCGGTTGTGGGGTGGCACGCGCGTCGGAGCGCGCGTGCTTCGTTAACTGACTCGCCGTGGCTGTCTGAGCGGCGCGCGCAGCGCAAAGCGAGTTCCACGGCGCACCCCGCAACCGACACGACGCAGGTTTGCCCCTTCGCACAGCGAAGGGGTCGCAGACTGGGGGTCGCCCTTTCTTTGGTGACTTTCTTTCGGCGACGCGAAAGAAAGTTACTCGCACGCCGGGCGACTCCCGGCCTCCGACTTAGAACCAGGCACGCAGCCAGATGTGCAGCCCACACCCGACGCAACAATCAAAACCACACTACAAAATCAATAGCTACCAGCGCTTTGCATACAGGCGTTAGTGGCCAAAAAACTCAAAGAATCACCCACGCCCTATCTCTTCCAGACAAGCCGTCATCACCCCAGGGTCAAATGCCATCTGCACATGCGCAACCCCGTCCACCAACCGGTTGTCCGCCCCCGCCAACGCCGCTGTGGTCGCCGGAAACACGATGTTGTCGCAGTTCGAATACCAGCAGGTAAACCACGCAGCCCGCCCCGCAGGCTCCGCCCGCTGCAACGCCACCACCCAATCGCCCGCCAGGCTCATCTGCCGCCCATTCACCGCCCGGCTGAACCGCCCCAGCCACGTGCCCCCGTGGGGCGTGCCCAGCGTCAACACCCGGTGCACCCGCCCATCCGCCTGGTGCGCCCGCAGCCACGCCCGCACCGCCAACCCGCCCATGCTGTGGCACAACAACACCGGCGCCTGCCCCGTGGCCGTCGTTACCTTGCGCACAGCGTCTTCGATGATGTCCGCATACTCGTCAATCGAGCCCATAACCGGCTCCAGATTGACCGCCACATAGGCATGCCCCCGCGCCTGCAACTGCGCAAACCACGGCAGCCACAG
>JADMJR010000229.1 GCA_018780365.1 Acidovorax sp. | reverse complement strand
AAAAATCGGTGGCCTTCACGTCCTTGGTCAGCGTGCCGATGGAGATGCGGTCCACACCGGTCTCGGCCAAGGCGCGCAGGCCATCGAGCGTGACGCCGCCCGAGATTTCCAGAATCGCCCGGCCTGCATTGATGCGCACAGCCTCGCGCAGCTGGGCCAAGGGCATGTTGTCGAGCAGCACCATCTTCGCGCCCGCGTTCAGCGCCTCGGTCAACTGCTCCAGCGTTTCCACCTCAATTTCGATGAACTTTGCCTGAGACGCCACCTTCTCAGCGGCGCGCAGCACCGCCGTCACGCCACCGGCAGCAGCGATGTGGTTCTCTTTGATCAACACCGCATCGTGCAGGCCAATGCGATGGTTGGTGCCGCCGCCCACGCGCACGGCGTATTTCTGCGCCAGTCGCAGGCCGGGAATGGTCTTGCGCGTATCGACGATGTGGGCGCGCGTGCCGGCCACCGCATCCACATAGGTGCGGGTTTTGGTGGCCACGGCCGACAGCAGTTGCAAAAAGTTAAGTGCCGTGCGCTCGGCGCTGAGCAGCGCGCGGGCATTGCCTTCAAGCTCCAGCACCACCTGGTCCGGGGCGCAGCGCTGGCCCTCGGCCACATGCCAGGTGATATGCACCGTGGGGTCGAGTGCGCGCAGCGCGGCTTCGGCCCAGGGGGCGCCGCAGATCACGGCGGCTTCGCGCGCCAGGATGCGCGCACGGGCGCGGCGGGTCGGGTCGATCAGGCCGGCGGTGAGGTCGCCGGTGCCCACGTCTTCGGCCAGGGCGCGGGCCACATCGGCCTGGGCCAGGGCCTTCACTTCGTCGTTGTCTCTCATGGTGCTGTTCGCGGGGTGTAACGCTGCTGTCATGGGCCGCGAGCATACCGGGAACACAAAGGCCACTGCGCCAGCACGGGCCGTTTTCTACCGGGCGGGAAACCAATAAGTACACCCATTATTGGTCGCATAGACTCGCGGCAATTTTTTGCCCATGGACGCCCCATGACTGCCACCAGCCCCGTTTCCGCCACGCCCTACGGCACCCTGCCGCCCGCATCGCCCCTGCCCCAGCGCCGCCCGGTCAGCCTGCCGCGCCTGGCGCAGTTGCGCGCAGCGGGTGAAAAGATCACCATGCTCACCGCCTACGACGCCACGTTCGCCGCCGTGGCCGATGCGGCGGGCGTGGAGTGCATCCTGGTGGGCGACTCGCTGGGCATGGTGTGCCAGGGGCTGCCCAGCACGGTGGGCGTGGGCCTGGACACCATGGCCTACCACACGGCCAGCGTGGCACGCGGCCTGCACCGCGTGCAAGGCACGGCGTGGCTGGTGGCCGACCTGCCCTATGGCACCTATGCCGAAAGCCGCGAGCAAGCCCTGCGCAGCGCTTGTGTGCTGATGCAGGCGGGTGCACACATGGTCAAGCTCGAAGGCGGCGGCTGGACGGCGCCCACGGTGGAATTTTTGGTGCAGCGCGGCGTGCCGGTGTGTGCCCACCTGGGCCTCACGCCGCAAACGGTGCACGCGCTGGGCGGCTACCGCGTGCAGGGCAAAACCGACGATGCGGCCCGCACGCTGCGCAAAGAGGCGCATGAGCTGCAGGACGCAGGCGCCGCCATGCTGGTGCTGGAGATGGTGCCCGCCGTGCTGGCCGCCGACCTCACGGCCGAGCTGCCGCACTGCCACACCATCGGCATCGGCGCGGGCAATGGCACGGCCGGCCAGGTGCTGGTGTTGCACGACATGCTGGGCATGAACCTCGGGAAGATGCCGAAGTTTGTGCACAACTTCATGCAGGACGCTGGCAGCGTGCGAGGCGCCATGGAGGCGTATGTGCAGGCCGTCAAGCAGGGGAGCTTTCCCGACAACGCCCAACACGCCTGGTAAGAGCGGCTCACAAAACCCTTCTGGCGTCGTTGCTGCGTCTTGTCGTACTCCTCGTACTGCCTGCGACATGGCGTCTAGCCAGAACCGCTGCGCTGGGTTTTGTTATCCGCTCTAAGCCCCACCCCCATTTTTCAAAGACTCTTCCCAACCCATGCTGATCGCCCACTCCATCGCCGACCTGCGCCAGGCCCTGGCCCCCTACCGCCGCCCCGCCTTTGTGCCCACCATGGGCAATCTGCACGAGGGGCACATCGCCCTGGTGCGCCAGGCCAAGCCCCTGGGCGATGTGACCGTGGCCAGCATCTTTGTGAACCGCCTGCAGTTTCTACCGCACGAGGACTTCGACAGCTACCCCCGCACCTGGGAGGCCGACTGCGCGCAGCTGCAGGCCGCAGGTTGTGATGTGCTGTTTGCGCCGCGCGAGGCAGACCTGTACCCGCAGCCCCAGACCTTCAAGGTGCACCCCGACCCACAGCTGGCCGACATGCTGGAGGGGCACTTTCGCCCCGGCTTTTTTGTGGGCGTGAGCACGGTGGTGATGAAGCTGTTTGCCTGCGTGCTGGGC
>JADMJR010000190.1 GCA_018780365.1 Acidovorax sp. | reverse complement strand
ACAGCGTGCCATGCAGGGTCTCGCCCGCCAGCCATCCGGCCACGCGCTGGCGCAGTGCGAGCAGCGCGGTCACGTCGATGCCGGTGGCGATGCCCATGCGTTCCAGCATGAACACCAGATCTTCGGTGATGACGTTGCCACTGGCGCCCGGCGCGTGTGGGCAGCCGCCAATGCCGGCCAGGCAGGCGTCAAAGCGGGTGATGCCCGCCTGCCAGGCGGCATAGACGTTGACCAGGCCCATGCCACGTGTGTCGTGGAAATGGGCGCAGCACAGGCGGTCCCCCACCAGGGCCCGCGCTTTTTCAAACAGGCGGGCCACGGCGGCAGGGTCGGCATAACCCACGGTGTCGGCCAGGCTCACGCGGTCGGCCCCCGCATCCAGCAAGGCCACCATCAGGCGCAGGACTTCGCTCTCAGCGACCTCACCCTGCAGGGTGCAGCCAAAGGCCGTGCCCACGCCACCTTCGATCAGGGTGGGGCTGCCGCTGGCGTCGCGCAGCGCACGGATGCGGGCCACCTCGGCCACCACCTCGTCGGGGGTTTTGCGCAGGTTGGCCAGGCTGTGGGCATGGCTGGCAGACAGGGGCACCACCATCAGGTCAGCGCCGCATTCCAGCGCACGCTCCGCGCCCTTGAAGTTGGGCACCAGCACCGAGGCCACCAGGCCCGGCAGGGTTTTGGCATGCGCCAGCACCTCGGCCGTGTCGGCCAGCTGGGGCAGCAGGCGGGCGGGCACAAAGGAGCCCACCTCGATCTCGCGCTGGCCGGCGGCGTAGGCGGCGTTGAGCCAGTCGATCTTGTGCGCGGTGGAGACCACGGTGGCAATGCTTTGCAGGCCGTCGCGCAGGCCCACTTCGCGGACGGTGGCGCGCGCCGGGGTGGTGGAAACGGTAGAGGGGGTGGGCACTGTGTTGTCTCCGTCTGGTGGTGTTCTGCGGTCAATTCTAGAAATTCCCAACAGAATCAGAAAATCCATTTTGGAACCCATATGATTCCAAACAGGAATATCAAAAACCTGGAGACAAGGCCATGCGCGACCTGGACCTGCAAACCCTGCGCCTGTTTGCCGCCGTGTGCGAGCAGCGCAGCATTGCGCGCGTGGCCGAGCAGGAGTCCATCGTGGGCTCGGCCATCAGCAAGCGGCTGGCGCAGCTCGAAGACACGGTGGGCACGCCGCTGCTGCTGCGCAAGCGCCGGGGCGTGGTGCCCACCCCAGCGGGCGAAACCCTGCTGGAGCACGCGCGCACCATGCTGGCCAGCGTGGGGCAGATCGAGCGCGACATGGCGGCCTATGCCACCGGCACGCGCGGCCATGTGCGCATGCTGGTCACCGCGTCCGTCATGGCCGAGTCGCTGGCCGACGATGTGGCGGCCTTCTTGCAAGACCCCGCACACCGCGATATCCAGATCAGCCTGGAAGAGCGCGTGAGCCCGGACGTGGTGCAAGGCATCCGCGACGGCAGCGCCTCGATCGGCATCTGCTGGGACGCGGCCGACCTCTCGGGCCTGGAAACCAGTCCCTACCGCAGCGACCATCTGGCCGTAGTGGCCCACCAGTCACACCCCGTGGCCCAGTTGCACAGCGTACGTTTTGCCGATGTGCTGGAGCATGAATTCGTCAGCATGCCCGCCCTGAGCGCAGTGCAGGTGCTGCTGGCGCGCGCCGCCGCCGTCGAGGGAAAAATGCTGGCCCACCGGGTGCTGGTGTCCAACTTCGACGCGGCGCTGCGGGTGGTGCGCGCCAACCTGGCCATCAGCGTGGTGCCGCGCGAGGTGGCCCTGCCGTTTGCCCAATTGGCCCCGGTGCGCATCGTCCCGTTGAGCGATGCCTGGGCCCGGCGGCGCTTTGCCATCTGCTACCGCAGTGCCCAATGGCTCCCTCCGGCGGCCCAGTTGCTGGTGGGGCATCTGGCCGGGCTGGGGGGCAACACCTAGGGAGTCCAAACCGTGGCCCTGTCGCAACAGTTTGATACGCCACATTGTATTTTTCGCCCTTAGCACATGCGTGCTGTGCGTTCTGAGCTACTAAACTTGTAGCAAAATGGGTTCCGCGCTATAGTCTCAGCGCATCAGCGGGCCTGGCAAACGGCCACCCGCACCGAACCTAGATCCAACACTTGCGCGAGGAGAAGCGTCCATGAGCTCCAAAGAAAATGCTTCCATCAACCAGCTTTTCGAAAAACTCGAATGCCGTTATGCGCTGCGCGTGCTGTGGGCCCTGAAGGACGGCCACCCCCAGACCTTCCGCCTGCTGCAGGACAGCGTGGGCGGCATCACCCCCAACACGCTCAACACCCGCATCAAAGAGCTGCGCGAAGCCGGTTTTGTGGACCACGGCAGCGACGGCTACACCGTCACCCCTTCGGGTGCCGACCTGCTCAAGCGCCTGTCGGACGTGCAGGCGTTCGCCACCCGCTGGGTGGCAGGCCGCGCCAAGAAGGCCTGA
>JADMJR010000165.1 GCA_018780365.1 Acidovorax sp. | reverse complement strand
TCAACATCGACTTCGACGCCGTGGGCAACTGGGCCGAGCGCCGCAACCTGCCCTACGCGGGCTACACCGACCTGGCGCAAAAGCCTGATGTGTACGAACTGATCCGCGAGTGCATCGAGAAGGTGAACGCCGACCTGGCCAGCGACACGCTGCTGGCGGGCAGCCAGGTGAGCCGCTTTCTGGTGCTGCACAAGGAGCTGGACGCCGACGACGGAGAACTCACGCGCACCAACAAGGTCCGCCGGGGCTTCATTGCCGAAAAATACGCGGTGCTGGTGGACGCGCTGTATGCCGGCCGCACCGAGCAATACATCGAAACCCAGGTCAAGTTCGAAGATGGCCGCACGGGCAGCGTGAGCGCCACCCTGAAGCTGTCGGACACCAAGACCTACGCGCCCGTGAAGGCTGCCGCATGAAGCCCGCGCTCTACCCGCTGGAGAAGCCCCCCACCATGACCACCAAGAAGATCGGCGACGTCATCCTCGACGTCAAGAACATCAGCCTCCGGTTTGGCGGGGTGAAAGCACTCACCGACATCTCGTTCAACGTGAAGGAGCACGAGATCCGCGCCATCATCGGCCCCAACGGCGCGGGCAAAAGCTCCATGCTCAACTGCATCAACGGCGTGTACACGCCGCAGGACGGCTCGATCACCTTCCGGGGCAAGACGTTCTCGCACATGAACTCGCGCCAGGTGGCCGAGATGGGCGTGGCGCGCACCTTCCAGAACCTGGCGCTGTTCAAGGGCATGAGCGTGATCGACAACATCATGACCGGGCGCAACCTCAAGATCAAAAGCAACCTGTTCCTGCAGGCGCTGCGCATCGGCCCCGCCGAGCGCGAGGAGATGGCCCACCGCGAGAAGGTTGAACACATCATCGACTTCCTGGAGATCCAGGCCTTCCGCAAGACGCCCGTGGGCCAGCTGCCCTATGGCCTGCAAAAGCGCGTGGACCTGGGCCGCGCCCTGGCCATGGAGCCGCAGGTGCTGCTGCTCGATGAACCCATGGCGGGCATGAACGTGGAAGAGAAGCAGGACATGTGCCGCTTCATCCTGGACGTGAACGACGAGTTCGGCACCACCATCGTGCTCATCGAGCACGACATGGGCGTGGTGATGGACATCAGCGACCGCGTGGTGGTGCTGGACTACGGCAAGAAGATCGGCGACGGCACACCCGACGAGGTGCGCAGCAACGAAGACGTGATCAGCGCCTATCTGGGCACTTCCCACTGAAGCCCCCCGAAAGCGCAGGAGACAACAACATGGGATTTTTTCTTGAAACACTGCTGGGCGGCCTCATGGCCGGCATGCTGTATTCGCTGGTGGCACTGGGCTTTGTGCTGATCTACAAGGCCTCGGGCGTGTTCAACTTTGCGCAGGGCGCGATGGTGCTGTTTGCGGCGCTGGCCATGGCACGCTTTGCCGAGTGGATCCCGAAGTGGACGGGCCTGGACAACCAGATCGCAGCCAACCTGATCGCCTTTGTGCTGGCAGGCGCCGTGATGTTTGTGGTGGCCTGGGTGATCGAGCGCCTGGTGCTGCGCCACCTGGTCAACCAGGAAGGCGCCACGCTGCTCATGGCCACGCTGGGCATCGCCTACTTCATGGAAGGCCTGGGCCAGACCATCTTTGGCGGCGACATCTACAAGATCGACATTGGCATGCCCAAGGACCCGATGTTTGCGCTGGAGAGCATGTTCCAGGGCGGCATCCTGATCAACAAGGAAGACGTGATCGCCGCCGCCATTGCCGCCGCGCTGGTGGTGGCCCTGTCGCTGTTCTTCCAGAAGACCTCCACGGGCCGCGCCCTGCGCGCCGTGGCCGACGACCACCAGGCCGCCCAGTCCATCGGCATCCCGCTCAACCGCATCTGGGTGATCGTGTGGTGTGTGGCCGGTGTCGTGGCCCTGGTGGCCGGGATGATCTGGGGCAGCAAGCTGGGAGTGCAGTTCTCGCTGGCCACGGTGGCGCTGCGTGCGCTGCCGGTGGTGATCCTGGGCGGCCTCACATCCGTGCCGGGCGCCATCATCGGGGGGCTGATCATTGGCGTGGGCGAGAAGCTGTCAGAGGTGTACCTGGGCCCGTTCGTGGGCGGGGGCATCGAGATCTGGTTTGCGTATGTGCTGGCGCTCGTATTTCTTCTCTTCAGGCCTCAAGGGCTCTTCGGAGAAAAAATCATCGACCGCGTGTAACCCATCACAAGAACAACAGGAGACACCCCATGCTCTACCGCGAAAACGGCCAGTTCAAGACGAGCTACCGCGCTGACCAGCAGATCTTTCCGATCGCGCAGGACCGCATTGCCATCGGCATCATCCTGGCCATTGCCTTCATCGCCGTGCCCATGCTGGCCAGCGACTACATCTTCCGTGCCATCCTGATCCCCTTCGTCATCATGGCGCTGGCGGCCCTGGGGGTGAACATCCTGGTGGGCTACTGCGGCCAGATCTCGCTGGGCTCGGG
>JADMJR010000130.1 GCA_018780365.1 Acidovorax sp. | reverse complement strand
GCATGGACAACTACCCGCCCGAGGCGGCAGACATGCTGCGTGCCATGCCGCGCACGGTGCCGCTCGGCCGCTTTGGCAACGAGGCCGAGGTGTCGGCGGCCATCACCTTTTTGCTTAGCCCCGCAGCCAGCTTCATCAGCGGCACCACGCTGCGGGTGGATGGCGCAAGGCCCCAGGTGCGCATGGGCTGGCCGCAGCGCCCGCCTGGTGCCACCGCCGCTGCACACCCGGCCGTGCGGCCGTTTGACGGCTTTCACCGCGCGCAGGTGCCGCAGGTGTTTGCACCTTCCCACACCCCCAAGACCGAGGCCGCATGACCGCCGTCTTCACTTCCCGATTCAACCCAGGCAGCGCCGAGGCCACGCAGCGCCGCGCGGCGCTGCAGGCCCGCCTTCATGCTCTGCGCGCGCTGGAAGAGCGTGCCGCCGCCGCCTCGGCCCGGTCGTTGCCCCAGTTTGAAAAACGCGGCCAGCTGCTGCCGCGCCAGCGCGTGGCGCTGCTGCTGGATGCGGGCGCGCCCTGGCTGCCGCTGTGCACCCTGGCGGGCTACCTGCAGGATGTGAAAGATCACGAGAAGTCCGTGCCCGGTGGCGGCATGGTTGCGGGCATCGGCTTTGTCAGTGGCGTGCGTTGCATGGTGGTGGCCAGCGATTCGGGCATCGAAGCCGGCGCCATCCAGCCCATGGGCCTGGAAAAGATCTTGCGCGTGCAGGAGATCGCGCTGCAAAACCGCTTGCCGTTCATCCACCTGGTGGAGAGCGCAGGCGCCAACCTCATGCGCTACCGTGTAGAAGGTTTTGTCCACGGCGGCACGCTGTTCCGCAACCTCGCGCGGCTGTCGGCGGCGGGCATTCCGGTGATCACCGTGCAGCACGGCTCGGGCACCGCAGGTGGCGCCTACATGCCCGGCTTGTCGGATGTGGTGATCATGGTGCAGGGCCGCTCGCGCGCCTTTCTGGCCGGGCCGCCGCTGCTCATGGCTGCGACGGGCGAGATTGCGACGGAAGAGGAACTGGGCGGTGCCGAGATGCATACCGCCGTCTCGGGTCTGGGTGAATACCTGGCGCAGGACGACCGTGAGGCCATCGGCCTGGCGCGCGATGTGGTCGCGCAGCTGGGCTGGAACACGGCCCCGCGACCCAGCGCGCCCGCACCTCTCTTGCCGGCAGACGACCTGCTGTCCTTGATGTCTGCCGACCTGCGCCAACCCGTGGACATGCGCGAGGTGATGGCGCGGCTGGTGGATGGCTCGGAGCTGCTCGAATTCAAGGCACGCTACGGCATGGCCACTTTGTGCGCGCAGGGCCACATCGGCGGGCATGCCGTGGGCTTCATCAGCAACAACGGGCCTATCGACGTGGCAGGCGCCAACAAGGCCACGCACTTCATTCACTGGATGTGCCAGCTGGGCCACCCCATCATCTACCTGCAGAACACCACGGGCTACATGGTGGGCAAGGACAGCGAGCAGGGCGGCATGATCAAGCACGGCAGCAAGATGATCCAGGCCGTGACCAACGCCACCGTGCCGCAGATCACCATCCAGTGCGGCGCCAGCTTTGGCGCGGGCAACTACGGCATGTGTGGGCGGGGCTATGCGCCGCGCTTCCTGTTCAGCTGGCCCGGCGCCAAGACGGCGGTGATGGGCGGCGAGCAGGCTGCGCGCACCATGCAGATCGTGACCGAGGCGGCGCTGGCGCGCAAAGGCATCACGCCCGACCCGGCCGAATCGCAGGCCCAATTCGACAAGATCGTCGCCATGTTCGAGGCCCAGGCCGATGCGCTCTACACCAGCGGTCTGCTGCTGGACGACGGCGTGATCGACCCGCGCGACACGCGGGCCGTGCTGGCGTTTTGCCTGGACACCTGCGCCGAGGCCCAGGCCCGCACGCTGCGGCCCCTGAGCTTTGGCGTGGCGCGGATGTAAGCGCTTCGCACGCAATCTCCACGATGGCAGAGCCTCTCAAACACCTGCTGAACGACACCGTGCCGCCGCGCATCGCGGCCATGGTGCGCCGTGCGTGGCGCGAGTTCGATACCACTGCATTTCTGCAGCAGGTAGAGCCCGGCTACGAATCGCTGGAGCTGATGGCGCGCGGCCAGCGCATTGCGCAGGCCCTGCAGACACACCTGCCGCAAGACGTGCAGCGCGCGCTGGGTGTGCTGGTCGATTCGATGGAACCACCCATGGGCCTCGATGCGGCGGGTGAGCCCGACGCGGGTGATCGCCCGTACAGCGCCTTTTTGTACCTGCCCCACAGCATCTACATCGGCACACACGGTCTGCCGCATTTCGAGGCGGCCATGGCCGCGCAGCACGCACTTACCCAGCGCTTTACCGCGGAGTTCAGCATTCGCCCTTACCTGCTGCACCACCAGGGCGCCACGCTCGCGCGGCTGCGCGACTGGGCGCAGGACGACAACGCCCATGTGCGCCGCCTGGTGAGCGAAGGCACGCGGCCCCGCTTGCCCTGGG
>JADMJR010000049.1 GCA_018780365.1 Acidovorax sp. | reverse complement strand
GAGTTGATGAAGCGCAGCAGGTTGAAAGACAGCGTGGGGTCTTTCTTGAGCAGGTCTTCGATCTCGGCCGTGCTGGCCTGTTTGCGCACCAGATTGATGAGCTGGATGATGGTGGCCTGCGAGGGGCGGATGGTGGTGGCCTTCACCAGCGACGGGCGGGCGAACCAGTAGCCCTGGAAGAGCTTCACGCCCAGGTCGCGCATCAGTTCGTACTGCTCGGCGGTTTCCACCTTTTCAGCCACCAGCGTGGCCTTGCCGTGTGTGGTGGCAAATTTGACCAGCGGCCCTGCCAGCTCGGGCTTGAAGGCCTGCATGTCCAGCTTGATGAAGGCCGCCAGAGGCAGCCAGCTGGTGTAGGCACGCTTGAGTGCCTGCTGGTCCAGCGCCAGGCGGAAACCACGTGTGCGCAGGGCTTCCAGCGTCGGCAGGCGCCCTTCGATCTCTTCCTGCGTGGCGCCATCGGGCAGCGGAGGGACTTCCAGCACCACCTTTTCGGGGTGGATCAGCTCCAGGTGGCCGCCCGAGAGGCTGTCATGGGTGCAGTTGATGAACACCGTTTTTTTGCCCACCAGGGCTTCGGTGCCTGCGTACGAGAGGGCGTTGAACAGCAGGGCGGCATCGCTGGCGGCGGTGTGCGAGTCCGAGGCGGTGGAGCGGTCGAACAGCTCGTAGCCATAGACCGCACGGCTTTCGTCCACGATGGCCTGGCGGGCGATGATGGCAAGGTTTTCGTCGACGGGTTCCACCGCAGGGGATGCAGCTTCCGGGGTGTCTTGTTCAGGTGTGCTCGACATGGGGTCTGCTGTAGTGAAGGGCTGTACTCTGCATTGATTCTAGACCCGCATGCCTGTGCCGCACACCAATGTTTGGCAGTGGGCCGGGCTGCGCGGGCCGGGGTGCCAGCCGCTGGCCCATCAATCGCCCAGGTGGTCCGCCCAGGCCAGTGCCTGCAGGTGCGCGAAGTTGATCTGCTGGCTGGACAGGTGCAGCAGGCCGGCCGTGCGGTCAAACACCGCATCGTCGCTGGATTCGCAGGCCTCGGCCAGGGTGAGCAGGTCACCCAGAAAACCTTCGCGCCGCAGCAGCGCCGCCGCCACGGGCTCGGGCACGTTGAGCAGCCCGATGGCCGATTCCAGGGGCATGGACAGCATCACGTCCAGCAGGGAGAAGATGCCCACGACGAAGGCCTGGTCGGCCTCTTCGGGGGGCAGCGTTTCCAGCGCCAGCAGTTCCATGAGGCGGCCACGCACCACGGCCGTATGGCCCACCGACGACGGCGTTCCATTGTTGCGCGAGGCCGTGAGCAGCAGCGCTGCCCAGCGGAACAGCTTCTTCAGGCCCATGAGCATGACGGCCTGGCGGAAGGAGGTGATTTCGCGCGTCAGTCCAAAACCGGCGGAGTTCATCAGGCGCATCAGGTTGAAGGCCAGGCCCGCATCCTTCTTGAGGGTTTCCTCGATGTCGTCGGTGCTGGCTTGTTTGCGCACCTGGTTGATGAGTTCGATGATGCTGGCCTGCGAGGGGGTGAGCAGCTTGGCCTCCACCAGCGCGGGGCGCGCGAACCAATAGCCCTGGAACAGCTGCACGCCCTGACTGGACACCATGTCGTACTGTTGGGCGGTCTCGACCTTCTCGGCGATCAGTTCGGCCTGGGAGTTGCGCCCCGCGTAGCTGATGAGCACGGCCAGCTGGTCCGGCGCAAGCACCGACAGGTCGAGCTTGATGTAGTCGGCCAGCGGCAGCCAGGGCGCGTAGGCCGACTGCAGCACCGTGTGGTTGAACGCCAGGTGAAACCCCCGGTCGCGCAGCTCGGCCAGGATGGGCATGCGCGTGGCGACTTCTTCGGCGGCCGTGTGGCCCAGGGGGGGGATCTCCAGCACGACCTTGTCAGGGTCCACCAGCTCCAGGTGGCCGCCCGAGAGGCTTTCGTGTGTGCAGTTCACAAAAATGAGTTTCTTGCCCACCAGCTCTTCGGTGCCTGCGTGCGAGAGCGCCGTGAAGACCAGGATCACGTCGGTGGCGGCGGTGTGCGCCGCGCCGCTGCGCGAGCGGTTGAACAGCTCGTAGCCGACCACCACCTGCTGTGCGTTCACGATCGCCTGCCGCGCGATCATGGCGACCGAGGACTGGTTGCCCGGGGGCGGGGGCGTGAGGGAGGCCCCGGGAGTGGTGGGTGAGGTCATGGTGAGAGTATGGAAGAAAGAGGGGCCGGTGTCAGTGGTGGTCTGAGACAGTCGGCGCGGCGAATTTTAGAAGCCCGTGCCGGGCTGCTTGTAACCAGAGGATCAGAGCTGCTGCAGCCAGCGCAGTTCGTTGTCGGTAAAACCTGCCTTGCGGCGCGCGGTTTCGTTGAACGGCGGTTTCAGGCGCGGAGCCTCGTATTGTGCGACCAGGGTGCCGTAGTGGGTTTCCGGGTCGTGCCCCGCACGTTCGCACAGCCAGCGGTACCAGTGGTTGCCGATGGCCACATGGCCCAC
>JADMJR010000097.1 GCA_018780365.1 Acidovorax sp. | reverse complement strand
ATCAACCTCGAAGCCATCGACCGCATGCTGGGCGAGTTCCCCAACGCCGACATCGTGTTTGTGGAAAGCGGCGGCGACAACCTGGCCGCCACCTTCAGCCCCGAGTTGAGCGACCTCACCATCTACGTCATCGACGTGGCTGCCGGCGAGAAAATCCCGCGCAAGGGCGGCCCCGGCATCACCAAAAGCGACCTGTTCATCATCAACAAGACCGACCTGGCCCCCCACGTGGGCGCCAACCTGGAGGTGATGCACGCCGACACCACCCGCATGCGCACCAACGCGCAGGGCCTCAAGCCGTTTGTGATGACCAACCTCAAGACCCTGGCGGGCGTGGCGGATGTGGTCAAGTTCATCGAGACCCGGGGCATGCTGCAAAAATCAGCACCCGCCGTGGGCTAGAATTCGCGCCTTCCCTCCCGGAGACTTGGGTGAGTGGTTTAAACCAGCAGTCTTGAAAACTGCCGACGGGCAACCGTCCGTGAGTTCGAATCTCACAGTCTCCGCCAGAACACAAAAAAACGGGCCTTCACGGCCCGTTTTTTCTTTCCCCCTCCCCACACCACCACCGCCCAAGGGCGCCCACAGGCCGCCACTACAAGCGGTTCGCCGCAGCGGCCAGCCCCGATGCGTGGGGTGCGATGGGCGTCAGGTCCTCGGGCCGGCACACCTCCTCGCTGTGGGCCAGCCTGATCCACATGCCTGTTCTGCGGATGATGATGTAGTCAACACTGACCTTGCGGCCTTTGTAGAGAAATTGCGTTCCGGGTTTGTACAGGATCATTCTTGTTATGTAGCGAGCGGCTGTTGCCCCACCATGACAGGCAGCAGGCAGATAAGGGAGCATCGTGCCGCCGCATCGGCCATCATGCCTCGCGCATCGTCAAAGAACCCCCAGATCGTCCGACTTTTTTGGAGAGATGCCCCCACCATGCCATCCGCCTGGCCTGCCTACAGAGATGGGCAGCAAGGCGCGCAAAAAAAAGCCCGCGGGGTGCGGGCTGAACACTTGCTTGGAGCAAGCGGGAGGGATGTCGAAGGGGTATCGACGGGATGATCGTAAAACACGCCGGAACACGCGGGTGTAGGACAGCGCCGATTGTGGTGCGCGCATGCGCGCCGCCGCCTTCTTGCCTCCACGGCACAGCCACCTCACCATCACATGCCGTAGATGCGCGCACAACCACGGCCGGAGGCCTTGGCCAGGTACATGGCCGAGTCGGCTTTGCGCAGAAGTTCTTCGGCATCCACCGCATCGGCAGGTGCCATGACGATGCCCACGGATGCGCCGATCTGGATGAAATGTGATTCGATTTCAGTGGGCTGGCCGATGGCTTGCACCAGCCGCTCGGCCAGGCGGTAGGCGCTGTCGCGGTCCGTGACACCGCGTTGCAGCAGGGCGAATTCGTCGCCGCCCAGGCGGGCTACCACGTCGTCCCCACGCGCGGCCTGCGTGAGCTGCTGGGCCACCCAGGTGAGCAGCTGGTCGCCCACGGCATGGCCGAACCGGTCGTTGATGGGCTTGAAGCCATCCAGGTCCACGTACAACACGGCAAATCCCCGGCCCGGGCGCCGCGCGTCGGCCACGGCGGCCTGCAGGGTGTGCAGGAAGGCCGAGCGGTTGAGCAGCGCGGTCAGGCCGTCGTGCTCGGCCACATGGCGGATGCGCAACTCGGCCTCCTTGCGCTGGGTCACGTCGGTGAAGGTGCGCAGCGCGCCGCCGCCTTTGATGGGCACGGTCTGGACCTCCAGAATGCGTCCGTCGGGCCGGGGGCGGTCATACACATGCAGCTGGTCGATCCCGCCGTCCGGGATCAGCATGTCCTGAATTTCCTGCGAGGCCAGATCGAACTCGCCCCGCGCGCGCAGGTAGGCCAGGACATGCATCAGCGAGGGCTTGGAGGCCATCAGCTCTTCGGGCAACTCCAGCAACTCCAGCGCCCGGCGGTTGCACAGCTCCACGATGCCGGTGGCACTGATCTTGGCCACGCCCTGGTCCATGCTCTCCAGCGTCGCCTCCAGCAGGATGGATTTCTCACGCAATTGCGCCTCGCTGTCGCGCGCGCTGCGCTCGGCCTGCGCAAGCAGGTGCTGCTGGCGCTTGAAATCGGTGATGTCCACATGCGCATAGAACACGGTGCCGTCCGCGCCCTGCTTGGCGATCACGCGGCTCCAGCGGTCACGGGGCAGGGGCACCTCGAACGGCGCACCCGCAAAACGCATGTTCTCCTGCAGGATCGACAGGCCGTCGTAGAACGGCGCCATGTCGCCCGGCCCGTCGGCGGCCCAGGCATTGCGGTAGACCTCGTCGAACGTGAGGCCGGTGGCGGCGGCACGGTCAGTGAAGCTGTAGATCTGCATGAAGGGTTCGTTGACCCATTGGATGCGCTGGTCCTCGCCGCAGATCATCAGGCCGTCGGGGATGCGGTCAAAAAGCTCGGTGCTTTCGATCACGGGGCTGCGCCGGTAGCCGGGTTCGTGAATGTTGGGGGCGTCTGCCACACCGGGCTTGTGCAAGGCCTGGGCGCGCCACACCCGCACCCGGCCCACGCCAGCGATGGGCAACGACGCCACGTGCACCCGCAGGCCCCGGTGTTCAAAGCTGTAGGGGCGTGTCTGGGCGCGGTGGCGGTCCACGCCTGCGGCGATGTAGCGGTCGATGTTCGGCAGCTCCTGCGCATCGAGCCGCCCGGCATAGAACCGCCGCAGGTTGGCGTGGTAAGGCTCGCCCGCGTACACATGGCCCTCGTGCTCGGGGAAAAACTTGAAGAAGGTCCGGTTCCAGGCGATGGTGCAGTCGTCGTCGTCAAAAGCGCACAGGGCCACGTCCAGGCCATCCAGCGTGTCGCCGAGGGAGTGGATGAGGCGGAGGATGGGGTCGTCGGACATGGGGAGCGGGGCTGCACAAACACGGGTTCCAGAAGCCTGCGCGCCGCGCCGGCCCCAGGGCGGTGGCCCCGGCCCTTCATTGTGCCGAGCACGCCTTACGGCAAGCCGTCATCCCTCGCCCCGGCGTGCAAAGCGGGCGGTGCCCGTTGCTGGCAGCCCACAATGTCTTGATGCAAGTCAAGTCCACAAAGGGGCTGGTGGACACACCCGCACACGAGGCTGGAACCGGCGCTTACGTGGTGACACCTGTTTTCGACCCACCTTCCGGTATGGTCCGGGCCATGTCTTCTGGAGATTGCCGCATGACGAACATCCTTTTTGCTGCCGCCAGCGGCCTTGCCACGGCGGCCCTGATGGTGGGTTGCGCAAGCCAGGGGCAGCCCCCGGCATCGCCCAGTGGCCCGGCGGCCACGGCGCAGGCCCCGGGCGGGCTGTGCAATGCACAACCCGCCCAGCAGGTGGTGGGGCAGAACAGCACGGCATCGGTGGTGGAGTCTGCGCGGGCCCGGTCGGGCGCGCAGATGGCCCACATCCTGCGGCCCGGCCAGATCACCACCAAAGAATTTGACACGCAGCGGCTCAATCTGGAGGTGGACGCCAACGGCCGCATTCTGGCGGTGCGCTGCGGCTGAGGCAGTGTCGCATATTTGCTTCTATTTTTATAGCAAACAATACACACCCAGAGCGCGCAAGCAGCCAATTTTCCTTGTCAAACAGGCCATCAGGCCGGGCTCAGTCGGCCAGGAACAGCTCCTGCAGGTCGCTCAAGAAGTCAAAGCCCCGCTCGGTCGGGCGCACATGGGCCAGGTCGCGCTCGATCAGGCCCTTGCTCTCTGCCTCCTTCAGCCCCTTGGCAATCGCCGTGAGGGGCAGGCCCGTGCGGGCCATGAAGTCCTGCAGCGCAAAACCATCGCGCAAGCGCAGGGCGTTGAGCATGTACTCGAACGGCAGATCGGCGCGGCGCACCTCGTCGTCCTGCGCCACGGCACGGCCCGCCAGGGCGTTGTCCATGTAGCGCGTCGGGTCGCGAAAGCGCACCTGCCGCACCACACGGTGGGCAAAGCTGAGCTTGCTGTGCGCGCCCGCGCCAATGCCCAGGTAGTCGCCAAACTGCCAATAGTTGGTGTTGTGAAAACACTGGTGCCCCGGCTGCGCGTAGGCCGATATTTCGTAGCGCGCCATGCCCGCCTGGCCCGTCATCTCGGTGATGCGGTCGAGCATGGCGTAGGCCTGGTCGTCCTCGGGGATGGCCGGGGGGAACTTGGCGAAGTAGGTGTTGGGCTCGATGGTGAGGTGGTAGATGGAGATGTGCGGCGGCTGGAAGGCCAGCGCGGTCAACAGGTCCTGCTCCAGCTCTTGCAGCGTCTGGCCCGGCAGCGCATACATGATGTCAAGGTTGAAGGTGTCGAACGACGCGGCCGCTTCTTCCACCGCCGCCATCGCCTGGGCGCGGTCGTGCACGCGGCCCAGGGCCTTCAGGTGCTGGTCGTTGAAGCTCTGCACCCCCACCGACAGGCGCGTGACGCCCGCCGCGCGGAAGGCGCGGAAGCGGTCTTTCTCGAAGGTGCCGGGGTTGGCCTCCAGCGTGATCTCGCAGTCGGACTCCAGCCGCAGGCGGGCGCGGATGTCGCCAATCAGCCTGTCGATGGCCGCAGGCGAAAACAGGCTGGGCGTGCCACCGCCGATGAAGATGCTGTGCACGGTGCGGCCCCAGATGAGCGGTAGCGCGGCCTCCAGGTCGGCCATCAGGGCGTCGATGTAGCGCTGCTCGGGCACCCCGTTGTCACCCGCCCCGTTGCCACGGGCCTCGTGCGAGTTGAAGTCGCAGTACGGGCACTTTTTAAGGCACCAGGGCAGGTGCACATACAGCGACAGCGGCGGCAGGCTGGGCAGCTGCAGCAGGCCCGGGCGCATGTAGTGCTGGATGTCGCGCACCACGGCGGGTTCAGCCTCTGCCTGCGGGGTGATCGGAATGTGGGCCACGTTCTTGTCGTCCCTTCTACAACCAGCGTTCGCGCATCAGCGCCAGCATCTGCGCGGCAGAGCGGCCCCGGTGGCTGTGGGCGTTTTTCACCTCCACGGGCAGCTCCGCGAAAGTCTGGCCGAACTCGGGGATGAACATCACGGGGTCGAAGCCAAAGCCGTTGCTGCCCCGGGGTGCGGTGGTGATCTCGCCCACCACCCGGCCCACGGCAATCAGCGGCTCCGGGTCTTGCGGGCTGCGCACGGCGACCAGGGTGCTGACCATGGCAGCGCGGCGGTTGGCCACGCCTTGCAGTTGCTCCAGCAGGGCGCGCACGTTGTTGCCGTCGCTTTTTTCATAGCCGAACTGGGTGCAGTAATACGCCGTGTCCACCCCCGGCAGGCCGCCAAAGGCATCCACACACATGCCGGCATCGTCGGCCAGCGCAGGCAGGCCCGTGTGCTCCGACGCAAACCGCGCCTTGGCCAGGGCGTTTTCGACAAAGGTGCGGAAGGGCTCCTCGGCCTCGCCCACGCCCAGGTCGGCCTGGCGCACCAGCTCCACGCCCAGCGGGGCGAACATGGCCTGCAGCTCGGCCAGCTTGCCACGGTTGTTGGATGCAAGAACAATTTTCATAGTCAAAATGGCCTCTACCGCGCTACCAGTAAGCCCGAGCAGCTATTAATTAGTGAGTATCTTGAAGGGCTTGCTGCTGCAGCAGTACCAGTTGGGCAATGCCTTTTTCAGCCAGGCCCAGCAGCTGGTCCATCTCGGCACGGGTAAAGGCCACGCCCTCGGCCGTGCCCTGCACCTCCACATAGTGGCCCGCGCCGGTCATCACCACGTTCATGTCGGTGTCGCAGTCCACGTCTTCCACATATTCCAGGTCCAGCAGCGGCGTGCCCTGCACGATGCCCACCGAGATCGCGGCCACGGGCTGCAGCAGGGGCGACTGGGTGAGCTTGCCGCTGGCCAGCAGCTGGTTGACCGCATCCTGCGCGGCCACCCAGGCGCCCGTGATGGCGGCGGTGCGCGTGCCACCGTCGGCCTGGATCACATCGCAGTCGAGCTGGATGGTGCGCTCGCCCAAGAGCTTCAAATCGAACACGGCGCGCAGGCTGCGGCCGATGAGGCGCTGGATCTCTTGCGTGCGGCCGGTTTGTTTGCCGCGCGCGGCCTCGCGGTCGCTGCGGCTGTGGGTGGCGCGCGGCAGCATGCCGTATTCGGCCGTGACCCAGCCTTCGCCACTGCCCCGCTTGTGGGGGGGCACGCGTTCTTCCACCGAGGCGGTGCACAGCACCTTGGTGTTGCCAAACTCGATCAGCACCGAGCCTTCGGCGTGCATGGTGTAGTGGCGGGTGATGCGCACGGGGCGCAGCTGGTCGGCGGCGCGGTCGCCGGTGCGAAGGAATGTGGTCATGGTTCTTGGGTGTCCAGAGAATGCCTTCCATGCGCCGCCCAAGGCGCACGCCAGAAAACGAAACGGGTCAGATAGCAGGCCTGCGCCCACTGCACGAGGCCGCGCAGCCCGGGCAGGTCAGGCCAGGTCGGTCAGGCTTTTCGAGCCGCAGAGCGGCGAATCGCCTCGTTGATTTCGGCAATCGAGCGCTCGATGGCCGCGTCGTCCAGGTCGTCCACCAGCCCATCGAGCGGGCCCGCCTGGATGGTGGATGCAAACACGTCTTCGCTGATGCTGTCGGTGGACACGCCCTGGGTGGACTCGAACGCATCGGGCGTCTCCCACTCCAGCGCCACCACGGTCACGTTGTCGCTGCTGTCGCCGGCCTTGCGCAAGGCGTCTTCCACCAGGTCGGGCACGGCATGCGACACCGCATTGCGCGAGAGCTGCTTGGCGATCTCATCGTCGCTGAGCGTGCCCCACAGGCCATCAGAGCACAGCAGGATGCGGTCGCCCTGCTCCAGGTACACGGGGCCGGTGATGTCGTAAATGGGCTTGGTGGGCGAGCCCAGGCAGGTGAACAGCACATTGCGGTTGATGCGCTCCAGGCCCGGCGGCGGGTTGTTGCGCAGCTCCATGTACGAGTGATCGCGCGTGCGGGTGAGCAGGTCGCCATCACGCACCATGTACAGGCGCGAGTCGCCGCAGTGGATCCAGGTGGCGGTGCCCGCCTGCAGCACGGCCGCCACCAGCGTGGTGCGCGGCGTGTCGAGCATGCCCTTGTCGGTGGCGTAGCGCAGGATCTGGTGGTGCGCGGCCAGCAGCGCGCCGGACAGGAACTCCTGCACGTCCTTGAGCTGGGGCTTGGCCTCGCGCTGGAACAGCGCCGAGATGGTCTGCAGCGCGATCTGCGCCGCCACCTCCCCCTCGGGGTGGCCCCCCATGCCATCGGCCAGCACAAACAGGCCCGATTCGCGCGTGTAGCAATAGCCCATGCGGTCTTCGTTCTTCTCGCGGCCACCGCGGCGGCTGATCTGGAATACGGAGAACTTCATAGCACCCCACGCAAACAAGGATGCACCCATGCATCGTTAGTAGACATGTGCCTCGCCCGAACCGGCTGCTTTGCGTATGCCTGGTTCATTTGGGCTTGGCTCCGATGCCGGTGGCTTCACCCACCTTCTGCACATTCTTCTTGGTGTCGGACACCAGGGTGTCGAGCTGCAGGCGCATTTTCTCGGCCACCGAAAGCTTGGTGTAGCGGCGTTCCCCCTCGCGGCTGAGCTCCTTTTGCAGCGCAAACACCGACTGCGGGCGCGACAGCGGGTCGAGCGCCATGCACCACTCCACCACCTCGATCAGGTTGTCGGAGTACACGCCGCGCAGCTTGGTCAGCGCCAGCGACAGGCGGTCCTTGTCGATGCGCTGGGGCGCCTCGTTGGGCGGAAAACCCTGCATGCAGGCATAGATGCAGGCGCCGATGGCGTAGATGTCGGTCCACGGGCCCATCTGCGAGTCGCGCCGGTACATCTCGGGCGCGGCAAAGCCGGGCGTGTACATGGGGCGGATGAAGTTGCCCTCTTTGGACAGCACCTCGCGCGCAGCGCCAAAGTCGATCATCACGGCCTTGTTGTCGTCGGTGATGAAGATGTTGGCCGGCTTGATGTCGAGGTGCAGCATCTTGTGCTGGTGCACGATGCGCAGCCCGCGCAGCACCTCGTCGAACAGCGAGCGGATGGTGGATTCGCGGAAGACCTTCTGCGTTTTCAGGTCGCGCGCGGTGATGATGAAATCCTGCAGGGTCGCACCCTCCAAGTAGTTCATCACCATGTAAACGGTTTCGTTCTCGCGGAAGAAGTTGAGCACGCTCACCACCGAGGCGTGCGAGATCTGCGCCAGTGCGCGGCCCTCTTCAAAAAAACTTTTGAGGCCCAGGCGGTAAAGAGAGAGCTTCTCGGACGGTACCTTGGGCAGCAGCTCGCCGGGGGCACGCGTGGCCAGGGACGAGGGCAGGTATTCTTTGATAGCCACCTGCTGGCCTTCGGCATCCAGGGCCAGATAGACCACACCAAAACCGCCGGAAGACAACCGGCGCACCACGCGGTAGCCGCCAATTGCGGTATCGGGCGGCAAGGGAGCCGGTTTGATTTTTGACATATTTTGCGAAGATGACTCGGGGGTAGAGCGGAACCCGGATAATCGCCGGATCGCAAGCAACCATCAAAAAGTCCAATGCCAGTTTACAGCATGACCGGATACGCCAGCGCACAGCATGGCGCATCTGCCGCTGGCGCTGAAACCGACGCCCGCGCACCCCAATCGCGCCGGTTGGGCCTGGAAATCCGCTCGGTCAACAGCCGTTTTCTGGACCTCTCATTCCGCTTGCCCGACGAGCTGCGTGCCCTGGAGCCCACGCTGCGCAGCCTGCTCACGGCGCGTCTCAAGCGCGGCAAGGTCGAGGTACGCGCGGCGCTGGACACCGACGACAGCAACACCCTGCAAGACCCCCCTGCGCGGCTGCTGCAGCGCCTCAACTCCCTGCAGGACTCGGTCCGGGCCTGGCTGCCCACGGCATCGCCCCTCACGGTGGCCGACGCACTGCGCCTGTGCGCCAATGCCCATTCCGGCACCGAGGACTGGAGCGAGGCCGTTCCCGTTTTGGCCGAAGAGGCCCTGACCGCCCTGCTGGCCGCCCGGGAGCGCGAAGGCAAACGCCTGGCCGCCATGCTGCTGGACCGGGTCAAGCAGCTGCGCGCCCTGGCCCAGCAGGCCGTGCCCATGGTGCCCCTGCTGGTCGAGCAACAACGCCTGCGCTTCATGGAGCGCTGGAAAGAGGCCATGGCCCTGACCGACGGCGCCACCCTGCCCGAAGCCGCCCGCGACCGCGCCCTGACCGAAGCCACGGCGTTTGCCATCCGCATCGATGTGGCCGAGGAAATCACCCGGCTCGACTCGCACCTGGACGAAATCGAACGCCTGCTCAAAAAAGGCGGCGAGGTGGGCAAGCGCCTGGATTTCCTCATCCAGGAGTTGCACCGCGAGGCCAACACGCTGGGCTCCAAATCAGCAGCCCTCGACCTGACACGCATCAGCGTGGACATGAAGGTGCTGATCGAGCAAATGCGCGAGCAAGTGCAAAATATCGAATAAAACTCATTTTTTGATAGCGCATAGCGCACATCAACTATGGACTATCCAGGAAATCTCATCGTAGTGGCAGCCCCCAGTGGCGCCGGCAAATCCAGCCTGGTCAAGGCTCTGCTGGAGCTGGACTCGCACGTTCACCTCTCTGTCTCCCACACCACCCGCGCCCCGCGCGGCCAAGAGAAACACGGCCGCGACTACTACTTCGCGTCGCAGCCCGAGTTCGACACCATGGTGCAGAGCAATGCCTTCGTGGAATGGGCGCATGTGCACGGCAACCGCTACGGCACCTCCAAGAAGGCCATCGAGGAGCGCATCACCCAAGGGTCAGACGTCATCCTGGAAATCGACTTCCAGGGCGCCCTGCAGATCAAGGACGCGTTCGCCAATGCCGTGTTGGTCTTCATCTTGCCCCCCAGCTGGGAAGAGTTGCGCTCGCGCCTGGAGCGGCGCGGGGAGGACACACCGGAGGTGATCGAAGTCCGCCTCAAGAATGCAGCCGATGAGATGGCCCAGGTGAGCAAATTCGACTTCGTTATAATCAACGAGTTGTTTGAGCGCGCACTTTTCGACCTGAAAGCCGTCGTTCACGCCCAGCGACTCAAGTACGTCGCACAGCGCCGCGCACGTGCTGACACCTTCCAGTCGCTCAATATCACCTGAATCCCGGAGTAAAACACGATGGCACGCATCACTGTAGAAGACTGTCTGGAAAAGATCCCTAACCGCTTCCAGCTCGTGTTGGCCGCCACGTACCGTGCCCGCATGCTGAGCCAGGGCCACGCCCCCCGCATCGAAAGCCGCAACAAGCCTGCGGTGACCGCCCTGCGCGAAATCGCCGAAGGCAAGGTTGGCCTGGAAATGCTCAAGAAGGTTCCTGGTTGAACCGTTTTCTGGGCAACGCCCTCGAAAGAGCACCGCGACAGCGGTGCTTTTTTTTTCCCGGAATTCGTCTGATGCGCTCCCGCGCTACATTTAAGGCATGAACGCGGTGCTCAACTCACCTTCTGCAACGCAGCCCCGGCCTGGCGATCCGCCCATGGCAGGCACCCTCTCGGCAGCCGCAGCGGCGGCCAATGCAGCTGCGGCCAGCTTTGCAGCACTAACAGACAGCCTGGACTATCTGGATGCCTCCAGCATCGAGCAGGTGCGCCAGGCGTACCGTTTTGCGGACGAGGCGCATCTGGGCCAGCTGCGCAACAGCGGCGAGCCCTACATCACCCACCCCATTGCCGTGGCCGCCCAATGCGCCACCTGGAAGCTTGATGCCCAGGCCCTGATGGCAGCCTTGCTGCACGACGCCATGGAAGACTGTGGCGTCACCAAGGCGGACCTGATCGACCGTTTTGGCGCCCCCGTAGCAGAGTTGGTCGACGGACTCACCAAACTCGATAAGCTGCAGTTCAACACCCGCGAAGAGAACCAGGCCGAGTCCTTCCGCAAGATGCTGCTGGCCATGGCGCGTGATGTCCGCGTCATCCTTATCAAGCTGGCCGACCGCACGCACAACATGCGCACGCTGTCGGACATGCCACGCAGCAAGTGGGGCCGCATCTCTTCGGAAACGCTGGAAATCTACGCGCCCATCGCCCACCGTTTGGGGCTCAATCAGACCTACCGCGAGCTGCAGGATCTGTCGTTTCGCCATCTGCACCCTTGGCGCTATGCGACGCTGTCGAAGGCCGTCAACAAATCGCGCAACCGCCGCCGCGATCTGGTGCAAAAGGTGCAGACGGAGGTGGACGCTGCTTTCTCGAAGATCGGCATGAAGGTACGCCTGGCAGGCCGCGAGAAAACCCTGTACGCCATTTACCAGAAGATGGACCTCAAGCACCTGAGCTTTGCCCAGGTGACGGACATATATGGCTTCCGGGTGATTGTGCCCACCGTCACCGATTGCTACACAGCGCTCGGAGTGCTGCACCAGATGTACAAGCCAGTGCCAGGAAAGTTCAAAGACCATATCGCCATCGCCAAACTCAATGGCTATCAGTCGTTGCACACCACCCTCGTGGGCCCTTCGGGCGTGAACATCGAGTTCCAGATGCGCACCGATGAAATGCACGTCATCGCTGAAGCTGGCGTGGCCGCGCACTGGTTGTACAAAGCCCAGGACGGCGACGGGACGTCCGCAGAGCGCCTGGGCACCAAATGGCTGCAATCGCTGCTGGACATCCAGAACGAAACCCGCGATGCCGCCGAATTCTGGGACCATGTGAAGGTCGACCTTTTCCCCGATGCGGTCTACGTCTTCACCCCCAAGAGCCAGATCATGGCGTTGCCACGCGGTGCCACCGTGGTGGACTTCGCGTATGCCATCCACAGCAATGTCGGCGACCGAACAACCGCCGCCAAGATCAACAACGAACAAGTGCCACTGCGCACCGAGCTCAAGAACGGCGACGTGGTGGAGATCATCACCGCCCCCGTCTCCACACCCAATCCGGCATGGCTGGGCTTTGTCCGCACCGGCCGCGCCCGCTCAAAGATTCGCCACTACCTCAAGACCCTGGCACAAACGGAGTCGGAAGGACTTGGAGAAAAGTTGATGACCCAGGCGATCCGCGCCGAAGGCCTGGAGCAACTGCCACCCCTCAATGCAGAAACTCAGCCCCTGTGGGACAAACTGCTGCGCTTCACTGGCAACCGAAGCCGTAGCGAACTCATGACAGACCTGGGCCTGGGCAAGCGCATCGCCAGCATCGTGGCCAAGCGCCTGATGGTGCTGATGTCTGAGCATGGCCATCGCCCCGATGCATTGCTCATGACCCGTGAGCGCTATACATCGCACGAGACCCTGTCGCAAGGCGCGGTCACGCTCGACGGCAGCGAAAATGCCTCGGTGCAGTACGCACCATGCTGCCGCCCGGTGCCCGGCGACAGCATCGTTGGCTACCTCGGCCGAGGCGAGGGACTGGTGGTGCACAACGTCCATTGCAGCGTGGCCAAGCGGCTACAGCACAAAGACAGTGAACGCTTCATTGCCGTGGACTGGTCGGACGAGCCGACACGCATGTTCGAAACCGGCGTGGTCGTCACCGTCACCAACGGCAAGGGTGTACTGGCACGTGTGGCAGCAGAACTGGCAAACTCCGAGGCAGACATCACCCATGTCGACATGGACGACGAGGCTGCCCTGGACACCACAGATCTGCGCTTCATCATTGCCGTGCGCGACCAGGCACATCTGGAAGTGGCCCTGCGCAACCTGCGCCGCACACAGGCCGTCATTCGCGCAACCAGGATCACTCCACAGGCACAGTAGAGGCGCCCGCCCTAAAGTTTGAGCGGTTGTTCACGGTGCGGCGGCAGCGGATACCGAACATCCACCACCTCCAGATAGCGGACACCCCCGGGTGTCGGCAACTGGACATCGTCACCCACCCGGGCCTTCAGCAGAGCCCGTGCCACTGGTGAGATCCAGCTGACCTGCGACTCACGGCTGTCGGCCTCGTCAATGCCCATGATGGTGATCGTGCGCTCAACACCCTCATCGTCCACATAGGTCACCGTGGCGCCAAAGAAAACCTGGTCGCTCCCCGCATGCAGGCTGGGATCCACGACTTCAGCAATCTCCAGCCGCTTGGTCAGAAAGCGGATACGCCGATCGATTTCGCGCAAGCGCTTTTTGCCATACAGATAGTCGCCATTTTCGGAGCGATCGCCGTTGCTGGCAGCCCAATGCACAACATCCACGATCTTGGGGCGCTCGTTGTCAATCAGATCCAGCAGCTCGTCCCGCAGGCGCACATAACCCGCAGGCGTGATGTAGTTTTTTCCGCCAGCAGGCAGGGGGGGCAGCGCCAACTCATCTTCGTCAGCCCCATCAGTCTCTTTGGTAAACGCCTTGCTCATAGCCAGACACCCCCGATCAGCGCAAAGCGCGTGGACAAATGAAAAAGCCTGCAATCTTTCGATTGCAGGCTTTAAACATTGGTGCGGC
>JADMJR010000227.1 GCA_018780365.1 Acidovorax sp. | reverse complement strand
AGGTCTGGAACTCCACGGCGTCGAAGTTGCGCACCTCGTAGCCCACGATGGTGCTGCCGCCAAAGCGCTTGACGGCCGGGTGGTCTTTGCTGCCGGCCATGTCCTGCGCCCATGCCGCCCCGCCCGCCGCCAGGGCCACGAAACCCAGGCAAAAAACGGCGCCCCACCGACGAAAGCTCTGCATGGTCATGGTGTTTTTCCCTAGGTTCAAAAAATGAAGAATCGGCATGGAAGAAGTGCGGCCCGGGGCGCGGGCACTGCGTCCATGGGCGCATGGCCATCATAGGTGCACGATCCCAAGGCACCACGCCAAAAACCGCACGAAAACGCCGCAAAAAAATGCATCCACCATGCGGCCCCGGTGCCTCCCGGGCCTGCGTGTCCTGCCCATTGCACACTACGCGCCACACACCACACCGTGCACAGCGGCAGGCTCCAAGTGTCCGGTTTGTGACGTACCATCCCGGCACGGTCCCATCCCGAGACCTTTCTCAAGGAGGCCCCATGGCCAAAGGCGAACAGCGCAGCAACAAGATGGCAAAGAAACCCAAGAAGGACACTTCGCCACCCAAGGAATACAGCGGATCTGACCGGCCCATGCCGCCGATGACCGCCGTCATCCCGCGGGGCAAGGACAAGAACAAGTAGCAAGACAGGCAGCCTGGCTGGCTGGCTGGTGCCCTGCACCACCCCTGCATCCGCTACCAAAAAGATAGCTACCAACGCCAATGAATAAGGCGCTGGCAGCTATTTTTATTCAAGAACCACACATTCATCGGCCCACCGGATACCCCCGAGACCGCCATCTACCGCAAGGCTTCTGCGGGCACCAGGCGGGCCAGCCATTGGGCGTCGGGCTCGGGCCGGCCGAACAGGTAGCCCTGGTACACGATGTCCGGGGCGCGCTGGCTCAGGAAGTCTGCCTGGGCCTGGGTTTCGACCCCTTCGGCCACTACACGCAGGCCAAAGTGGCGGGCCACCGACAGGATGCCCTCCACCAGCACACCATCGTCGGCATTGGTGGGCGCCTCGTGCACAAAAGACCGGTCGATCTTGAGCTCCTGAATGGGCAAGCGCTTGAGGTAGGCCAGTGAAGAGTAGCCCGTGCCAAAGTCGTCGAGCGAGATGTCCACGCCCAGCGCGGCCAGCTCCCGCATCTTGGCCACGGCGTCGTCGAAATCGTCGATCACCAGCCCCTCGGTCACCTCCAGCGTGAGCAGCCGAGGGTCTGCCCCCGTGGATGCCAGCAGCGCCCGCAGCTGCGGCACAAAACCCGACTGCCGGAACTGCCGGGCGCTGAGGTTGACCGACAGCCGCAGCCGCCGCTCGCCGAACACAGGCTGCGCCAGCAGCGCGCAGGCGCTCTCCAGCACCCACTCGCCCAAGCTCACGATGAGGTCCGACTCCTCGGCGATGGGGATGAACACGCCCGGAGGCACCAGCCCATCGCGCGGGTGCTGCCAGCGCACCAGCACCTCAGCCCCCACGACCTGGCCCCGTACATCCACCTGCGACTGCAGGTGCAGCCGCAGCTCGCCCGCCCCAATCGCGTGGCGCAGCTCGCGCTCCACCCGAAAACGCTGCTCCGCAGCCTCGCCCATGCCTTGCTCGAAGAACGCAGCCCGGCCGCCACCCGCCTGTTTGGCCCGGTGCAGGGCCATGCCCGCCCGCCGCAGCGCGTCGTGCGCCCCATCGCCGGCACTTTGCGGGTAAAGGGTGATGCCCACGCTGGCGCCCAGTTGGGCGTCCTGTGCATCGCCCTCCAGGCGCAGGGGGCGCAGCAAGGCGGTCTGCAGCTTCTCGGCAAAGGCCAGCGCATGGCGGCCAGCCAGCGAGACATCCACCCCCAGGCCATGCAGCACCACCGCAAACTCGTCGCCCGCCACACGCACCAGCAGGCCCTGGGCGGGCAAGATCTCGGACAACCGCAGCGCCACGGCGCACAACAGGCGGTCGCCCATCTCGCTGCCCCGCGCGTCGTTGAAGGTGGTGAAGCGGTCCAGGTCCAGCAGCAGCAAGGCATGCTGGGTGGTGGTGGGGCGGCCCACGCGCCCGCGCAGCACCTGGAGCCGCTCCATCAGCGTGGAGCGGTTGGGCAGGCTGGTGAGCCCGTCGAAATGCGCGAGGCGGTGGATCTCGTCTGCCGCGCGCTTGCGCTCGGTGATGTCCTGCTTGAGCTCCACATAGTGGCTCACGGAGCCATCGGGCTGGCGGATGGGCGCCACCACCACCGACTCGATCAGCGCCTGCCCGTCCTTGCGGAAATTGACCTGCTCACCCGCCCAGCTCTCCCCCCGCTCCAGCGTGGAGCGCAGCCCTTCGCGCTGTGCGGTGGCCAGACCATTGCTGGAATAACGCGCCGAAGCCCCGCCCACCACCTCGTCGCGCGCATAGCCCGTGCGGCGCACAAAGGCATCGTTCACGTACTCGATGTCTTCCTGCAGGTCGGTGATGACAATGCTCTCGGGGCTTTGCTCCACCGCCCGCAGCAGCTTGCGCAGTGCGGCCTCGCTGGTGGCCAGGCTGGCAGCGGTCTGCTGCGCCTCCTGCACCCGGTTCATGTAGTTGCGGCGCGAGAGCAGCGTGGCCGCCGCCGTGAGCACCAGGATACCCGCCAGGTACACGGCCCCCGCCACGCGGTTGGCCACCTGCACGGGCTTGAACATGCCCAGGATGTCAGCCCAGATGAACCCCATGAACAGCAGCGCCGTGAGCCCCACCAGGACGAGCGTGGCACGCACCCCCAGCAGCCAGCCGGCCAGCACGATGATCACGGGGTAGTTGAGCAGGTTGGGGCCGTTGACACCGCCATTGCGGGCCGCCACCAGCGACACCGACACCCACACGCCCCACACCAGCAGGTAGGCTGCCGGCGTCCAGCGCTGGCGGCGCGCCAGCAGCAGCGCCGAGCCACCCACTGCGCCCGCCACAAAATTGAGCGCCACGCGTGCCGGTTGCACGGGTTCATCCCACAGCAGCAGTACGCCAATGGTCCAACCAATCAGCATCACAGCCCAGCCCGCCACACGTACCAGATGGCGTGTGGTGGCGTCTTCGTGGTCGGGCAGCGGAACGGCGGAGGCTTCGGCCATGGCGACAGGGATTGCAGGGGAGGAAACCATCGTAACCGCAGCTTTCGCAAACGCCTACCCGCAAAGTGCCAGTGGCGGCAAGCGAACAACGCAAAACAGCCCCGGATTCCACGCAATCAAGGAGCCCAGCCCGGCCCCCTGTGCCGCCTCAGTCTGCCGTGTCGCTGCCCGGCGCGGGCTCCCGCACGCCCGAGCCCTTGCCCTTGGCTTTGGTACGGGCGTCTTTCTTGGCCTGGCGCTTGGTGTCTTCGGCCAGGCCGGCGGCGCGCCAGGCCTCGAACTCGGCGGGCGTCTCCAGCGTGATGCGGCCCAGGATGGCGGAGCGGAAGTCCGTCATCACGATCTCCGCCGTCTTTTGCAGGTTGACCCGGCCGCCACCCAGCATGGCGCCGCGTTTGCGGCCAATGGCTTCCAGCAGTTCCTCGTCGTGCATGCTGGCCATGGCGCCGGCGGGCAGGCCCAGTTTGTAGCGCGCCTCCAGCAACGGTGCGTAGTTCTGCTGCAGGCGGCGCAGCAGCTCCAGCGCCACCAGTTCCTCGTCGTAGGCATTGCGGCCCACGGCGCCGCTGGCGGCCAGGTTGTAGCCGCTTTCGGGCACGATGATGCGCGGCCACAGCATACCGGGCGTGTCCCACAGGTAGAAGTCGTCGGCCAGCGTGATGCGCTGCTCCAGCTTGGTGATGCCGGCCTCGTCGCCCGTCTTGGCCTGGCGCTTGTTGCTGAGCGTGTTGATGAGCGTGGACTTGCCCACGTTGGGCACGCCGCAGATCAGCACCCGCATGGGCTTGGCCATGCCGCCCCGGTTGGGCGACAGCAGGTGGCAGGCGTCGATGAGCTTGCGCGTGGGCGCAGGGTCGGACGCATCCAGCGGCAAAGCGCGCGTGTCGCTCTGGGCGTTGTACCAGTCCACCCACAGCGCCGTGCGCTCGGCGTCGGCCACGTCCTGCTTGTTGAGCACCTTGAGCGTGGGCTTGTGGCCCGTGATCTCGGCCAGCAGCGGGTTGGCGCTGGAGCCGGGCAGGCGCGCGTCCAGCACCTCGATCACCACGTCAATGTCCTTGATGCGTTCGGTGATGGCTTTACGGGTCAGGTGCATGTGACCGGGGAACCACTGGATGGCCATGCGGGGGTACTTTCTTGTGTTTTCGATACTGTCTGAGGGTGGCAAGGATAATCGCGGTCCTCACTTGCCCACGCCACCGCGTTATTTGACCTCCATGCCAGCACCTCTCGACACCCCGCGCAAAGCCACCGCCAGCAAGGCCGACAAGGAAGTGCTGTTCAAGGGCGTGACCTGCGCACTGATTGGCCTGGTCATCCTGCTGGCGCCCTATGTGGCGCGCTCCGCCAGCGTGCGCGATCTCATGGGCCAGGCGGCCCTGGTGGGCTGGTTTGCGCTCGTGCTGGGCATTGCGTTCGGGGTGCAGTACGGCCTGCGCCGCGCCAAGGCCGGGCGCCGCCAGCCGTGATGTTGCCCGGCGCCAGCGCACCAGCTCCAGTCCCGGCTGTTGACGGGGCCTCCGCGCAGCAAATGTTCCAGTCCCTGCAGCAGCGCGCCGCGCAGGCCGGCATCACGCTGCGCAACCCGCCTCCCGAGCCCACCACCTGCTGCGGACGTGGCTGCAATGGCTGCGTGTGGGAGGGGTTTCTAGGCGCCGCCGAGTATTGGCGGCAAGAGGCGCTGTTGCAGCTGGAGGGCTGAATTTCCAGAAAAATCGGCCTCTAGCGCTTTATAGACAAGCGCAAGAAGCTATCAAATCAGGAGTGAATGCAGCCTGCGTGCCGCATCACCCGAGCTCCTTTACGGACATGTATTGCTCGCGCCATTCCTCAAAGGGCAGTGTGTCCGCCGCCTCGATGGCCTTCTGTGCGGCAATCGATTCATCCGCCATCGCCAAGTAACGTGCCTGCTGCTCTGCCGTCCACGGCAGGCCCAGCAGCGCGTCGCGCGCGGCGACGGATTGCTGGCGGGCAAAAGACTCAAAGCTGTGGTGATGCTCGCCCACGATGCTGCCGAGCACGCGGGCTGACGGTGTGCGCTCGGGCGCGGACATCAGCGCACGGGCATCGCGCAGCGCGGCGCTGTAGTCATCGGTGCCATGGGTGGCGTCCAGCGCCGCAGCCAAAGGTGCGCACGCGGCCAGCACCTCGGTGCCCCAGTCGGCCAGCAGCACGCTCTGGCCGTTGCGCGTGAGGTGCAGGCCGGGTTCGCGCCCCCGCTCGGCGGTGAGGTGCTGGTTGTGCTTGAGTTCGGCAATTTCGGCCGGTGTGTCGGGCGGGCTGTCGGACAGCAGGCAGTGCAGCAAAAACACGTCCAGCAGGCGCATGGTGGGCGCCGTGATGCCCACGGGCACAAACGGGTCCAGGTCCATCAGCCGCACTTCCACATATTCCACGCCGCGCTCGCGCAGCGCATGCAGCGGGCGCTCGCCCGTGCGCACGGTGCGCTTGGGGCGGATGGTGCCGTAGAACTCGTTCTCGATCTGCAGCAGGCTGGTGCCCAGCTGGTTGTAGTCGCCCCCCGGGTTGCGCACGCCCACGGTTTCGTAGGCCGGGTAGGGTTTGGTCAGCGCCTCGTGCAGCGAATTGGCGTAGCCCGTGAGGCCGTTGTAGCTCACGGCCAGCGTGGCCTGCGCGTCGCTCTGGTAGCCCAGGCGGCCCATGCGCAGCGAGGTGGCGTGGGGCAGGTACAGCGCGCTGCCCCCCTCCATCTGCTGCAGGCCATGCTGGCGACCTTCCACAAAACAGGGGCACAGCGCGGGCGAGGCACCAAACAGGTACAGCAGCACAAACGCATGGCGGCGGAAGTTGCGGATGAGCGAGAAATACTGCTCGCTCGTCACGCCGGGCAACGACCAGTTGTAGTGGATGCCCGAAATGGTCTGCATGCGCCGCCCATAGCGGTGGCCCAGGCCCATGCGGTACACGCTTTTGGCGCGGCCCACGTTGGAGCTGCCGTAGCGGCCGATCGGGATCGTCTCGTCGGTGGGCAGGCCACAGGGCATGCTGGACGCCCAGAGCAGTTCGCCGCCGCTGTCTTTGAGGGTGTGGTGCACGAACTGGTGCACCTCGGTCAGCTCATCCAGGCAGGCCAGCACGCCCTTGTGGGCGCCGGTGATGAGTTCGAGCTGCGACTCGCTGTAATCGGTGGTGATCAGCGGGTGTGTGAGGGCCGAGCCCAGCGCCAGCGGGTGCGGCGTGAGGGCCAGGCCGCCGGTGGGCAACACCCGCAGCCCTTCCTTTTCAATGCCGCGGCGAATCCCTCCCAGGGCGTCCGCCGGGTAGGCGGCCAGTCTCTCGTGCAGTTTGCTCATATGTTTATACCGATCCAACTTCTGTCGGCCCGGAACTTAGCACGTTGGGCGCTGGCCCGCCCAGAGGGGCGTCAAGCCCTTGCGGCCAACGCCTTTCCGACTTCGTTGGTTCCCTGCGCCGCGCCACTTTGTGGTACTTGCTCGCCCGCACGCTCGGTCACCTCGGCCAGGCGAGCCGCCAGCTGCTCGGGCACGTCGGCGCCCAGCCCCAAATGAATGCCCTGCGTGAGGGTGATGTGGGCCGCCTCGAAGGTGCCCGCGCCCGCACACAAGATGGTGCGCGTGGGCGCGCTTTCATGGGCCAGCACCAGCATGGCGGGCACCACGGCCTCGGGCTTGAGGGCGTCCAGCACCTCCTGGGGCATCAGGCCTTCGGTCATGCGCGTGGCGGCCGTGGGCGCCAGGGCGTTCACGTGGATGTTGTACTTGGCGCCTTCGATGGCCAGGGTCTGCATCAGCCCCACCTGGGCCAGCTTGGCCGCGCCGTAGTTGCTTTGGCCGAAGTTGCCGTACAGGCCGGTGGACGACGTGGTCATCACGATGCGGCCGTACTGCTGCGCCACCATGTGCGGCCACACGGCCTTGCAGCAGTGGGCAGCGCCCATCAGGTGCACGTCCACCACCAGGCGGAAGTCGTCCATGCCCATCTTCGAGAACGACTTGTCGCGCAGGATGCCGGCGTTGTTGACCAGGATGTCCACCCGGCCCCAGGCATCGATGGCCTGCTGCACCATGGCCTCGACCGCCGCGAAGTCGGTGACGGACGCGCCATTGGCCAGCGCCTCGCCGCCCGCCGCGCGGATCTCATCGACCACGGCCTGGGCGGCTCCCACGGTGGCACCGCTGCCGTCCACCGTGCCACCCAGGTCGTTGACCAGCACCTTGGCACCGCGCGCTGCAAGCGCCAGTGCATGCTGGCGGCCCAGGCCGCCGCCTGCGCCCGTCACGATGGCCACGCGGCCTTGGAAATCAATACCCATGGTGAAGGTTCTCCTGTTGTCTTGGTCAATCAATCAGTGGAATACAAATGCATCTAAAACGCATCTGGCACCAGCGCGAATGTGCTGGCGCCGCGCGCTGCACTGTAAGCCACACAGCACAGGCCACCGGTTGCGCAGGCGACTGAACACACGCAGGCCCACACCCCACATTGCCAAAGGCCCGTGCACCGGTGCGGCGCATTGGGAATAATCGGCACCGCAACCCCCTCCCCGGGCGCCGCTCTTGCTGCGGCAGCCTGTTACTCACAATTTCATAGCTATCAGCGCATACCCATCAGGCGCTAGCGGCCATTTTTACCAAGGATTTCCCATGAAAGCAGTCTGGAACGACGTGGTCGTTGCCGAGAGCGACGACACCGTGGTGCTGGAAGGCAACCACTACTTCCCTGAAAGTGCGCTCCACCGCGACTACTTCACCTTCAGCAACCACAAGACCACCTGCCACTGGAAGGGCCAGGCCAGCTACCTGTCGCTATTGGTTCACGGTGAAATGAACACCGACGCCGCCTGGTTCTATGCCAGCCCCAAGCCCGAAGCCGAAGAAATCAAGGGCCGCGTGGCGTTCTGGAAGGGTGTGAAAGTGTCGGCCTGACCCCCCACGGCCCACGGTCTGCGGGTTATCCCTGCCAGCACTGGACAATCATGTGGATAAGTTTTGGCAAGCCCTGTATGACAGTGCCAAGTGCTTGATTTGTAAGGGCACACCCTGCGATGCCTCATTTTTGGGCAGCACACAAAATCAGGGCGATGGTTATCCCAGCCTGCACTGGACAATGGTGTGGATAACCTTGGATAAGCCTTGTATGACATTCTTAAGTGATTGATTTACAAGGACTATCCTTGTAACGCTCAAAAAACAGGCAGGACGGATTCCCGCTCTGGCACGGCCTCCAACACCTTGCCGGCCCCCCCAAAAACCCCCGGTTATCCCTGCCGACACTGGACAATGGTGTGGATAACTTTGCACAAGCTTTGTATGACAGTCTTAAGTCATTGATTTACAAGGAAACTCCTTGTGCCGCTTAAAAAACAGGCAGCACCGTACGGGCAAGGCGCCTGCGGTACAGTCCACGTCGGTGCTCTTTGGAATGCTCTTTATTTCATAGCTACCAGCGCTTTACTGGCAGGCGCCAGCGGCCAAAAATATTCAAAAATTACCCGTGTCCATCCCTTCACTCCAGCACAGCCCTGCCGCCGAACGCAACCAGGCCCCCATCCTGGCGCAACTGCTGGCCCTGCTGCCGCCCGCCGGCGCCGCGCTGGAGATCGCCAGCGGCACCGGCCAGCACGCGGCGCACTTTGCCGCCGCCCTGCCCGGCTGGGCCTGGCAGCCCACCGACCAGCAGGCCACCCACTTTGCATCGATCACCGGCTGGGCCGCCCAGGCCGGCGCGGTCAACGTGCGGTCGCCGCTGCGGCTGGACGTGTTGCAAAGCCCGTGGCCCAGCGAGGGCCCGGCGTTGGGTGCCGCATCGTTCGATCTGGTCTACTGCGCCAACATGCTGCACATCGCCCCGTGGGCCTGCTGCGCGGGGCTGATGCAGGGCGCCGCCCGGCACCTGGCGCCGGGGGGGTGCCTGGTCACCTACGGCCCCTACCTGGAAGACGGCGTGCCCACGGCCCCGGGCAACCTGTCCTTTGACTCCAGCCTGCGCGCACAGGACGCCAGCTGGGGCATTCGCCACATCGACGACGTGGCCGCTGCGGCCGCCCAGGCCGGCCTGCAGCTGGCCGCACGGCATGCAATGCCGGCCAACAACCTGCTGCTGGTGTGGACCCGCGCCCCAGCCGCCACTGCGGCCTGACCCACTTCTTTCCTTCTGACGGAACCGCCCCCATGAGCACCCCGACCGCCGCCCCCTTCTTCATCGCCAAGGTCGAACCCGACGGCCAACAATGCGACGCCTGGCCCGAGCAGCCCCTGCTGCTGTCGCTGGAGCAAGGCGGCATCGACTGGCCCAGCTCCTGCCGCAACGGCACCTGCCGCACCTGCATGGGCCAGCTGGTGGAAGGCAGCGTGCGCTATGCCATCGAATGGCCGGGCCTGACGGCCGAAGAAAAGGAGGAAGGCTGCGTGCTGCCCTGCGTGGCCTATCCCACAACGGACGTCGTTCTGCAGGGCAGCGCCATCTGATCTGCATCAGGCACACAACCCCGTTCTGAGACGGACCGGGCCCCAGTGCACTAAAATCCACGCCTTCGGGAGCAAGATGCTCCTTTGACGTGCGGCAGCGCCGCATCGCATGTTCTTTGGGTCGGTTTCTTGGAGGCACCATTGCCTTCGGCCACGGGAACCTGTGCTGCAGCACACCGCCAGCAGGCAACTTGCCAGCGGCCCCCTCAGAAAGCCCAAGCCTTCCATGACCTCCCCCCTCACTCCCGTGCCGATCTCCCCCGTCGAGGACATCGTGGCCGAGATGCGCGCCGGGCGCATCGTCATCCTGGTGGATGAAGAAGACCGCGAAAACGAAGGCGACCTCGTCCTGGCCGCCGACCACGTGACGCCCGAGGCCATCAACTTCATGGCCCGCTTCGGCCGGGGCCTGATCTGCCTGACATTGAGCCGCGAGCGCTGCGAGTTCTTGAAGCTCCCCCCCATGGCCGCACGCAACGGCACGGTGTACAGCACGGCCTTCACCGTCTCCATCGAGGCCGCCGAGGGCGTGACCACCGGGATCTCGGCCGCCGACCGCGCCCGCACCGTGCAGGTGGCCGTGGACCGCAACAGCCAACCCACCGACCTGGTGCAACCCGGCCACATCTTCCCGCTGCAGGCGGTGGACGGTGGCGTGCTGATGCGCGCAGGCCACACCGAAGCCGGTTGCGACCTGGCCGCCATGGCCGGCTGCAGCCCTGCGTCAGTGATCTGCGAGATCATGAAGGACGACGGCACCATGGCCCGCCTGCCCGATCTGCAGCTGTTTGCCGCCGAGCACGGCCTCAAGATCGGCACCATCGCCGACCTGATCGAGCACCGCAGCCGCAATGAAACGCTGGTCGAAAAAGTGGGCCAGCGCACCCTGCAGACCGCCTACGGCGAGTTCACCGCCCATGCCTTCCGCGACAAGCCCAGCCAGGCGGTGCATCTGGCGCTGGTCAAGGGCCAGTGGAGCGCCGACGACGTGGTGCCCGTGCGGGTGCACGAGCCCCTGTCGGTGTTCGATGCACTCGAAATCAACCGCTCCATGCACTCGTGGGGCCTGGACACCAGCCTGCAATACCTCAACGCACAAGGCAAGGGCGTGGCCGTGCTGCTCAACTGTGGCGAAAGCGCGGGCCAGCTGCTGGCGCAGTTTGAAGGCACGGCCCGCTCCGCCCAGGCGCCCGAACGCGGCCGCATGGACCTGCGCACCTATGGCGTGGGCGCACAGATCCTGCGCGAATGTGGCGTGCACAAGATGGCCCTCATGGGCCAGCCGCGCCGCATGCCCAGCATGACCGGCTACGGCCTCGAAATCACCGGTTTCATCCCCAAAGAATAAAGAGCAATACCACTATGTTTGGCGCAGAAAAAGGCACCGCAGACCGCCTGGACGGCAAGAAACTGCACATCGGCATCGTGCAGGCCCGCTTCAACGAGAGCATCACCAACACATTGGCCGCGGCATGCCGTGCCGAGCTGCTGGCCCTGGGCGTGCAGGAAAAGCACATCAAGCACGTGCTGGTGCCTGGCGCACTGGAAGTGCCCGTGGCCTTGCAGGCCATGGCCGAAAGCGATGAGTACGACGCACTGATTGCGCTGGGCTGCATCATCCGTGGCGAGACCTACCACTTCGAACTGGTGGCCAATGAATCCGGCGCGGGCGTGACCCGCCTGTCGCTGGACTACCAGATCCCCATTGCCAACGCCATCATCACCACCGAAAACCTCGAGCAAGCGATCGCCCGCCAGACCGAAAAAGGCGCCGATGCCGCCCGCGTTGCGGTGGAAATGGCCAACCTGCTGGACGAACTGTCATGAGCGAAAACACCCCCACGCCGTCGTCGGCACGGCCCCCGAAGCAAGTGCGCACCGGGCTCAAGAGCACGGGCGTGCGCAAGGCGGCCTCCAAGTCCAACCGCAGCCGCGCACGCGAATTCGCGCTGCAGGCCCTGTACCAGCACCTGGTGGGCGGCAACGATGCCCATGCCATCGACGCGTTCACGCGCGACCTGGCCGGTTTTCACAAGGCCGACTCGGCCCACTATGACGCCCTGCTGCACGGCTGCATTGCCACAGCGGGCGAGATGGACCAACTCATCACCCCACTGCTGGACCGCAAGATGGCCGAGATTTCGCCCATCGAACACGCCACGATGTGGATCGGCGTGTACGAGTTCCAGCATTGCCTCGATGTGCCATGGCGTGTGGTGCTCAACGAGTGCATCGAGCTGGCCAAGGAGTTTGGCGGCACCGACGGCCACAAGTATGTGAACGCTGTGCTCAACGGCCTGGCCCCCCAACTGCGCGCCGTGGAAGTGGCGGCCGACAAGGCTTCGGGGGCTGCGGCCTCCTGACCACGCCATGGGCAGGCGCCTGAGAGCCCCTGCCGCTGCGCACCACTCCGGCCCGCCCGGCCCCCAAGACAGGCGGCCGGGATTCCCCAGATATCTTGAGCAACGCCCGGCCAGCGCGGGCAGGATGCCTTTCCATGAAGTTTTCCACGCGCGCCGAGCGCATCGAACCGTTCTACGTGATGGAAGTGGCCAAGGCCGCGCAGGCCCTGGCCCGCGAGGTGGCAGGCACGCGCGAACCGATGATCTTTCTGAACATCGGCGAGCCGGACTTCACCGCCCCGCCGCTGGTGCAAGAGGCCGCAGCCCGCGCCGTGCACAGCGGCGCCACGCAGTACACCAACGCGCTGGGGCTGGATGCCTTGCGCGAACGCATCAGCGGCTGGTACCAGAACCGATTTGGCGTGAATGTGCCCGCGCGCCGCATCGTGGTGACGGCGGGCGCCTCGGCCGCGCTGCAGCTGGCGTGCCTCGCGCTCATCGAGTCGGGCGACGAGATCCTCATGCCCGACCCCAGCTACCCCTGCAACCGCCATTTTGTGAGCGCGGCCGAGGGCAAGGCCGTGCTGCTGCCCACCACGGCGGCCGAGCGCTACCAGCTGAGCGCCGACAAGGTGCGTGCGGCCTGGACGGAGAAGACCCGGGGCGTTCTGCTGGCCTCGCCGTCCAACCCCACGGGCACCTCGATTGCGCCGGATGAGCTGCGCCGCATCCATGAGGTGGTGCGCGCACACGATGGCATCACGATGATCGATGAGATCTACCTGGGCCTGTCGTACGAGGAAGAGTTCAGCCACACGGCACTGGCCATCGATGAGAACATCATCAGCATCAACAGCTTCAGCAAGTACTTCAACATGACCGGCTGGCGCCTGGGCTGGATGGTGGTGCCCGAGGCCATGGTGCCGGTGGTCGAACGCCTGGCACAAAACCTGTTCATCTGCGCCAGCACTGTGTCGCAACACGCGGCGCTGGCCTGCTTCGAGGCCGAGAGCATTGCCGAGTACGAACGCCGCCGCGCCGAGTTCAAGGCCCGGCGCGACTACTTCATCCCCGCCCTGCAGTCGCTGGGCCTCACGGTGCCGGTGATGCCCGACGGCGCCTTTTACGCCTGGGCCGACTGCACACAGGCCGCGCAACAGCTTGGTGTGAACGGCAGCTGGGACTTTGCGTTCGAGGTCATGCGCCGCGCCCACATCGCCGTCACGCCAGGCCGCGACTTTGGCACGGCCGAGCCCGAGCGCTTCATCCGTTTCTCCACTGCCAACTCGATGGCACAGCTGGAAGAGTCCGTGGCGCGGTTGCGCACGCTGCTCGGCTGACACGATGGCGTTCGAGTTCCCGATCCGCATCTACTGGGAGGACACCGATGCCGGTGGCATCGTGTTCTACGCCAACTACCTCAAGTTCTTCGAGCGCGCGCGCACCGAGTGGCTGC
>JADMJR010000278.1 GCA_018780365.1 Acidovorax sp. | reverse complement strand
CGTCGTCGGGCAGCAGCAGCGCATCGTGCACATGGCGCTGGCTGACCTCCCAGCCGATGGCACCGATGCGGCGGGCGCCCAAAGAATCAGCGGCCACACCACCCACCTCCACATCCACCGGCTGGCCTGCGGCGCGCGCGGCATGCAGGGTGGGCGCGCGCTCGGGTTCCAGCGCAACCACATGGGCGCGGCTTTCCACCCACGCCGCCACGCCGCCGATGAGGCCGCCGCCGCCCACGCTGACCAGCACCGTATCGGGCAGGCGGCCGCCCTGCTCTTCGATCTCCAGCGCCAGGGTGCCCGCGCCGGCCACCACTTCGGGCTGGTCGTAGGCGTGGGCCTGCAGCGCGCCCGTGGCCTTCTGGCGGGAGACGCAGGCTTCAAAGGCTTCGGAATAGGCTGCGCCTGTAACGACCACCTCCGCCCCCAGGGCACGCAGGCGCGCACGTTTGGCTTCGGGCGAGACTTCGGGCACAAACACCTCGCAGCGCACGCCCAGGGCCTTGGCGGCAGCCGCCGCGGCAATGCCGGCGTTGCCGCCCGAGGCGATGATCACGCCGCTCTCGGGCACCGGGTTGGCCAGCAGGCGGTACAGCATGCCGCGCGCCTTGAAGCTGCCACCCACCTGCAGGTGTTCCAGCTTGAGCCAGACCTCGCCGCAGTCCACGCCCAGGGACCGGCCGGACACCCGCATCAGCGGCGTGGTGCGCAGAAAGTCGGGCTGGGTGGCCAGTTGGCGGCGGGCGGCGGCAATGGCGGCGCGGTCGATCATGCGGGGGCTCCGGTGGGGCAAAGGGGGGCAAAGGGGGGCAGTGTAGGGGCAAGCCCGCAACATGCAGACACAAGCTCCACTGCACGTGTGCCACACAACTGCCGATAACATGGGGAGAGCAGTGCCCCACGCGAACGCCCTTCGCGGGCCTGCGTGCAGGAGAAAAAGTATGTTCTTTGTGTTCGGCCCGTCGGGTCAGATGTACCGGGGCGGCCCCGAAAACCTGGCGCGTATTTCTGCCGTGCGCAGTGTGCAGCGCCCGCAGGCCCTGCGCACGCGGGCCATGGACACACAGGACGGCCCCCCGGTACCCGTTTTCACGGCCCCACCCCGCCCCACGGCGGCCGACACCAGCGCAGCCGCGCCCGCCGCCATCGTCAACCTGCGCATGCACGACGCCGCGAGCGCCTACGCACAAACAGAACAAGGCCCCCAGGCCACCCGCCAGCCGCTGACGAAGGTGAGCGACGTGATGACCACCGGCGGCGTGAGTGTGGCGCCCGACGTGCGGGTGAACGACGCCTGGCAGACCCTGGCCGAACACAAGGTGGCGCAGGCCCCGGTGGTGGATGTGCTGGGCCGCGTGATTGGCCTGCTGGTGCGTGCCGACATGGCACCGCTGGACCTGCTGCCCGAGCCCGGCGCCGTCAAGCAGGCCATCGACCTGGCCCGCCGCCCGGTGGCGGAGGTGATGGTGAGCCCCGTGCCCACCGTCTCGGCCGACACCGAGTTGCGCCGCGTGGCGGCCGTGCTGCTGGACACCGGCCTGCCCGGCCTGCCGGTGACCGATGAAGCGGGGGTGCTGTCGGGGTTTATCTCGCGCACAGACATCTTGCGGGCGGTGGCGGCCGCCCCCCCCCTGGATCTGTGGAGCGGGCCGGCGATGTCGCTATAGGGGCCGGCCAGTGTCAGCGCGGCACCAAAAATACAAGCGAAATCAGCCCCTTGCGCCTATCCATCAAGCGCCAATAGCTATCAATTCAGGAGCATTCAGCCCGTACCTCGGCCCCACGCCGTTCAATGCCCTGCGGGCCCCGTCTCCGGCGTGCGTTCGGTAATGCTCAGCCCCGTGGCCGCATCGATCTTGAGCCCCTTGGGCAGCGGGAACTTGATGGTTTCCTCGATGCCCGCCATGCTGCGCACCGACACCGCGCCCAGCGCCTTGATGCGGTCGATGACCTGCTGCACCAGGATTTCTGGCGCCGATGCGCCCGCCGTGAGCCCCACGCGCGCCAGGCCGTCAAACCACTCGCCTTTGAGTTCTTCGGCACTGTCCACCATGTAGGCCGTGGTGCCCAGCTTGGCCGCCAGCTCGCGCAGGCGGTTGCTGTTGGAGCTGGTGGGGCTGCCCACCACGATCACCACATCCACCTGCGGGCTCAGCACCTTGACGGCGTCCTGGCGGTTTTGCGTGGCGTAGCAGATGTCCTGCTGCTTGGGCTCGCGCACGCTGGGGAAACGCGCACGCACGGCGGCTGAGATTTCGGCCGCGTCGTCCACGCTCAGCGTGGTCTGCGTGACCACTGCGAGTTTTTCCGTCTGCACAGGCTGCACACGGGCCACATCGGCCACGTCTTCCACCAGATGAATGCCACTGTCTAGCTGGCCCATGGTGCCTTCCACCTCGGGATGGCCCTTGTGGCCGATCATGATGAATTCGTAGCCCTCTTTGGCGAGCTTGGCGACCTCGACATGCACCTTGGTCACCAGCGGGCAGGTGGCGTCAAAAATGCTGAAGCCGCGCGCCA
>JADMJR010000333.1 GCA_018780365.1 Acidovorax sp. | reverse complement strand
ATCAACCCGCCCCAGTCGGCCATCCTGGGCGTGCACGCCACCAAGGACCGCGCCGTGGTGGAAAACGGCCAGATCGTGATCCGCCCGATGAACTACCTGGCCATGTCCTACGACCACCGCATCATCGACGGCCGTGAAGCCGTGCTGGGCCTGGTGGCGATGAAGGACGCGCTGGAAGACCCATCGCGCCTGCTGTTCGACATCTGATCCCCTGACTGCATTGACCCACCCGCGTGGCCCGGCCTCTGGTCCTGCCCGCCGGTGGGTCTTTCTCCAACAGACTGAACGAGATTTCCCATGAGCAAACAATTTGATGTGATCGTCATCGGTGGCGGTCCTGGCGGCTACATCGCTGCCATCCGCGCCGCCCAGCTGGGCTTCAACGTGGCCTGTATCGACGAGTGGAAGAACGACAAGGGCGGCCCCGCACCCGGTGGCACCTGCACCAACGTGGGCTGCATTCCGTCCAAGGCGCTGCTGCAGTCGTCCGAGCATTTCGAGCACGCCAACAAGCACTTTGCCGAGCACGGCATCACGGCCACCGGCGTCAAGATGGATGTGGCCAAGATGATTGCCCGCAAGGACACCGTCGTGAAGCAGAACAACGACGGCATCCTGTACCTGTTCAAGAAAAACAAGGTCAGCTTCTTCCATGGCCGTGGCTCGTTCGTCAAGGCCGCCGAAGGCGGCTACGAGATCAAGGTGGCAGGTGCCGCTGAAGAATCCATCGTTGGCAAGCAGATCATCATCGCCACCGGCTCCAACGCCCGTGCGCTGCCCGGCACGCCGTTCGACGAAGAATTCGTGCTGTCCAACGACGGCGCGCTGCGCGTGGGCGCGGTGCCCAAGAAGCTCGGCCTCATCGGCTCGGGCGTGATTGGCCTGGAAATGGGCTCGGTGTGGCGCCGCCTGGGTGCTGAAGTCACCATCCTCGAAGGCCTGCCGACCTTCCTGGGCGCGGTGGACGAGCAGATCGCCAAGGAAGCCAAGAAGGCCTTCGACAAACAAGGCCTGAAGATCGAGCTGGGCGTGAAGGTCGGCGAGATCAAGACTGGCAAGAAGGGCGTGAGCATCGCCTACACCAACGCCAAGGGCGAAGCCCAGGCACTGGACGTGGACAAGCTCATCGTGTCCATCGGCCGCGTGCCCAACACCATCGGCCTGAACGTCGAAGCCGTGGGCCTGGCTCTGGACGAGCGCGGCGCCATCGTGGTCGATGCCGACTGCAAGACCAACCTGCCCGGCGTGTGGGCGGTGGGTGACGTGGTGCGCGGCCCGATGCTGGCGCACAAGGCCGAGGAAGAAGGCGTTGCTGTGGCCGAGCGCATTGCCGGCCAGCACGGCCATGTCAACTTCAACACCGTGCCCTGGGTCATCTACACCAGCCCCGAGATCGCCTGGGTCGGCCGCACAGAGCAGCAGCTCAAGGCCGACGGCGTCAAGTACAAGGCCGGCAGCTTCCCGTTCCTGGCCAACGGCCGTGCACGCGCGCTGGGCGACACCACCGGCATGGTCAAGATGCTGGCCGATGCCGAGACCGATGAAATCCTGGGCGTGCACATCGTGGGCCCGCAGGCCAGCGAGCTGATCTCCGAGGCCGTCGTGGCCATGGAGTTCAAGGCCAGCAGCGAAGACATCGCGCGCATCTGCCATGCGCACCCCTCCTTGAGCGAAGCCACCAAGGAAGCGGCCCTGGCCGTGGACAAGCGCACCCTCAACTTCTGATATTTGAATAAAAAAGGGCTCCAGCGCCTGCTAGTCAAGCGTTGGTAGCTATTAAATTCATAGTATCAGAGTGGTGCCCATCCCGTGACTGTCAAACAGGCTTACCTGGCCGAGCTGGCCGCCAAAGGCTTTCAGAGCGACCCCGCCCAGTTGCGGGCCGTGGATGCTCTGCAGCGCTGTGCCGATGATTGGGCCGCCTACAAGGCCCAGCGCTCCAATGCGATCAAGAAATTGATCAACCGCCCCGACGTTCCGCGTGGTGTGTACATGTACGGCGGGGTGGGCCGTGGCAAGAGCTTCCTCATGGAGTGCTTTTTTGACGCCGTACCCCTGAAGCGCAAGGTACGCTTGCATTTCCACGAGTTCATGCGCGAGGTGCACCGCGAGTTGGTGGCCCTGCAGGGCACGCAGAACCCGCTGGATGTGCTGGGCGAGCGCATCGCCAAGCGCTACAAGCTCATCTGCTTTGATGAGTTCCATGTGGCCGACATCACCGACGCGATGATCCTGCACCGCCTGCTGGTGGCGCTGTTCGACAACGGCGTGGGTTTTGTCACCACCTCCAACTTCATGCCGGACGAGCTGTACCCCGGTGGCCTGCACCGCGACCGCATCCTGCCGGCGATTGCGCTGCTCAACGAAAAGCTGGAAGTGGTCAACGTGGACAACGGCACCGATTACCGCCGTCGCACCCTGGAGCACGTGAGGCTGTACCACATGCCCCTGGGCGCCGAGGCCGATGCCGAGATGGGGCAGGCCTTCGACCAATTGGCCGAGGTGCACGATGAAGACCCGGTGCTGCACATCGAGCAGCGCGAGATCCGTGCCCGGCGCAAGGCGGGTGGCGTGGTCTGGTTCGATTTCAAGACGCTGTGTGGTGGCCCGCGTTCACAGAACGACTACCTGGAGATCGCCACGCAGTTTCACACCGTGTTGCTCTCCGATGTGCCCTACATGCCCGTGAGCATGGCGTCGCCCGCACGGCGCTTTACCTGGCTGGTGGACGTGCTCTACGACCGGCGTGTCAAGCTCATCATGTCGGCTGCTGTGCCGCCCGAGCAGCTCTATACCGAGGGGCCACTGGCGCATGAGTTTCCGCGCACGGTCTCGCGCCTCAACGAGATGCAGTCCAAGGAATTCCTGGCGCTGGAGCGCCGCATCGTGGATACGGGACTCACATGACCCAGTTTCGTCGTGCCGTGGCGCTCGGGGCTTTGCTGTGGCTGCCCTTGGCCTCGGTGTGGGCGCAGGCCACGGCAGTGCCACCGGACAGCGGCTTGGCGGCCACCGCAGCGCACCGCAAGGCTGAGCATGAGCGCATCCGCCACGAGCGCGAAGCACTGGCGGCCGGGCGCCAGAAGGATGAGGCGGTCTGCTACCAGCGCTTTGCGGTAGAGGACTGCCTGCGCGGCATTCGTGTCCGGGTGCGGGAGGCGGAAGACCGCCTGCGGGCCCGGGAGGTGGACCTCAATGACGCGGAGCGCCGGGAGAAGGCGGCCGAGCGCCTGCGTTCCATCGAAGACAAGCAGAAGGCCGTGCCGGCCCCTTCGCCCCAAAGCAAGGAGAGGGATGGTGTGGTGCGCAAGGCGTCCGCAGATCCCCAAGCCACCAAGGCGCAGCGGGACCACGATGCGGAGCTGCGCGCACAGCAGCAACGCATCCGGACACAACAGGCGAGCAGCGAGCAAGCCCAGCGGGCCGCCGCCAGCGCAGACCGCGCCACCAAGGCACGTGTCCGCCATGCCGAATCCCTCAAGGCAGCGGATGAGCGCCGTGCACGGGTGGAGAGGTCCCAGGCCGATGCCGCAGCACAGGGCCGCAAGCCTGCGGCTGCGTTGCCGGCCCCTGCAGCCTCAGAGATCAAACACTGAGTAGCTGAGTAGCTGAGTAGCTGAGTACCGGAGTCACCTGGCGCAAAGGTGGCTGTGAGGCGGCCTGGTAATCCCTTCCACGCGTGTGGTGAGGCCTTGGGAGCTTTGTGGGCCCTTGCCAACGCTGCCCAAGGTGCCCCAAGCGCGACCTGGTCCAGGTTTCTGTGTGAGACCGGGAGATCAGGCGCGGCCTGCATCGATGGGCGTGAGGCGCGCAACCTTTTTCTCTTCCACCAGCGCTTCGATCTTGACGATGACCAGCGACAGATTGTCGCCGCCGCCGCGTGCCCGGGAGCGGGCCTTTTCGATCAGGAACTCCGTGGCTTCTCTGGGGGACAGGGAGTCGACGACCGAGGCCAACTCGGTTGGCGAAAAATAGTGCCATACGCCATCGCTGCAAGCGAGCAGCACGTCGCCCGGCTGCAGTTGCGGAATGACGTGGGTGGTGATGGGCGGGTCGCTTTCGGTGCCCAGGCAGCCGACCAGGATGTTGGAGTGAGGGTGGTTGTTGGCCTCGGCTTCGGTCAGCTCGCCCCGGTCCACCAGCGCCTGCACATAGGAGTGGTCGCTGGTGCGGAACACCATGCGGGGCCCTTGGAAGTGGTAGATGCGCGAGTCGCCAGCGTGCACCCAGTGGCAGTCACCCCGGGGATTGATCAGGAAGGCCGCGATCGTGCTGTGGGGTTCCTGCTCTGCAGAAATGGCCGTCAGCCGGATCACGATGTGGGCTTCCTCGACCATGTTCTTGAGCATGGACACGGCATCGTCGGTGTCGGGCGAGTAGCGCTCGAACAGCTGGCGCGCCGTCATCATGACCTGGTCGGAGGCCTTGCGCCCGCCACTGCGGCCCCCCATGCCATCGGCCACCACACCCAGCACGCAGCCGTTGTGCCGCTCGTGGGAGATCAGGGTCACCTGGTCTTGCTGGTATTCCCGGTCGCCCTTGTGGATGCCGGTGGACGCGATAAGGCGAAACGCTTTGGTCATGCTGGTGATTGTGGGGGCGCGTGCGCAAACGCTCGTCGTAGAAAACGGGCCAAGCGCGTATTATCCGCCCGCCTGTGGCATTTTCGCCATGCCCGCGCCGCCCCTGCCTTGAAACCCAGCCTCCACTTCCCCCACAGACAGCTGATCGAGTTGCGCATGGAGCATGCGGACCTTGATGCGCTGATTGACCGGTATGCCCCCGATGCGGCGCCCGACGAACTGACGCTGCGCCGCTTGAAGAAGCGCCGACTGGTGTTGCGCGACGCCATGGACCGGCTGGAGCGCGAGCTGCAGCCGCAAGAGCCCGCCTGATGGCACTGCTGGACATGGTGCCGGAGGTGTTTGCCCCCGGTGGTGTGCTGGCGCGGGCGGACGCGCACTTCCAGCCCCGCGAGGGGCAGACCCAGATGGCGATGGCGGTGGCGCGGACCATTGAAGAGGGCGGTGCCCTTGTGGTGGAGGCGGGCACGGGGGTGGGCAAAACCTTCTCTTATCTGGTTCCCGCCCTGCTCAGTGGGGAGCGGGTGCTGTTGTCTACCGCCACCAAGGCGCTGCAGGACCAGCTGTTTGCGCGCGATCTGCCCCGGTTGGTCCAGACGCTGGGCCTGCCCGTGCGCATGGCGCTGCTCAAGGGGCGGGCCAGCTACCTGTGCCTGCACCGCATGGAGCAGGCGCGCCAGGATGTGCAGGCGCAGGACCGGGGCGTGGCGCGTGTGCTGGCCAAGGTGGAAGACTGGTCGCGCCACACCCAGTCTGGTGACCTGGCGGAGCTGACGGGGCTGGACGACCGGTCACCCGTGATTCCCTTGGTCACCTCCACCCGAGAAAACTGCCTGGGTTCGCAATGTCCCCGGTTTCGCGAATGCCATGTGCACCGGGCGCGGCGCGAGGCGCTGGCGGCCGACATTGTCGTCATCAACCACCATCTCTTTTTTGCCGATGTGGCGGTGCGTGAGTCTGGCATGGCCGAGCTGTTGCCCACGGTGCGTGTGGTGGTGTTTGACGAAGCGCACCAGATCAACGAGACCGGGGTGCAGTTTCTGGGCACCCAGCTGTCCACGGGGCAGGTGATGGATTTCAGCAGGGATCTGTTGGCCACGGGCTTTCAGCATGCCCGGGGTTTGGTGGACTGGGCCAGCTTGTCTCGTGGGGTGGAGATGTCCGCCCGGGATTTGCGCCTGGCGGTGGGTCCGGCAGTGGGCGGGGCCAAGCTGCGCTGGACGGACGAGGCCCCGGAAGGCGTGCCGGATGGCGACTGGCGAGGCGCTGTGCGTGGCGTGGCACTGGCCTGCGTGCAGGCCCAGGAGGCACTCGACACGGTCAGCGAGATCGCCCCGGACTTTGTGCGCCTGTACGAGCGGGGCTCCGAGCTGCTGGCGCGCCTGGCCCGGTTCTCGGGCCCGAGCGATCCCGATGTGGTGCGCTGGGTGGATGTGGGCACACAACTTCGCCTGATCGAATCGCCTTTGGACATTGCCGAGGCCATGCGCACGCGCCTCCTGATGTCTCCGGCAGAGCCCCCGGAGGAGGACGATGGCTGGCCTGATGCGCCCCCCGCTGGCCCTGGCCGAGCCTGGATCTTCACATCAGCCACCTTGGGCGACGATGAGAGGCTGACCTGGTTCACCGAACGGGCCGGGCTGCAGGATGCGGACATCCTGCGGGTGGCCAGCCCCTTTGATTACCCCACGCAGGCCGCGCTCTACGTGCCGCGCCACCTGCCTTCGCCGGCGGACCCCTCGCACAGCCGTTTGCTCGCGCAATGGGTGGGCGCGGCCGCTGAACAACTTGGCGGGCGCACGCTGGTGCTGACCACCACACTCAAGGCCTTGCGGGCCATTGGCGATGCGCTCAAGGCCCGGTTTGACGCGGTGGGGACGCTGGAGGTGCTGGTACAGGGCGAGTGGCCCAAGCGGCGGCTGATGGAGCGCTTTCGCGAAGGGGCTGAGCATGGCCAGCCGGGCTGTGTACTGGTCGCGTCCGCCACCTTTTGGGAGGGGTTTGACGTGCCGGGGGACGCACTGCAGCTGGTGGTCATCGACAAGCTGCCGTTTCCGCCGCCGGGTGATCCATTGGTCGAGGCGCGCACGCAGCGCATCGAAAAGGCGGGGGGGAGGGCGTTCAAGGCCTATGCGCTGCCCGAGGCGGCCGTGGCCCTCAAGCAGGGGGCGGGGCGGCTGATCCGGCGGGAGTCAGACCGGGGGATCCTGGTGGTGGGCGACATCCGCCTGACCACCATGGGCTATGGCAAGCGCCTGCTGGCCGCGTTGCCGCCGATGCGGCGGCTGGAGTCGGAGGAGGCGTTTGACCAAGCCCTGCAGGCGCTGCTTACCAGACCTTCCACCACGGATCCGACTTGCCCTTGAGGCCGCCGTTCATGTAGGTGCTTTGTGGGTAGGACTTGTCCATGACGCGGCGCGCATCGTCGCGCAACTGGGTCATGCCCAGTGCGTCGTAGGACTGAATGAGGATGTACAGCGCTTCTTCCAGCGCGGGAACGCCCTGGTAATCGGCCACGGCCACCTGGGCGCGGCTGATGGCAGCCACATAGGCACCCCGCTGGAAGTAGTAACGCGCCACATGCACTTCGTACTGCGCGAGCGAATTGACGATGTAGGTCATGCGCTGGCGCGCGTCCTGCGCATAGCGCGAGTCGGGGAAGCGGGTGGCCAACTCGCTGAAGGCCTCAAATGAGTCCTTGGCGGCCTTCTGGTCGCGTTCGGAAAGATCCTGGCGCGAGATGAACGAGAACAGGCCCAGGTTGTCGTTGAAGTTGACCAGGCCCTTCAGGTAGAGCGCGTAGTCCAGCGCCGGGCTGGCGGGGTGCAGCTTCATGAACCGGTCCAGCGTGGCGACGGCCTGGGCTTTTTCGCCCGCCTTGTAGTGCGCGTAGGCCTTGTCGATCTGGGCTTGCTGCGCCAGTGGCGTGCCAGCCGCACGGCCTTCGAGCTTTTCAAGCAGCGGGACCGCCTTGTCGTAGGCGCCGCTGCTCATTTCGTCCTTTGCCTCGGAGTGGATGCGGTTGGGGCTCCAGCCGGCCGTTTTGTCTTCGGGGGTGCTGGAGCAACCAGCCAGCAGACCCGCAAGCAGCAGGGCGGAAACGAGGGGCAGTGGGGCACGCAGCATCGCAAGCAGCTTTCAGCAAAGGAGGAAACAGGTGCGCAAGGGGCTTTCTCTGGCCGGGTGCGCTCAGCACCCCTGGCCAGGGGCCCCGCTGGGGCACCTTGGGCAGAAGAGGCATTGTACTGGTGGCTGTCGCTGTCAAGCGGTGTTGCGTGGCAGGCTTTCGGATGGAGGGGCGCGGGGCTTTCTACAATGGCCGCATGTTTGTTCACTTGCGCCTGCACACCGAATTTTCCGTCGTGGACGGTACCAACCGAATCGATGAGGTAGCCAAAGCGGCCGCCAAGGATGGCCAGCCTGCCCTGGCCATCACCGATCTCAACAACCTCTTTGGCGCGATCAAGTTCTACAAGGAAGCCCGGGGTAAGGGCGTCAAGCCCATTCTGGGGGCTGAGATTTTTCTGGAGGGCGAGGCAGGGGCCGGGCCGTCACGGCTGATCGTTCTGGTGCAAAGCCGCCAGGGCTACCTCAACCTGTCGGAGTTGCTCGCCCGCGCCTGGACCCGCAACATCGTCAAGAACCTGGCGCTGTGCACCTGGGCCTGGCTGGAGGAGTTGTCCGAAGGCTTGATTGCCCTCTCGGGCGCCCAGGCCGGCCCCGTGGGGCAGGCCTTGCTGAAAGGTGATGAATCGGGTGCTGCTGATATCGCGCTGCGCCTGGCGGGGATTTTTCCGCACCGTTTTTACGTGGAGCTGCAACGCGCGGGCCGTGTGGACGATGAAAGCCACGTGGTGGCGGCTGCGCAACTGGCTGCGCGCCTGAACCTGCCCGTGGTGGCCACGCACCCGGTGCAATTTGCCACGGCAGAAGACTATGAGGCCCATGAGGCCCGCATCTGCATTGCCGAGGGCGAGATCCTGGCCAACCCGCGCCGGGTGCGCAAGTTCACCCGAGACCAATATTTCAAATCGTCGGCCGAGATGGAGGCCCTGTTTGTCGATGTGCCCTCGGCCATTGCGAACACGGTGGAAATCGCCCAGCGTTGCAACCTCACGCTGGTGCTGGGCAAGCCGCAGTTGCCGGACTTCCCCACCCCCAACGGCATGCCGATCGACGAATATTTTCGTTTTGCTTCTTTTGAGGGGCTGGAGGAGCGCCTCAAGCTGCTCTTTCCCAAGGAGGCCGATCGCGAACAGCAGCGCCCGCGCTATGTGGAGCGGCTGGAGTTCGAGATCGGCACCATCCTCAAGATGGGGTTCCCGGGCTACTTCCTGATCGTGGGGGACTTCATCCAGTGGGCCAAGGAAAACGGCTGTCCCGTAGGGCCTGGCCGGGGATCGGGTGCTGGCTCGCTCGTGGCCTATGCGCTCAAGATCACTGACCTGGATCCACTCGAATACAACCTGCTGTTCGAGCGTTTTCTGAACCCCGAGCGGGTGTCGATGCCCGACTTCGACATCGACTTCTGCCAGTCCAACCGGGACCGGGTGATCGACTACGTGAAGGACAAGTACGGCAAGAACGCCGTGAGCCAGATCGCCACGTTCGGCACCATGGCGGCCAAGGCCGCGATCCGCGATGTGGGCCGGGTGATGGACATGAGCTACACCTTCTGCGACGGCATCTCCAAGCTCGTGCCGGGCAAGCCGGGCATGTCGTACACCTTGCAGTACCCACCCGAGGTGAAAAAAGAGGGCGACAAGAACAACTACGCGCTGGAGCTGGAGCCCATGCTCTATGAGCGTGTGCGCAAGGAAGAAGACGTCAAGACCGTCATCGAGATGGCGCAGAAGCTTGAAGGCATGACACGCAACATCGGCATGCATGCCGGGGGCGTGCTGATTGCGCCGGGCAAGCTCACCGATTTTTGCCCGCTCTACCAGCAGCCTGGCAGTGAATCGGCCGTGAGCCAGTACGACAAGGACGACGTGGAGGCCATCGGCCTTGTCAAGTTCGACTTCTTGGGTCTGGCGACGTTGACCATCCTGGAGATCGCGCGCGAATTCATCATGAAGCGCCACAAGGGCCAGGAGAACTTTGCCTTCGAGACCATTCCGCTGGACGATGGCCCCACTTACCGGTTGTTTTCCGAGGGCAAGACCGAGGCCGTGTTCCAGTTTGAAAGCCGGGGCATGCAGGGCATGCTCAAAGAGGCCAAACCGAGCCGGCTGGAAGACCTGATTGCGCTGAACGCGCTGTACCGCCCGGGGCCCATGGACCTGATCCCGAGCTTTGTGAACCGCAAGCACGGCAAAGAGGTAGTGGAGTACCCCCACCCCCTGGTCGAGCCCGTGCTGGCCGAGACCTACGGGATCATGGTCTACCAGGAGCAGGTGATGCAGACCGCCCAGGTGCTGGGCGGCTACAGCCTGGGTGGCGCCGACATGTTGCGCCGGGCCATGGGCAAGAAGAAGGCCGAGGAGATGGCCGAGCACCGGGAGATCTTCCGCAAGGGGGCGGCGGAAAAGAACATCAACCAGGCGAAGGCCGACGAGGTGTTCGACCTGATGGAGAAGTTCGCGGGCTACGGCTTCAACAAGTCGCACGCCGCTGCCTACTCCCTGCTGGCCTACCACACGGGCTGGCTCAAGGTGCATTTCACGGCCGAGTTCTTCTGCGCCAACATGACCGTGGAAATGGACGACACCGACAAGCTCAAGGTGTTGTACGAGGACGCGCAGAAGATGGGTCTGTCGTTCGAGCCACCGGACGTCAACCGTGGGTTCTACCGGTTTGAGCCCGTCACCGACAAGATCATCCGCTATGGCCTGGGCGCCGTGAAAGGCACCGGCCAGCAAGCCATCGAGGCCATGGTGGCGGCGCGTGAAGGGCGGGGTGAGGGCCCGCAGGGTTCCACTACCGGGCCATTCAAAAGCCTCTTCGATTTTTGCCTGCGCGTAGACAAGGGGCGCATGAACAAGCGCACCGTGGAAGCACTGATCAAGGCGGGTGCGTTCGATGCGATCCACCTCAACCGGGCGGCACTGGTGGCGTCCATCGACCGGGCGTTTGACTTTGCGGCGGCCACGCTGGCCAATGTGAACCAGGGCGGTCTGTTTGACATGATGGGCGACGATGTCCATGGCTCCAGCACCCAAGAGCCGGACATGGTGGACGCGCTTCCCTGGGGGATCAAGGAGCGGCTCACCCTGGAAAAAACGGCGGTCGGTTTTTACCTGTCCGGCCATCTGTTCGATGAGGTGGCCACAGAGGTGCGCCGTTTTGTGCGCACCCAGATCGATGAGCTGCTGGACAGCCGCGAGCCCCAGGTGCTGGCGGGCATCATCAGCGATTTCCGGGTCATCAATGGGCAGCGGGGCCGGCTTGGCCTGTTCAAGCTCGACGACAAGTCTGCCGTCATCGAGGCGTCTGCCGACGAGGCCTTGCTCAACACCTACCGCAACCAGCTCAAGGAAGACGAGTTCGTGGTGATGATGGGGCGCCTGCAACTCGACCATTTCAGCGGAGGCCTGCGCGTGAAGGTGCAGCAGGTGTGGGATCTGGCGGGCGCTCGCTGCCGGTTTGGCAAGTACCTGCATGTGATGGTGGGCGACAAGCTGCCCGATGTGCCGCGTTTGGTGCAGGAGTTTCCCGCCCGGCGGGAGGAAACTGCCGACGGCGAGGTGGCGGTGCATGGCCTGCGCGTGCGCATGGGGGTGCGCTGCAAGGCCGAAGACGCGGCGGCGGTTGCGGAGCTGCAACTGGGTGAGAGCGCGCGTTTTTTCCCTTCGGACGCTGCCTTGGCGGCCTGGACCGCGCAGGCGGCCCCGGGGGCTGCGACCGTGGTGTACGAGTAGTGCGGGGTGCGCGGCCGAATCTGCGGTCCCAAGGCTTGAAAAATACCGGGTCAACTACCAACTTCTTGTGCGGCAGCCCCCTGCGCGGGTCGCTAGAATGATTTTCATGGCAACAAAACCACCCTCACCCCCCACCGCGCCGCCCGTGACACGGCCAGCGCGGGATGATGGCGGTTCGGTCGTGCTCGAAAGACGCACCCAGAAGACCCAGCCGCCCCCAATGCACCAGGTGGTCATGCTCAATGACGACTACACGCCCATGGAGTTCGTCATCGTGGTGCTGCAGGAGTTTTTCAGCAAGGACCGGGAGCAGGCGACCCAGATCATGCTCAAGATCCACCTCGACGGTAAAGGCGTCTGCGGCGTGTATTCGCGCGATGTGGCCGCCACCAAGGTAGAGCAGGTGCTCGATGCGGCCCTCAAGGCGGGCCACCCGCTGCAATGTGTCAGTGAGCCTGTTGAATAACAGGTTTTTCGTCCCGATCTACAGTAATCCATTCCACGCAAGCACAAAGGAGTTCACATGATTGCCCAAGAACTGGAAGTCAGCTTGCACATGGCCTTTGTTGAGGCCCGCCAGCAGCGCCACGAGTTCATTACCGTGGAGCATCTGTTGCTTGCATTGCTCGATAATCCCAGCGCAGCGGAGGTGCTGCGCGCATGTTCGGCCAACATCGATGATCTGCGCTCATCGCTGTCGAATTTCATCAAAGACAACACCCCGCAGGTCGCAGGCACCGACGAGGTGGACACCCAGCCCACGCTGGGCTTCCAGCGGGTGATCCAGCGCGCCATCATGCACGTGCAGTCCACGGGCAACGGCAAGAAAGAGGTGACGGGCGCCAACGTGCTCGTGGCCATCTTTGGCGAGAAGGATTCGCACGCCGTGTACTACCTGCACCAGCAGGGCGTGACGCGCTTGGACGTGGTCAACTTCATCGCCCATGGCATCAAGAAGGGCGAGCCGCCGGAACCCGCCAAGGCCGAGAACCAGGCCGAAAGCGAAGAGGGGGGCGGTGGCGAGCGCAGCGAAAAGGCCTCGCCCCTGGAGCAATTCACCCAGAACCTGAACCAGGCGGCCAAGGACGGCAAGATCGATCCGCTGATCGGCCGCCACTACGAGGTCGAGCGCACGATCCAGATCCTGTGCCGTCGTCGCAAGAACAACCCGCTGTTGGTGGGCGAGGCGGGCGTGGGCAAAACGGCGATTGCCGAGGGCCTGGCCTGGCGCATTACACAAAACGACGTGCCCGAAATCCTGGCCGAGGCCGTGGTGTATTCGCTCGACATGGGCGCACTGCTGGCAGGCACCAAGTACCGGGGTGATTTCGAGCAGCGCCTCAAGGGTGTGCTCAAGTCGCTCAAGGACAAGCCCAACGCCATCCTGTTCATCGACGAAATCCACACGCTGATCGGCGCGGGTGCTGCCTCGGGCGGCACGCTCGATGCATCCAACCTGCTCAAGCCTGCGCTGTCCAGCGGACAGCTCAAGTGCATTGGCGCCACCACCTTCACCGAGTACCGTGGCATTTTTGAAAAGGACGCCGCGCTGTCCCGCCGTTTCCAGAAGGTGGATGTGGTCGAGCCGACGGTGCAGGAAACCATCGACATCCTGAAGGGCCTGAAGTCGCGCTTTGAAGAGCACCACAGCGTCAAGTACGCTGCGGCCGCCCTGCAGGCTGCGGCCGAGCTGAGCGCCAAGTACATCAATGACCGCCATCTGCCCGACAAGGCGATCGACGTCATCGATGAGGCCGGTGCTGCCCAGCGCATCATGGTGCCGAGCAAGCGCAAGAAGACCATTGGCAAGGCCGAGATCGAAGAGATCGTGGCCAAGATCGCGCGCATTCCGCCGGCCAATGTCTCCAACGACGACCGCGGCAAGCTGCAGACGCTGGAGCGTGACCTCAAAAGCGTGGTGTTCGGCCAGGACAAGGCGCTCGAAGTGCTGGCGTCGTCGGTCAAGATGGCGCGCTCGGGCCTGGGCAAGGGCGACAAGCCGATCGGCTCCTTCCTGTTCAGCGGCCCCACGGGCGTGGGCAAGACCGAAGCCGCCAAGCAGCT
>JADMJR010000240.1 GCA_018780365.1 Acidovorax sp. | reverse complement strand
TGATCTCGTCCAAGTCCTGCACCACACACACCAGGTGCGCGGGCTCGTCGCCCACCTCGGGCGCCAGGGTCACGGTGCACAGCACCGACACATGGCGGCCGTCGTCCAGGCGCTGGCAGTGGCGCTCGCCCACGTAGTGGTCGATTTCGCCCGCCATCAGGCGCTCCAGCTGGCGCGTGGCCCAGTCGCGGTCCTGGGCAATCATCACATCGCGAAAGTTGAGGGTGAGCACCTGTGCCAGCGTGCCCCCGAGCATGTCGCTCAGGCGGTGGTTGGCCCACAAGAAGCGCCCGTCCGGCGCCACGCGCGCAATGCCGGCGGGGGCGTGGCGCACGATCTGCGTCAGCTCGTGCGCCATGGCCATGCGCACCTTCTCGGCGCGGCGCATGCGCCGCAACAACCACCAGGCCAGGCCGCTGGTCAGCAGCACATAGCCCCAGCCCTTCCAGGTCTGGAAGTGGGTCAGCAGCGCGGGGTCGGTGACCCAATGGGCCAGCAGCACATCGCCCACGAACACCCAGGCCACACCCAGCACCAGGTACAGCAGCATGCCCCGCCAGGGGACCAGTGGTGGGGCATGGCCCTCGTCGCCCATTGATTTCCTTGTGTCACGGTTCCACGGCGCACAGCCCATGCTGCGACAATGTTGCAGCTATGACCAACGCCTACATCCTTACCCTGTCCTGCCCCGACCGTCTGGGGCTGGTGCACGCTGTCTCTGGCTTTCTGCTGGAGCACGGCGGCAACATCGAAGAAGCCGCGCAGTACAACGACCACGCCACGGGCCTGTTCTTCATGCGGGTGCAGTTCGCCTGCGACCAGCACGACCACACCACCCTCAAGGCCCGCCTGGCCACCTTTGCAGAGCCCCACCAGATGCGCTGGACCCTGCACGCCACCGCCACGCCCATGAAAACCGTGCTCATGGTCAGCAAAGAGGGCCATTGCCTGAACGACCTGCTGTTCCGCTGGAAAAGTGGCCTGCTGCCCATCGACATCCGCGCCATCATCAGCAACCACCGCGACTTCTACCAACTCGCGGCCAGCTACAACGTGCCGTTCCACCACATCCCGCTCACCGGAACCACCAAGGCCCAGGCCGAGGCAAAACAGTTCGAGATTATCGAGGCCGAAGGGGCCGAACTGGTGGTGCTGGCCCGTTACATGCAGATACTTTCACTTGATCTATGTCAAAAGTTGGCCGGACGGGCGATCAACATCCACCACAGCTTCCTGCCCAGCTTCAAGGGCGCCAAGCCTTACTACCAGGCGCATGACCGGGGCGTGAAGCTCATCGGCGCCACCGCCCACTACGTGACGGCCGACCTGGACGAAGGCCCCATCATCGAACAGGACGTGGCCCGCGCCGACCACACCGACACCGTGGAAGACCTGACCGCCCGGGGCCGCGACACCGAAAGCCAGGTACTGGCCCGCGCCGTGAAGTGGCACAGCGAACACCGCGTGCTGCTTAACGGCCACAAGACCGTCATCTTCCGCTAAAGATATGGAACACCCCCCTGAGGCGCTTCGCGCCTTCCCCCCGCTCTCGCACCGCTGCGCGCTGCGGGCAGGGGAACGCCGCCAGTGCACGCCAGTGAAACGCCGCCTACGCGGCAGGGCGGCCCTTGCACGGCGGCCCTGGCTTGGGTCACGCCAGTTTCATGCGCCGCAGATAGTTCGCAGCTCAAGGGGGAGCTGAGTGGCCACAGCACTACCTTCTTCCTTCCTCAGCAGCGCGGCCCGACGCATTCCGCCCATCCAGTGCCTGCTGACCTTCGAGGCGCTGGCCCGCCTGCGCAGCGTGACACAAACGGCCGACGAGCTGTGCGTCACACCCAGCGCCGTGAGCCACCGCGTCAAGCAGCTCGAACAGATCCTGGGCGTGCAGCTGTTTGGCCGGGCGGATTTTTCGCTGACCACCGAAGGCAGCGCCTACCTCGCCCATGTGCGCGAGGGGCTCACCGCGCTGCAGCGCTTTCCGGGCCAGGCGGCGGCGCCCGGGCGGCGGCGGCTCAAGCTGGCCGTGACGCCCACGTTTGCGCGCACCATCCTCATCCCGCGCCTGCGCCAGTTCACCGAGGCGTATCCCGAAATCGACCTGGCGCTGCAGGTCTCCATCCCGCTCTTGGACGTGGTGGCCGAAGACGCCGACCTGATGGTGCGTTTTGGCCCCGGCCACTATGCCGACGTGGAACATGTGGAGCTGGCACGCGACGTGGTCACGCCCCTGGCCTCACCCGCGTTCGTGCGCGAGCACGGCCCGTTTGACCGCCCCGAAGACCTGGAGGGCGTGCAGCTGCTGCGCAGCCCCCTGGAGCCCTGGCGCACCTGGTTTGCCGCCACTGGCCTCGACTGGGCCGAACCCAGCGAGGGCTCGCAGTTCAACGACATCGGCCTGATGTGCGACGCCGCCGCTGCCGGCATGGGTGTGGCCCTGGTGCGGCTCAAGCTCGGCGCGCCCTGGCTGGAGAACGGCACCCTGGTGCGCCTGTTTGCCACCGACACCGCCAGCCCCCACGCGCACTACCTGTGCTGGCGCACCGGCACGATGGACCGCTGGGAATGCGCGGCGTTTGCCGAGTGGCTGCGCAAAACCATGGCGTAGTAGAAGCATCCCCCTGAGTCGCCTTTGGCGCCTTCCCCCTTCTCTCGGCTGCGCCGGGAAGGAGGACGCAGCCCTCGCTGCGGGGCGGCCCTTGCTCGGCTGCCCTCGCCCGAGCCGCACCCTCCTCCACCAGATTCAGACAAAAATTTGCCTCTAGCGCTTTTCCCACAAGCGCTAGCAGCTATCAATTGATGAGCATTGAGGTGTTTTTCACAATCCCCTGCAGAAAAGCTCAAGCCCGGGCGCCCGGCCATCCCCTACAGTGGCGGCCATGATCACCGCACCCTCCTCCCCTGCGGGCCCCACCCCGGCCGAGCGCGCCGCGCGCCAGTCCGAAGTTGTCCAGGCCCTGGGCCAGGCCGTGCCGGCACACGCGCTGCTCTGGCACACCGAAGACACCACGCCCTACGAATGCGACGGCCTCACCGCCTACCGCCAGCGCCCGTTGGTGGTGTGCCTGCCTGAAACCTACGACGAAGTGCAGGCCGTGCTGCAGGTCTGCCACCGGCTGCAGGTGCCGGTGGTGGCGCGCGGCGCGGGCACGGGCCTGTCGGGCGGGGCCATGCCCCACGCCATGGGCGTGACGATGTCTCTGGCCAAGTTCAACCGCATCCTGAGCATCAACCCCGAAAGCCGCACGGCCGTGGTGCAGTGTGGCGTGCGCAACCTGGCCATCAGCGAGGCGGCAGCGCCCTACAACCTCTACTACGCCCCCGACCCCAGCAGCCAGATCGCCTGCACCATCGGCGGCAACGTGGCCGAAAACTCGGGCGGCGTGCACTGCCTCAAATACGGCCTCACGGTGCACAACGTGCTCAAGGTCAAAGGCTTCACGGTGGAAGGCGAACCGGTGGAGTTCGGCAGCGAGGCACTCGACGCCCCTGGCTACGACCTGCTGGCCGCCGTGATCGGCAGCGAGGGCATGCTGGCCGTGACCACGGAAGTGACGGTCAAGCTCATCCCCAAGCCCCAGCTGGCGCGCTGCATCATGGCCAGCTTTGACGACGTGCGCAAAGCGGGCGACGCCGTGGCCGCCGTGATCGCAGCGGGCATCATCCCCGCCGGGCTGGAGATGATGGACAAGCCCATGACCGCCGCCGTGGAAGACTTTGTGCACGCGGGCTACGACCTCACGGCCGAGGCCATCCTGCTGTGCGAAAGCGACGGCACGCCCGAAGAGGTCGAAGAAGAAATCGGCCGCATGAGCGAAGTGCTGCGCGCTGCGGGCGCCACCGCCATCTCGGTCAGCCAGGACGAGGCGGAACGCCTGCGCTTTTGGAGCGGCCGCAAGAACGCCTTCCCCGCCAGCGGCCGCATCAGCCCCGACTACATGTGCATGGACTCGACCATCCCGCGCAAGCGCCTGGCCGACATCCTGATCGCCATCGGCGAGATGGAACAGAAGTACGGACTGCGCTGCGCCAACGTGTTCCACGCGGGCGACGGCAACCTGCATCCGCTGATCCTGTTCGACGCGAACGATGCCGACCAGCTGCACCGCTGCGAGCTGTTTGGCGCGGAGATTCTGGAAACCAGCGTGGCGATGGGCGGCACTGTGACAGGCGAACATGGCGTGGGCGTGGAAAAACTCAACAGCATGTGCGTGCAGTTTTCTGCGGAGGAGAACGCGCAGATGTTTGGGTTGAAGCATGCGTTCGACCCGGCGGGGTTGCTGAATCCGGGGAAGGTGATTCCTACGTTGAACCGGTGTGCGGAGTACGGGAAGATGTTGGTGCGGGGGGGGCAAATCAAGCATCCGGATTTGCCGCGGTTTTGAACGATCTGTACTCGAACGGCAATTCGGTCGAAAAAACCTGGTCTGGCGGCATGACGCCTCCGAGGTTCATGACCAGAATATCTCGCGCCGCTCTGCTTATCCCGCAGGTTCTGCGGAATACTCGGGCGTCAATGACGATGTGCTAAATGCTTGCTAGATCAAAAAAAGGGGGCAATATGGATTTCTGGACAATGGTGATCATCTTCGTTGTAGTCATTGTGGTAATCGGAGTTGGATCAGCCATCCAGACATCAAACAAACAGAACGAGATCGGCACGGCCATTTCGCAAATTCCTGGCTTCACAGCAAGCTATCAGCATCTTGGCGCCAACGGAGACAATGGCATAGCTATTGACGAGGAGCGAGCAAAAGTATGTTTGTTCAGACGCGAAAGTGGCGTCCTCACGCACCGAGCCGTTGACTACCGAGACATCCTAAGTTCAGAGCTATTTGAGGACGGACATACGGTAGTTAAAACTGTCCGTTCAAGCCAAGTTGGAGGCGCTTTGATCGGGGGCATTCTTCTTGGCGGCGTAGGCGCTGTAATCGGCGGACTGTCCGGCAAGAAAGTTGAATCTGGAAAGATCAAACGAATTGATCTCCGTCTTGTCGTCAACGACGCTGCCAATCCAACGCATGAGATTTGTTTTCTCGCAGTTGAGTCAAAGCGAGATGGATTTCTCTACAAGACCTCATCCGAGCTGGCACGACAATGGCAGGGCCGTCTAGACGTTCTTATCAAGCGTGCCGATAGAGAGGACACATCAAGCAAGTCGGCCGCAAAAAAGGAAGCGCCAAGCTTATCTGATGAGCTCCGCAAGCTGGCTGATCTCAGGGATAGCGGCATCCTGACGGATACGGAGTTTGCGACTCAGAAGGCGAAGCTTCTGGGTTGACTCCCAACAATTCAAGTTGATGCAGTTTAAGGCGCTGCCAATGGCGCTTCTTCGCAGGCACGGGCCGCTTCTGGCCGACAGCATCCAGGAAAACCCCTGACAATCCGCAGCCCATCGTTCTTCCATCCGAACCCATGCCCAGCGACTCCCCCTCCACCCTCCTCCAATCCGGCAACGCCCTCGTCGCGCAGGCACAAGCCGTAGCCACGCAAGACTTTGCCGCAGCGCGGGCGTTGTGGCGGCAGGCGGGGGTGTTGTTTCAACGGGCGCACGAAGCCGACCCCGGGCAGCACGCTGCGGCGTTCCTACTGGGTCAGGCGTGGATAGCAGAAGCCCATGCGCTGCAGAAAGAAGGATCTGAAGATGCGACCGCGATGTGGCGACAGGCGGCGCTGCAGTGCGAGGTGGCGTTTGCACTCGACCCACACCACGCTGTGACGGCCATGCACATCGCCAGTTGCTACGCCTGGGCGCAGGACGCCGAGGCCAAGCAGGCGTGGGCGCAGATTGCGCAGCACCTGCAGGAAGAACACGCGGCCAACATGGCGGCTGATCAAGCGGCACGCTAACCGACGCCGCTCGGGCGCGGCCGAGCAACGCGATGGCCCGAGTGGCTGTTCGGCTGTTCGGCTGTTCGGCTCCCCACCCCTGCTGGCTGCGCCTGCGGCGGGGCGGTTGTGGGGTGGCACGCGCGTCGGAGCGCGCGTGCTTCGTGAACTGACTCGCCGTGGTTGTCCGAGCGGCGCGCGAAGCGCACAGCGAGTTCCACGGCGCACCCCGCAACCGCCCCGCCGCAGGTTTGCCCCGTAGCGAAGCGCAGGGGTCGCAGACTGGGGGTCGCCTTTCTTTTGGGTACTTTTCTTTGGCGAAGCAAAGAACAAGTACCTCGCCCGCCGGGGCGAGTCCCGGCTTCCACCCTTGGCAAAGGCAGCCACCTCAACCAGCGGGCGAGCCCTGGCTTCGACAAGCTCAGCCCGAACGGGATGGGGGCGGTGCCCAGGCTTCGACGGGCTCGGCCCGAACGGATGGAGTGGGGCCCTGGCTTCGACAGGCTCAACCCGAACGGTTGGAGGTGGTACTCAGACTTCGTCAGACTCAGCCGCCCACCACCGCCCGCCCAATCTCCCCCACGTGCGACACCGCAAACAGCACCAGCCCGATCAGCCCACCCACCACGGTGCCGTTGATACGGATGTACTGCAGATCCTTGCCGATGTTCAGCTCGATCAGCTGCGTCATTGCTTCGGCATCCCACCGCCGCACCGTATCCTCGATATGCTGCGCCACAAACTGCGACACATCCGGCGCCAGGCTCTGCACCCAATGCTCCAGCCGGTCGTTCAGCGACTGCCGCAGCGCCGCATCCCCCGCCAGCGACTGGCCCAGCCACAACCCCAGGCTACGCACCTGCCGCGCCACCACCGAATCGGCATCAGCCAGGTCGCGCTGCAGTGCGCCGCGCAGGTCCTGCCACAGCGCCTGCACATAGCCACCCACCGTGGCATCGGTCTGCAACCAGGTGCGGATCTCCTCGCCCTTGCGCGCCCACTCCGGGTCGCAGCGCAGGCGCTCGATAAAACGCTGCACCGCCGCATCAAACTGCGCGCGCAGGGCGTGCTGCGGGTTGGCGGCCACATCGGCCATCACGCTCTCCAGCGCGCGGGCCAGCAGGGCTGAGCCCTTGTCGCCCAGCCAGTCGCTGGGTAACAGCTTTTCGGTGCGCGGGTGGTCCTTCTTGAGCCAGGCCACGATGGTCTGCGCCACCCAGGCGCGGGTCTGTTCGTTCTGCAGCAATTCGATGAGTTTCTCCAGCACGTCGTCCAGCAGCGCCTGGTGGCGGCCGTTGTGCGTGAGGGTATCGAGCACCGCCGCCAGGGCGCGCGACATATCCACCTGCCCGATCAAGGCGCGCGCCGCCTTCTGAATAAAGCGTTCCACCTGCGCGTCCTGCACCGTCTCCAGCGCGGCCGATGCCAGGCGCGTGGCCTGATGCCCCAGCAGCGCGGCGTTGCCGGGCGCCGTGAGCCACTGCGCCAGCCGCTCGGCGGGGTCGTGCCGGCGGATCAGTGCGACCAGCGAGGGCACATCCAGGAACTTGTCGCGCACAAAGGTGGCCAGGTTGCGGCCGATGCGCGCCTGGTTGCGCGCGATGACCGCCGTGTGCGGAATGGGCAAACCCAGCGGGCGGCGGAACAGCGCCACCACCGCGAACCAATCCGCCAGCGCGCCCACCATGGCGGCCTCGGCCATGGCCTTCACGCAGTTGAGCCACAGGCCGCGGTCGACCACGCTGGTAGCCACGAACACCGCCGTGACCAGCAGCAACAAGCCCAGGGCCTGCCGCTTGGCACGCCGCAAGGCGAGGGTTGCGCTGTCAGCTTCGGCGCTCATCAGGCCTGACCCGCCGACTTCGACGGCAGGCCGTCAGGCAGCCGCCGCAATCTGGTCCAGCGCCTTCGACAAGTGGCCCACGCTGCGGTCCACGTTGTGCCACTTCTCCAGGCCAAAAAGCCCGATGCGGAAGGTCTTGAACTCGGGCCCTTCGTCGCACTGCAGCGGCACGCCCGCAGCGGTCTGCAAACCCACTTCCAGAAACTTCTTGCCGTTCTGGATGCCTGGGTCGGTGGTGTAGCTCACCACCACGCCAGGGGCCTTGAAGCCCTCGGCGGCCACGCTGGGGAAGCCACGCGATTCGAGCAGTGCGCGCACCTTGGCGCCCAGTTCGATCTGCTCGTCGCGCACCTTCGCAAAGCCGTAGGCGCGCGTCTCGGCCATCACCTCGGCCAGGCGCACCAGCGCATCGGTAGGCATGGTGGTGTGGTACGCGTGCTGACCTTTTTCGTAGCCCTCGGCGATCTGCATCCACTTCTTGAGGTCGCACGAAAAGCTGCTGCTCGTGGTGCCGTCGATGGCCTGTCGCGCGCGCTCACTCAGCATCACCATGGCGCAGCAGGGCGATCCGCTCCAGCCCTTTTGCGGCGCGCTGATGAGCACGTCCACGCCGGTGGCCTGCATGTCCACCCACATGGCGCCGGACGCCACGCAGTCCAGCACGAACAGCGCGCCCACATCGTGGGCCGCAGCCGTCACGGTGCGGATGTAGTCGTCGGACAGGATGATGCCGCTGGCTGTCTCCACATGGGGGGCGAACACCACCTTGGGCTTTTCGGCGCGGATGGTGGCTGCGACTTCGTCGGCCGGGCATGGCGCCCAGGGCGCCTGCGGGCCGCTGCCCTGCGGGCGCGCCTTGCACACGACCGAGCCGCCGCCCAGGCCCTTGTCGGCGTCGAAGATCTGCGTCCAGCGGTAGCTGAACCAGCCGTTTCGCACGATAAGCACCTTTTCCTTGTTGGCGAACTGGCGCGCCACGGCCTCCATGCCGAAGGTGCCACTGCCGGGCACCAGCACGGCGGTGTGGGCGTGGTAGACCTCTTTCAGCGTGCCCAGAATGTCCTGCACCACGCCGGTGAAGCGCTTGGACATGTGGTTGAGCGCGCGGTCGGTGTAGACCACCGAAAATTCGAGCAGGCCATCGGGGTCGATATCGGGCAAAAGGCCGGGCATGGGCAGTCTCTCCGTTGAACAAATCAGCGGGCCAGCTTATCACCACGTGTCCACGAAACGGTGCCCCAGCGGCCCCACCTGCGCCGACGCCAGCCCGCGCGCGAGCCACGCCCGGGTGTCGGCCGGGTCGATCACCGCGTCGATCTCCAGCGTGGCGGCCATGTGCATCGCCTCGCCGTTGGCGTAGGACTTGGCCAGCAGCTTGGCAAACAGCGCGTCGCGCTCGGCGCCCTCGGGCAGCGCCTCCAGCTCCTTGCGAAAGCCCAGGCGCACCGCGCCTTCGAGGCCCATGGCGCCGAACTCGCCCGTGGGCCACGCCACCGTGAATACGGGCGCATGGAAGCCCCCGGCCGTCATCCCCATGGCGCCCAGGCCGTAGCCCTTGCGCAGCACCACGCTGAAGGTGGGCACGCGCAGGCTGGCGGCGGTGACGAACAGGCGGCTCACGTGGCGCACCTGGGCCGTGGCTTCCACCTCGGGGCCGACCATGAAGCCGGGCGTGTCCACCAGGCTCACGATGGGCAGGCCATGCGCGTTGCACAGCTGCATGAAGCGCGCGCCCTTGTCGGCCGCATCGGCGTCGATGGCGCCGCCCAGGTGTTGCGGGTTGTTGGCCAGCAGGCCCACGGGGCGGCCTTCGATGCGCGCGAGTGCGGTGTGGATGCCCGCGCCAAAGCCGGTGCGCAGCAGCAGCAGGCTGCCGTCGTCCACCAGGCCCGCCATCGCCGTGCGGGTGTCGTACACGCGCAGGCGGTTCTCGGGCACCACGGTGCGCAGCAGGCGCTGGTCGGGTGCAGACCACTGCGATGTACGGCCCTGGAAGAACGACAGGTAGTGGCGCGCGGCCTGCACCGCACCGGCCTCGTCCTCGACCAGCACGTCGATCACGCCGTTGGCATGCTGCACGCGGCTCGGGCCGATCTGCTCGGGCTTGAAGACGCCCAGCCCGCCACCTTCGATCATGGCCGGGCCGCCCATGCCGATGTTGCTGGCGCGCGTGGCAATGATCACGTCGCTGCAGCCCAGCAGCGCCGCGTTGCCCGCAAAGCAGCGCCCCGCCGCGATGCCGATCACCGGCACCTGGCCCGACAGCGCGGCGTAGCTGGCGAACGTGTGCACATGCAGGCCTGCCACGATGGGCATGTCGGTATCGCCCGGGCGCCCGCCGCCGCCCTCGGCGAACAGCACCACCGGCAGCTTCTGCGCCAGCGCGATGCCGAGCATACGGTCGGTCTTGGCATGATTGCGCGCGCCCTGGGTGCCTGCGAGCACGGTGGCGTCGTACGACATGACCACGGCGCGGGACTTCTCGTCGCCAAACAGTGCGCCATTGATGTCGCCAATGCCCGTGACCATGCCATCGGCGGGTGTGTTGGCAATCAGGTCCTCCTTGCTGCGGCGGCGCGCCTGCGCGGCGATGGCGAGGGCACCATATTCGATGAAGCTGCCGTCGTCGCACAGGTCGGCGATGTTCTCGCGCGCGGAACGGCCGCCTTGGGCGTGGCGCTTGGCCATCGCCTCGGGGCGCGCGGCGTCGAGCGTGAAGGCGTGGCGGTCGATCACGCGCTGCAGGTCGGCACGGATGTGGTCGGGGTCGTGCGCGGCGCTGCCCTGCACTTCCACACCGGCCGCATCTTCAACCGCCTCCAGCACCAGCAGCGGCTGCCCCTGCGCCAGGTAACTGCCCGCCACGGCCAGCAGCGCACCCACCCGGCCCGCATGCGGGGCCAGCAGCACGTGCTCCATCTTCATGGCCTCCAGCACGGCCAGCTCGGCGCCGGCAGCGACCACGTCGCCTGCAGCCACGCTGATCTGCACCAGCCGCGCAGGCATGGGCGCAAGCACGGCGCCTGCGGGTGCTGGGGTTACGGATTCCAAGGTTTTTTGGCCGCCTCCGCGCTCTGCACATGCCTCAATAGCTATACTTTTAATAGCACACAGTAATTGCGGCAACACCGACTCCAGCCAGCGGGTGTGTACCTGCTGGTTTTCCATCTCAGGCCGCGCGGCCAGGGCCTGCAGCAATGCCAGGTTGGTGGCCACGCCCTCGATACGGCACTCGGCCAGTGCGCGCTGCGAGCGGCGCAGCGCATCGGCAAAGTGCGGACTGCGCGTGTGCACGATGAGCTTGGCCAGCAGCGTGTCGTAGTGCGGTGACGGCGCACTGCCCGCCACGCCATGCGTGTCCACGCGCACACCGGGGCCCGTGGGCAGGTCGAAGCGGCTGAGCGTGCCGCTGCCGGGCGTGGCGCCGCCTTGCGCATCCAGCGTCTCGGCGTTGATGCGCCACTGCACCGCAAAACCCTGGACAGGCGGCGGCGCGGCGGGGTTGAGGCCGATGTCCTGCAGCGTGCGGCCCGCCGCCAGCGCGATCTGCGCCTGCACCAGGTCCACGCCGGTGACCTCTTCGGTGATGGTGTGCTCCACCTGCAGGCGCGGGTTGCATTCGATGAAGACGAAAGGCAGGTCGCTGGACGCCAGGTCCACCAGGAACTCGAAGGTGCCCAGGCCTTCATAGGCCACGGCGCGCGCCATCGACAAGGCGGCAGTGGTGATGCGCTCACGCAGCGTTGCGGGCAACGAAGGGCTGGGCGCGATCTCCACCACCTTCTGAAACCGCCGCTGCAGCGTGCACTCGCGCTCGCCCAGGGAGATCACCTCGCGCCCATCGCCCAGCACCTGCACCTCGATGTGGCGGGCGTTGCCCATCAGACGCTCCACGTACACGCCGTCCACCCCAAAGGCGGCCTGCGCCTCGCTGCGGCAGCGGGCGTAGGCAGCGGGCAAGTCATCGGCCGACGCCACCGCGCGCATGCCACGCCCGCCGCCGCCGCCGATGGCCTTGATCACGATGCCTGCCTGGGCGTGCTGCGCAAGGAAAGCCTGCGCCTCCTCCAAAGACACCGCCGCCTGCGTGCCAGGCATGAGCGGCACACCCTGCTGCTGCGCCAACGCACGGGCCTGCGCCTTGTCGCCGAACAGCGCCAGCTGCGCGGGCGTGGGGCCGATGAAGCGCAGCCCGACTTCGGCGCAGGCACAGGCGAAGTCGGCGCGCTCGCTCAAGAAGCCGTAGCCCGGATGCACGGCATCGCAGCCCTGCGACTGGGCAATGGCGATGAGGCGCGCGCCGTCCAGGTACGCCGCAGGGCCGGTGGCCCCCAGCGCCACGGCCGCACTGGCTGCGTGCACATGGGGGCTGGCGGCGTCATCGTCGGCATACACGGCCACGCTGGTGATGCCCAGGTCGTGCAGGGCGCGCACGGTGCGCAGTGCGATTTCGCCCCGATTGGCAACCAGCACTTTGGTGAACAGAACAGAAGATGGCATGGGAAATTCGCTATGTTTTGTATAGCTGCCAGCGCATATTCATCAGGCGCAAACAGCCAATTTCTCACTCAATCAAGCAATATCCAGAAGCAGGCGGCGCAGCACTTTGCCAGCGCCAGTGGCGGGCAGTGCGTCGATGAAACGCACCTCGCGCGGGGCTTTGTAGGGCGCCATGTTCTCGCGGCACCAGGCCACCAGGTCAGCGGCGTCCACATCCTGGCCGGGCTTCTTGACGATGAAGGCGCGCACCACCTCGCCCTTTTCCGCATCGGGCACGCCAATCACGGCGGCCTGGGCCACGGCGGGGTGCTTGATGAGCAAGGTCTCGACCTCTTCGGGGAACACGCTGTAGCCCGAGACCTTGATCATTTCCTTGAAACGGCCGATGAAGGTGACATAGCCGTCCGCATCGATCTTGCCCATGTCGCCGGTGTAGACCCAGCCGTCACGCAGGGTCTTGGCCGTGGCCTCGGGCTTGTTCCAGTAGCCCTGGAAGTTGCCGGGGCCGTGGATGGTGATCTCGCCCACCTCGCCAACGGCCAGGGGCGCGCCGGTGTCGGGGTCCACGATGCGCAGGGTGTTGCCCGGCACGGGCTTGCCCTGGGTTCCCCAGCGAATGGCGTCCACCGGCATGGCGGTGTCCACGGTGTGGGTTTCCGACAGGCCATAGGCCGCCTCGTGCGCAATGCAGTTCGGCGCGAACTGCTGCCACTGCTGGGCCAGCGCCTCGGTGAAGGTGATGCCAAAGCTGGTGACCGGGTTGCGGCGCAGCGCGCTCCAGTCCATGCCGCGTGCGCCGGGCACCTGCATGAGCGCGCCGTTCATGGGCGCTATGCTGTACCACCAGGTGACGCGGTGGCGCTCCAGCGCCTGGGCCACGCCCAGCGGGTCGAAGCGGTACAGCAGCACCGCCGTGGCGCCGGTGTAGACCGGCAGGTTCACGCCCATCACCATGCCGGCGATGTGGTACAGCGGCGCCACCGCCAGCAGCGTTTCGTGCGGTGTCATGCCGTTGCAGTCGGCCGACGCGGCGGTCTTGAACGTGGCGTTGCCGTAGCTCAGCATCGCGCCCTTCGGTAACCCGGTGGTGCCCGAGGTGTAGGTCATCAGCGAGATGTCGTCCATCGACAAGGCCACCGGCGCGGGCCGCGCGCCGGTGCGGGTGGCGGCCAGGAAGTCTTCGTAGCCCGCAGGCACCGGCGCCATGGCGGCGCGCATGGCCAGCAGCTCGGCGGGGATGTCGATGCTGGGCACCCCCTCGGGCAGCAGCTCGGCATAGCGCACCACAAACACCTGCTGCAGCGCTGTCTTGGCGCGCACCTTGTCCACCACGGGCAGCAGCACATCGGCCGCGACGATCA
>JADMJR010000077.1 GCA_018780365.1 Acidovorax sp. | reverse complement strand
CGTCCTTCTTGATCTCGGCCAGCAGCTGGAAGCCGTTCATGTTGGGCATGTTGATATCTGTCACCACAAAATCAAACTTGCTGTTACGCAGTTTGTTGAGTGCGGCGACGCCATCCTCGGCCTCGTCGGCGTCTGCAAAGCCGCTTTCCTTGAGCAGGTTGCGCACGATGCGTCGCATGGTGGAGAAGTCGTCAACGATCAGAAAACGAAGGGCTGTGGTCACGTGGGACCCTTTCGGTCGGAAATGGCTGTAAGTATTGTCATGGGTGGCAGGTTCGGTGACAAGTCGTAACTTTTACCTGACAGGGGGGGGATTTTCCCGCTTTTCATTCAGCAGTTCTGTGGAAGTGATTTCAGGGATCCCTTTGCCCATGAGACGTTCTTCGGCTTCGCGGGTCAGCACCGTGATGGTGATGCGCCGGTTGGCGGGTGCGCGCGGGTTCTTTGGCTCCAGCAGATCGCTGGCCGCCAGGCCCACCACGCGGCCCAGTTTAGCGTCTGGCATACCGGCCGAGACCAGTTCGCGCCGCGTGGCATTGGCGCGGTCGGCCGACAGCTCCCAGTTGCTGTAGCCCCGCTCGCTGTTGCCATAAGGCACGGCGTCGGTGTGGCCCGCCAGGCTGATGCGGTTTTCCACCCCACCCAGCGCAGCGCCGATCTCGCGCAGGATGTCGCGCATGTAGGGTTTTACCAACGCACTGCCACTGTCGAACATGGGGCGGTTCTGGTCGTCAATGATCTGGATCTGCAGGCCGTCGGGCGTGATGTCGATGCGGATCTGTGACTTGTATTCGTTCAGGCGCGGGTTTTCGGTGATCAGCGCGTCGATCTTGGCCTCCAGGGCCTTGATGCGGTCCAGGTCCTGCTTGGCGCGCTCGGCCCGGGCGGCGTCGATGCTCATGCGGCGCTGCTTGGCTTCTTCCACGTCGGAGCGGCGTACCTGGCCATGCACCTTGGCCAGGTCGTTGCCGCCGCCGGGTATCACGCTGGAGCTGTTGCCCGCGCCATCGCCACCGGTCATCGCCACCTTGAGCGGCGACGCGAAATACGCGGCAATCCCCTGCAACTCGCCCTTGGCCGTGGAGCCCAGCAGCCACATCAGCAGGAAAAACGCCATCATGGCCGTCACGAAGTCGGCGTACGCGATCTTCCAGGCGCCGCCATGCACCGCATGGCCACCTTTCTTGATGCGCTTGATGATGATGGGCTGGAGTTTCTTTTCTGCCATGGCGTTGCGGATGCTGCGGCGCTGCCGTCGCTACTTCTTCCCCTTCACATGCCCCTCCAGCTCGGAGAAGCTGGGGCGCACATCGGAGAAAAGCACCTTGCGGCCAAACTCGATGGCCGTGGCGGGGTTGTAGCCCTGCATGCTCGCCAGCAGGGTGGATTTGATGCACAGCAGCTCCTTGGCTGCATCTTCGGTTTTTTGTTCGACCAGGCCGCCCAGGGGTTCGACCACCCCGTAGGCCAGCAAAATCCCCAGGAACGTACCCACCAGTGCCGAGCCGATCATGCCGCCCAGCACCGACGGCGGCTGCCCCACCGAGCCCATGGTGTTCACCACCCCCAGCACGGCGGCCACGATACCGAAGGCGGGCAGGGCGCCGGCCAGGCGGGCGAGTGCGGCCACGGGGGCGTGGGCTTCCTGGTGGTGGGTGTCGATTTCGCTGTCCATCAGCGCTTCGATTTCGTGGGAGTTGAGATTGCCCGACACCATCATGCGCAGGTAGTCGGTGGTGAACTCGATCACGTGGTGGTCGCTGCCCACGGTGGGGTACTTCTTGAAGATCTCGGATTCGTGCGGGGCCTCGACATCCTTTTCGATCGCCATCAGCCCTTCCTTGCGGGCTTTTTGCAGGATGTCATAGAGCATGGCCATCAGCTCCATGTAGCGGTCCTTGGTGTACTTGGACCCCTTCAGTGCCATGGGCAGCGCGGCCAGGGTGGCCTTGATCACCTTGGGCTGGTTGTTCACCACGAAGGCGCCCAGGGCGCCGCCCAGGATGGTGATGATCTCGAACGGCAGCGCCTTCAGGATCACGCTGATATTGCCGCCGTGCACGATGTACACGCCGAAGATGCAGCCTAGACAGACGACGTAACCAATGATGACGAACATGCTTTAGACGTGTTGGGCGGCAGCGCAGCTGGGGCGGGAACAGCGGTTCCGGCGGGACCGCCGTCAATAGGTTGACTGAAGGTTACTGTAAATGTATCGGATTGCTGAGCGCTAAATGTCACAAGAGAGCCGCCAACACCGGGCTTCTTGGGGAAATGGCGTGGCCTGTGTTTGCCTTGCAGAGGATGGCGCCCCATGGGGCGGTGAAATCGCCAAAACCCCTTGTGCGCTTTGTATGCAAGGACTTGGTGCTGTGTTTTTGATAGCGTTGCAGCATGCCCTGGCTGCAGGTGCCCGTCGCCCGCAGCGGCAATCGCCACATTTGGGCTGTGTTTCCGCAGTGACAGGGCCTTTTGGCGGCACAGGGGCTGGACTATGCTGCGGGCATGAAAGCCGTACTGCTCGCGGGGGGGCTGGGAACCCGCAT
>JADMJR010000029.1 GCA_018780365.1 Acidovorax sp. | reverse complement strand
ATCAAAAGCAAAGCACGCAGAGGGGAGGGGCCCTGGTGCGTGCTTTTTTGTTTTTGCCCTTCGTCCTGGCGCTGGGCGCGCCCAGGCGTCAGCGGTGCGGGTCGGGGTAGACCAGGTGCAGCCCCGGTAGCTGGGGGCGCTGGAAGGGCTGCCACACCACATCCGGTCCGTGTGGCTGGCCCAGCCGGTCGGCCACGGCCCACCAGGCGCTGGGGTTCAGGCCAATGCCGAAGTGGCTGGCGACCACCTCGATGTTCTCGGTGTGCGGGTTGTGGCGGGCGGGCGCCTGGATGCTGCCGCGCCAGGCCACCACGCCGTCGCTGCGCGAGTAAATGCTGGTGGTGGGCACGGGGGGCGCCTCGGGCAGGTTGTAGCTCTCGGTTTCGCGCTCGATGCTGCGGCCGCTGGCGAACTGGTAGATGCGCCAGGCGTTGGTGGAGGTGTGGGGCCCGGCAAAGGGGGTGCCCAGGGTCACCACGCAGCGCACCAGGTCGGGCATCTCCTTGGCCAGTTCGCGGGCGTAGATGCCGCCCAGGCTCCAGCCCACCAGGCTGACCTTGCCGCCGCTGGCGTCGCAGGCTGCCTGCAGCTGTCGCTTGGCGTTGTCCAGCACACCATCGCGTGGGCCGAGGTTCAAGCCCTGGCCCCAGCCCAGGGTGTCGTAGTTGCGCGATTCGAGGTAGCGGCGCAGCGGCATGGTGGTGGCGTCACCCGCCGTGAGCCCGGGGAACACGATGACCGTGTGCCCATCGCCCAGCGGGGCGCGCTGCAGCACGGGCCAGGCGGGCAGCACCGCGCCAAATTCCCAGGGGGCCCGCAGCTCCAGTGCCAGCAGTGGCAGGCCCGGGGGCGGCATGTGGGCGGGGTCGGTTTCTTTCTTGTGGAAGAGAGGCATCAATTCGTCGTTTCAAAGCGGGGCGCGCACAAAAGGGCTGTGGCTTGCGGCGACGGTAGCATTTTTTCGGCGGATGGCTGGGGGCGTAAATGGAGCTAGCTCTCCAATTCCTGCCTGGCTTTCCGGGTTGGCGCCGGGGTTTGGGGCGGGCGAATTCAGCGCGTGGGTTGAGATTATTTGTTATTAAGTGCAACTTTCCGCTGCTATGCTTTGAGCACACCTGCGCGGGCTTGGGTTCTCTTGGGTTCTGTTAGACCGCGTGCCTTGCTGAACGCTCTTCGACCCTGAAAGCCTGCGCCCATGATCGCTGCACCTGCACCTGCACCTGCCCCTGCATCCCCCGTCTCCCGCTCTGTCGCTGCTGCGCCGGGGGGCGAATACCTGACCTTTCGCCTGGGGGCGGAGGAGTACGGCATTGACATCCTGCGCGTGCAGGAGATCCGCTCGTACGAGCGGCCCACGCGCTTGGCGCATTCGCCAGATTTCATCAAGGGCGTGATCGACCTGCGTGGCCGCATCGTGCCCATCCTGGACATGCGCGTGAAGCTGCAGTGCCCGGAGGCGAGCTACACCGACTTCACGGTGGTCATCATTCTGGACATAGGCGCCACCGTGATCGGCGCGGTGGTGGACGCGGTGGCCGATGTGGTCACGCTCACCCCCGAGGCCATCAAGCCCACGCCGCAGTTCGAGCGCCAGGGCAATGTGGACCCCGCCTTTGTCACCGGCATCGCCAGCCTGGGCGACCGCATGCTGATCGTGATGGACATCGAGGCCTTGCTGAGCAGTGACGAAATAGGACTGGTGACAAAAGTCGCGCACGCATAACGCACTGGCCACTCCACTACACCAACACCCACCCAGAGGAGAAGCAGGATGAATCAATGGAAGATCTCAACCCGACTCGCCGCAGCGTTTGCCGCCATTGTGCTGCTGCTGGTTGCCCTGGGGTCGGTGGCCCTGGTCCGGTCAGCGAGCCAGCGTGCGGCGCTCAGCGACATCACTGAACGGCGGATACCCATCACCAAGGCAATGGGGGTGTTGGCCGATGGGGTGAATGTCCAGGCCATCCAGTTCCGCAACATCGCGATCTTCAACACCGAGCGCATCACGAAACCGTCGCTGGAGCGCGTGGCTGCGGCGCGCAGTGCCATCGCCGAGCAGATGAAAACGCTCACCACGCTGGTGCAGTCGGAGAAGGGCAAAGAGATCCTGGCGCGTGTGCAGCAAAATCGTGTGGCCTTCCTCAAACTGGGCGATGAGTACATGGCGCTGATCCAGCAGGGGCAAAGGGACGAGGCCCTGAAGCTGCTGGAAGAAAAGGTGCGCCCCGTCCAGCTGGAATACCAGCAGACCATCAAGGAGCAGGTGGACTACCAGGCCCAGGTGACGGCCGATTCCGGCGAGCGGGCCGAAGCCGCAGCCGGCGCCTTGTTGCGCGATGTGCTGATCGCCGGTGCCCTGGCCATTGCCGTGGCCATCTTCCTGGCCATCAGCATCATCCGCTCCATCACCCGCCCGCTGGCGCAGGCCGTGGAGGCCGCCGACCGCGTGGCCGCTGGCGACCTGAGTGGCCAGATCACCGTGCAGTCCAAGGACGAAACCGGCCAGCTGCTGGGGGCCCTGCAGCGCATGCAGCACAGCCTGGTGAACACGGTGGCATCGGTGCGCAGCAACGCAGAAGGTGTTGCGT
>JADMJR010000341.1 GCA_018780365.1 Acidovorax sp. | reverse complement strand
AGCGCGTGCCCATCATGGCCGGCTGCGGCGCCAACTCCACCGCCGAAGCCATCGAACTGGCCAAGTTCGCCAAGAAGGTCGGGGCCAACACCCAGCTGCAGGTTGTGCCCTACTACAACAAGCCCACCCAAGAGGGCCAGTACCAGCACTTCAAGGCGATTGCCGAAGCCACGGGCGACCTGCCCATCGTGCTCTACAACGTGCCCGGCCGCTCGGTGGCCGATATGCAGCACGACACCGTGCTGCGCCTGGCCCAGGTGCCTGGCGTGATCGGCATCAAGGAAGCCACCGGCAACATCGAGCGCGCACAGTGGCTCATTCGCGATGTGCCCCCCGGCTTTGGCGTGTATTCGGGCGATGACCCGACCGCCGTGGCCCTGATGCTGTGCGGTGGCCACGGCAACATCAGCGTGACCGCCAACGTGGCGCCGCGCCTGATGCACGAGCTGTGTGTGGCGGCCCTGGCGGGCGACGCCAAGCGCGCGCTGCAGATCCAGTTCCAGCTCATGCCCGTGCACAAGAATCTGTTCGTCGAAGCCAACCCCATCCCGGTCAAGTGGGCCATGGCCCGCATGGGCCTGTGTGGCGGCACCATGCGCCTGCCCATGACGCCGCTGTCCAGCGGCAACGAAGCCGTCGTCGAAGCTGCGCTACGCAACAGCGGCCTGCTGGCCTGATCCAACCCGGGCCACGCCCGGCTCCCTGAGACACTTCTTCCCGAGGATTTCCGCGTGAAAGCTGCTACCACCCGCCTGAGCCTTCTGGCCCTCGCCATGGCCCTGTCCGCCTGCGCCGCCCTCGAAGGCGACAAGATCGACTACAAGAGCGCCGCCAAGGGCTCGACCCTGGAGGTCCCCCCGGACCTGACCCAGCTGTCGCGCGACTCCCGCTACGCCGTCCCCGGGGGCGCCGTCTCGGCAGCCGCCATGCAGGCCGGCCAGGCCGCACAGCCTTCGGGCGCGGCCAATGCCGCAGCCCTGCAACTGGGCGACGTGCGCATCCAGCGCGATGGCAACCAGCGCTGGCTGGTGGTCAACCGCCCGGCCGACAAGCTCTGGGAGCCCGTGCGCGACTTCTGGCAGGAAAACGGGTTCAACCTGGCCCAGGCCGAATCCAACGTGGGCATCATGGAAACCGACTGGGCCGAAAACCGTGCCAAGCTGCCCCAGGACTTCGTCCGCTCCACGATCGGCAAGCTGCTGGATTCGCTGTACTCGACCGGTGAGCGCGACAAGTTCCGCACCCGCCTGGAGCGCAACGCCAGTGGCGTCACCGAGATCTACATCACCCACCGCGGAATGATCGAGGTCTACGGCAACGTGTCCAAAGACAGCACGGTATGGCAACCCCGCCCTTCGGACCCCGAGCTGGAAACCGAATTCCTGCGCCGTCTCATGGTCAAGCTGGGTGTGAGCCAGGAGCAATCCAAGGCCATTGCCGCCGCCCCCGCCCCACGCGCGCAGGCAGCAGCCCGCATGGCCACCGTCAACAACATGCCCGTGGTGCAGTTGGATGAGGGCTTTGACCGCTCATGGCGCCGCGTGGGCCTGGCACTGGACCGCACAGGCTTCACGGTGGAAGACCGCAACCGCAATGAAGGCACGTACTTCGTGCGCTACGTGGCCCCCAACACCGACAAGAAGGAACCAGGTTTCTTCGGCAAGCTGTTCAATTCGGCCGCTGCCACGCCGCCCCTGAAGTACCGCATCGTTGTGCGCAGCCAGGGTGAGTCCACCACCGTGTCGGTGCTCAACGAGGCGGGCGCCCCCGACGCGTCGGCCAACGCCGAGCGCATCGTGCGCGTGATCACCGACGACCTGAAGTAAAAAGCCAGGCCTCCATACACACCCTGCCCCGGGCTCAGAGCCCCCGGCAGGGTGTGGTCTTTTTGAGCCCCCACCATGCTGCGCTTCAAGAATCTGGGCAGTGGCAGCTCAGGCAACGCCACCGTTGTCGAAGGCCGTTGTGGCGCACAAGTGCACCGCCTGCTGATCGACTGCGGCTTCGGCATCCGGCAGCTGCAGACCCGACTGGCCCAGGCCCAGCTGCAGCCCGAAGACCTTGATGCCATCTTCATCACCCACGAGCACTCCGACCACATTGGCTGTGCCCAGGCTCTGGCGGTACGCTACCGCATTCCCATCTGGATGAGCGAGGGCACCCATGCCGCCCTGGGCGCCCCCGACTTCGACGGGCTGATGCATGTGGCGCGCGACATGGAAAACATTGATCTGGGCTCATTCCAGGCCCGGCCCTTCACAGTGCCACACGATGCCCGGGAGCCTTTGCAGCTGCGCTGCTCCGACGGAGCGGCCCACCTGGCGGTTCTGACCGATCTGGGGCATGCCAGCGCCCATGTACTGGAACAACTGCAAGGCTGCCATGCGCTCATGATCGAGGCCAACCACGACCCCGACATGCTGCAGGCCTCACGCTACCCGCCGTTTCTGAAGCGCCGGGTGAGCGGCCTCTACGGCCACCTCGCCAATGGCGCCACGGCAGAGATTCTGCGCACCGTGCAGCACGCAGGCTTGCGGCAGGTGGTGGCTGCGCACCTGAGCGCACAGAACAATGTTCCAGGCCTGGCGCAACAAACCCTTGCCGCCGCACTGGGATGGGCGGTAGAGGACATCCTTGTGGCCAGCCCCACCCAGGGTACAGACTGGCTGCAGGTGGATGCAGACCCGCAAGAGAGATAACAGGGATGACAGCGGATCGCCCACCGGGCATGCCAACGACCCACCCGTGACCGCAGCAGATCGCGCCAGCGCAAAAGGCAAAAAAAGCGGCAGCACCCAGCTACTTCGTTGCCCCCCCCCCGCAGCGGGCACAAAAAAAGCCCCGACCTTGCGGTGCGGGGCTGTGGCGTGGGCCGGTTTCGCAACCAGCCCAGGGCCTGCCACCAATTACTTGGTGGCGGAAGCGCCGGTAGCGGCAGTGGCAGCAGCGTCAGCAGCAGCCTTGGCAGCGTCAGCGGCTGGAGCAGCAGCGTCAGCAGCAGGTGCGGCGGCAGGAGCTGCAGCGTCGGAAGCAGCAGGCGCTGCGGGTTCGGCGGCAGGAGCGGGGGCTGCGGCAGGGGCTTCCACGGGTGCGGGAGCAGGTGCAGCAGCGGGCTCTTCCTTCTTGCCACAAGCGGCGAGTGCAGCAGCAGCGATCAGGGCGGCCAGAACGAGGGAGTTCTTCATTTCGATTTTCCTATTGGGACAGACAGAATCTTGAAAAGCCACGGCGTCAGGCTTACTGGAGCCCTGGTACGCATTGGCACAATGCACTTGGTTTGCACCTTTTTGGCGCAACCGCTGATTATATTGGTATTTAGTCAATACTGACTAACACTGACGAAAGCTTTACACCTGCTTGACTTTGCGCATAGCGCACGCCGCCGTGTGGGTCTTGCCACACATATGGCAGGGCCGCAGCGGCTACAAACCCAGCGTGGTCGAAGGAAAGCCGGGTGCGCTTTTGCTGCGCACCCATTCATTGAGTGATTCACGCAGCAGCACGCGGCGATCGGCCTCGCTGCCGGTGACCCCCACACAGCGCTCCGGGTCCAGCCGGTGCATGACCCACTGGGGAGACCACAGGGCGCTGGGAAGGTCAAACGGGTCGGCCGCCGGGCTGCGGCGGCAGGTCATGATGTGGTCCCAGGTACCGCGCCAACGCACAAACCGGGCATGGCGGCGAATCACCTCATCGTAGCTGCAGGCCAGCATGGTGAAACGCCGGCCACTGTGGGCCCACGCCTGCAGCGCTTCGACCACGCTGCGCTCTCCCAGCGGCCAATCGTGGAAATGGGCATCGCTGATGACAATCTCCTGCCAACCATCCCGGGCTGCCGTGGCAAAGGCATCACGCACCAGCTGCTGAAATGCCTCCCGGCCGCTGAAACGCCCGGCGGGCAGATCGCGCAAAGGCTCGGCGGGGATGGCTGCCACGTCGGTCATCTCGGTCTCCTGCTCAACTCCGGTCTACCCAAACATGGGCCCAGCCCGCATCACACCACGATGAGAGCAGCTCCAGCGCATCATCGCTGGCGCGGGCCAGCTCGCGCGCCGTCAGCTGGCGCCCGTCGGCCAGGCGCCGCATCAGGGTGGCATCGCGCCCAGCGGCACGGTAGCTCTCGCCATTGATGAAAATGTGCTGCGCGTCATACATCATGCGGCTCTTGCGGTCCAGCCGCACACCCTCCAGCATCACCCCCGCATCACCGGGCTCGAACCACACGCTGGGCTTGGGCTCGGTCAGGTATTCACCCAGCGCACGCTCCAGCACCAGGGGCTGTGCCAGCGCGCGGGCGAGCGCTTCACGGGCAAACTCATGCAGCCCCGCAGGTATGGCGGCGGGTTGTGCCACAGCCTCCTGGCCTGTGTCACGGTAAAGCAAAGGCTTGTCCTCGTCGGCATCGCCCGCATCCTCCGCCAGGCGCACCAGCAACTCCTGCGCAAGCTCTGCACGCGCCGGTGCACGGAAACCGATGGAGTAGGTCATGCACTCACCCTCGGCAATCCCGTCGTGGGCATAACGCGGCGGCAGGTACAGCATGTCGCCCGGCTCCAGCACAAACTCTTCCTCGGGTTCGAACTGCGCCAGCACCTTCAGGGGAATGTCGTCGCGCAGCGTCAGATCCTTCTGGCGGCCAATGCGCCAGCGCCGTTTGCCATGGGCCTGCAGCAAAAAGACGTCATAGCTGTCGAAATGTGGACCCACACCACCGCCATTGCTGGCGTAGCTGATCATGAGATCGTCCAGCCGGGCCTCGGGCACAAAACGAAACTGCTGCATCAGCGCGTGCACCGCATCGTTGTGCAGGTCCACGCCCTGCACCAGCAGGGTCCAGTCAGGCTGCTGCAACGCAGGCAGCGCACGGCGGTTGAAGGGGCCGTGGCGCAGCTTCCAGGCCCCCTTGGCCAATTGCACCAGGCGCGATTCCACGCCCTCCTGAGCGGCCAGCGCAAACAACTCAGACCGCAATACGGGCGGCGCAAACTGGGGAATGGCCTGGCGCACCAGCAAGGGCTTCTTCTGCCAGTGGCGGCGCATGAATTGCGCGGGAGTGAGGCCGCCGAGCAGGGAAAGGGGTTGCTGGGTATCCATGGGAGGAGCTTTGCCCGTTTGCGGGGCTGTTGGTCGAACTGCGACAATTCTCCTATGGAAATTACCCAACAATGTGTGGTCGCACTGACCTGGACGCTCAAGGACACCCTGGGCGAAGAACTTGACGTGCTCGATGAACCCGTGGAATTCTTAGTCGGCGGCGATGATCTTTTGCCCCGTATTGAAGAAGCGCTGCAGGGCCACGGCCCTGGTGCCACGCTCGCGTTGCACCTCGAACCCGAGGATGCTTTCGGCGACTTCAACGACCAGTTGCTGTTTCTGGAGCCGCGTGCGCTGTTCCCCGCAGAAATCGAGGAGGGCATGACGTTTGACGGGATGGCCCTGCCGGAAGGCTGCAACCCGGACGCTCCACGCACCGCCCTGTACACCGTGGCCGAAATCTACCCCGAGCATGTGGTGCTGGATGGAAACCACCCGTTGGCAGGCATCGCATTGCGCCTGCAACTGACGGTACAGGCCGTGCGTGACGCGACCGAAGAAGAAATTGGCCGTGGCACGGCGGGGACCGGCTTCTTCCGCATTCAGCCCCAGGCACCCGGCAACTCGCTGCTGCACTGAGGCCCGCCCAGGCGTTGACAAAAAAAGGCGCCCTGAACAATTTCAGAGCGCCTCTTCACCCGAATCCCTGCCGGGCCACCACATCACAGGCGCGAGATCTGGCCGTTGTACAGACGCACTCGGTCACCAATGCGCAAGTCGCCTGGGCTGCTCACGTCGTACACGCGGTAGCCTCCCTGGTCCAGATGGACCGAAAGCCGATAGCCCTGCACGTATTCCTGGTTGTTGCGCCCCTCGATGGCATTGCCCGCCACCGCGCCCCCCAGAACCCCCACCGCCGTAGCTGCGGCGCGGCCCGAACCCTTACCCACCTGGTTGCCCAGGACACCGCCCACCACCGCGCCCAGCACAGCGCCAGCACCCGAAGTCTGCCCCTGGGAGCGCCCTTGCAACACCTCGATATTGGACACACGACCGTATTCCTGGCCCACCGGGTTCTGAGGGTAAGTAGGCGCCGCCTGATATCCCCCAGAGTAGCCCCCGGAATACTGGGGCGCCGGTGCAGGCCGGTTATGACCACAAGCCGCCAGAGAACCGGCCAGAACCACAACGCCGACAATGGCGAAAGAACGGGTGAATTGCAGCATTTTCAATCTCCTGAAGTCATAAGAACCTGTGCCAAGTACCGGGTCAAGAAGCCGACACCAGGCAGGCGAAAAGGCGCCTCGGTGCACATGCCTTGATTGGAACAACGCGGCAGGGTTCGATCGCGTAGACACAGAGGCCTACGCCACGTCGGTAACAGACTCATCGAGAAGTAAGCGCCGTCTTACAAATACCACGCAAATACGGAGCCTCAGGCCTTGCCCGTCGACCCGTACCCACCCTCGCCCCGCTCCGTGGCCGCAAATTCAGTAACGACATTGAACTGCGCCTGCACCACAGGCACGATGACCAGTTGAGCCAGGCGCTCCATGGGCTCCAGCGTGAAAGCCACACCGCTGCGGTTCCAGGCACTCACCATGAGCTGCCCCTGGTAGTCGCTGTCGATCAAGCCCACCAGGTTGCCCAGCACGATGCCATGCTTGTGCCCAAGGCCCGAGCGCGGCAGGATCAACGCAGCGTAGCCCGGGTCCTTGAGGTAGACAGAGATGCCGGTAGGCACCAGTTGCCATGCGTTGGGCTGCAGGGTCAGCGGCGCATCCAGGCAGGCCCGCAGGTCAAGCCCCGCACTGCCGGGCGTGGCGTAGGTGGGCAGTTGGTCCGCCATGCGCGGATCAAGAATCTTGACGTCAATCTTCACTATGGTTTCTTCTTTCCTGTCTTGTTGCGCTGCTGGGCTACCTGCCGCAGTCGCTCTTGCAATGCATCCGTGCCGAAGCCCGTCGCGTTGTTTCCGGTTGCGATGATCCTGGGAGCGGAACTGATCAGCCAGCCCAGCCCCCACCAGACGGCTGCCATGATCACCAAGCCCGGCAGCGAGCCCTGGCTGAAGATGAACAGTGCAATGCCGTGCATGACGATAAACAGCAACAACACGGGCCGCACGACACGCAGCACACCCAGCAACGGCAACAGCGCCTGGGCAAGATCCGGCGGCATGGCCTGGCCCGGCGCACGCTCGGCATCTGCCGCTGCTGGCTTGCTCGCAGCAGCGCCTCGGGGCGCAGCCGCAGACGCGGCCCTCGTGAATTTGGCAGGGGCCGGCGCCGTCAGGCTTTCCACATAACTCGCGAAATCGCCGTTGGGCGGTGTATCCCATTCGGGCTTGGTGGCACCAGTCTTCATACGGCCTCCTGAGTGGCAATGTCAGGCACACGCGGGCGGCAACCGCGCCGCGATGTCCTCGATCAGTTGCTGGGCCAACACCCGCTTGGAGGCCCGGGGCAGCTCGCGGTGCCCCTGGGCGTCCACCAGCAACAGGGCATTGTCATCCTGCCCGAAGGTGGCTGGGCCAATGTTGCCCACCAGCAGCGGCACCCCTTTGCGCGCACGCTTGGCCGTGGCGTGGGCCAGCAGATCGTGGCTCTCGGCCGCAAAACCGACACAAAAGAGATCACCCTCCAGGGCATGCGATGACTTCGCCACCGTGGCGAGGATGTCGGGGTTCTCGACAAAGCCCAGGGTTGGCGTCTGACCCGAGCCGTCCTTCTTGATCTTCTGGGAGGACTGGCTGGCAGGCCGCCAGTCCGCCACGGCCGCCGTGGCGATAAACACCGAAGCCGCCTGCACATGCCGCTCCACGGCCGCCAGCATGTCGGCGGCCGACTGCACATCCACCCGGCGCACGCCACGTGGCGTGGGCACATGCACAGGCCCGGCCACCAAAGTGACCTCGGCACCGGCTTCGCGGGCCGCACGGGCAACGGCAAAGCCCATCTTTCCGCTCGAAAGGTTGGTGATGCCACGCACGGGGTCGATCGCCTCAAAAGTGGGCCCCGCCGTCACCAGCACTTTGCGCCCCGCCAGGACCTTGGGCGCGAAGAAGGCAATCAACTCTTCCAGCAACTCCGCGGGCTCCAACATGCGGCCATCGCCGGTCTCGCCACAGGCCTGGTCGCCGTTGCCCACACCCAGCACCACCGCGCCGTCCTGCGCCACCTGGGCCAGGTTGCGCTGGGTGGCGGGGTGGGCCCACATTTCGCGGTTCATGGCGGGTGCCAGCAGCAGGGGCACCGTTTGCGCCGGACGGGCCAGGCACAGCAGGCTCAACAACTCATCCGCCCGCCCCTGCACCAGCCGCGCGATGAAGTCGGCACTGCACGGCGCGATCAGGATCGCGTCGGCCTCACGGCTCAGGTTGATGTGGGGCATGTTGTTGGGCTCGCGCGCATCCCACTGCGAGCCGTACACCGTGCGGCCAGACAGCGCCTGCATGGTGACCGGCGTGATGAATTGTTCAGCCGCCTCGGTCATCACCACCTGCACGGTGGCCCCCTCCTTGATGAGCTGGCGGCACAGATCGGCTGCCTTGTAGCAAGCCACGCCCCCACTCAGACCCAGAACAATGTGTTTGCCAGCAAGCTCATTCATGGGGCGAATTTAGCAGACGGGCCGGAACCCCTGACAGGGGTGTTGCCAGGGCGGCATCTATAATCCCAATTTCCGTGCGACACGTAACGTGTTGCTCTGAGTGAGGTAGCTTGCCTCTAAAAACAAAAAGCAATTAAATCGCCTGTCCTCGGACAGGCTCCAGAGAGCTGGTCGGTAACACGGCCATCTCACAAAGTTCTTCCTTGTGAAGGGCTTTTAATGACGATGCTCGGGCAACCGGTCATCTGAAACGTCGCCCCTCTGGGGTGACTGAAATTGAACGGTAGCAATACCGTTTGTGGCGCTCGCGCACATTGCCGACGAACCGCCACAAGCGGTTTCGCCGTGGATAAATGGTCGCCTCTTCAGGCGATCAACAAATGTGAGCAGCGCATCTGGACCAACTCAGAGTGCTCCGCTCTGATCTGCCTTGTCGCACATCCCTTATGGGGTGCTGCGTCCTCGTATACGACTACGAGTAGCCTACGGTGACGTGCCGGACCAGCAATGGACCGGTGCGAAGCTCACCTGACAACGTATCCCCCGCGCAAGCGGTGGTCTGGATCCGCGAGGAGTCAGGCCAGACACTGCCAGCAGAACGGCGGTAGAGGGGCAAGGCTATTTCCGCATGGGCAACGTAAAGTGAATCATCGTTTGAACCTGGGTAAGGATTGATTGGCCAAAGCTGCTGTCAGGCCAAAACCAAAAGGTACGCTGCCGGCATTTCTCGTGGAAATTGAGAGTGCGTCGTCATCAGTGCAGCCCCAGGAGAGATGAGTCCTAACCGGATAGAGAGAGGTGGTTCACTCCACCGATCTCGGTAGATCAGGGAACGTGGTAAGCCCCACTATCCGCCTGCACACCCCGGTGTGTGGGCAGGGAAACCGCAAGGCGACCTGTTGGGTGAGGGGGTATGGGATCTTGGAGAAAGCGAACGGCCGCGTGTAACGCGCGGTATACGGGGTGAAACATCCCCTGACGCGAAAGCGGGCTGACTTCCATATGTGGTGCAACCGTCGCGAGACGACTGCATTTGTTTAATCGAAACCCCGAAGGGACGTTTTTCCCCTTCGGGGAGAAGTGCGTCCCCCAAGGGTTCAACTCGAAGGGGAAAGCATGAGAGAACTCACTGGAGACAGTGAATCTGCGTCCTCACGCGAACCGCAAGACTGGCACGCCATTGACTGGCACCGGGTCGAACGGTTCGTGAGAACGACGCAGCAACGTATAGCGAAGGCTACGCAGAAACAGGATTGGCGCAGGGTGAAAGCCCTTCAACGGTCCTTGAATCACTCGTTTTCCGCCAGGGCTCTGGCGGTGAGACGGGTTACTGAAAACCAAGGCAAGCGAACATCAGGTGTTGATCGCCAGCTTTGGGATTCACCTGCCCTGAAACGGGCGGCGATTGGGAAATTGAAGCAGCAACGGGGATATCGACCCCTGCCGTTACGGCGGGTTTACATCCCAAAATCGAACGGAAAGGAGCGCCCACTGGGCATCCCGACTATGTTTGACCGGGCCATGCAGGCACTCCACCTGCTCGGGCTGGAGCCTGTGGCGGAAACCACGAGTGACCCGAACTCATATGGGTTCAGGAAAAATCGCTCTACGGCGGATGCCATGGGCCAGATATTCGTCTGCACATCCAGAAAGGCCTCGGCCCCATGGGTACTGGAGGCGGATATTCGGGGCTGTTTCGATCACATCAACCACGATTGGCTGGTTCGTCACGTTCCTATGGACAAGACGATCTTGCGCAAGTGGCTGAAAGCCGGGGTGGTCCACCAGGGCCGCCTTTCGCCAACTGAAGAAGGAACGCCGCAAGGCGGAATCATCTCGCCTACCCTGGCGAACATGTGTCTAAACGGGCTGGAAGCGGGCCTGATCGCGCACCTCTGTGCACGATTCGGCAAGACGAAGGCTGCGAAGCTAAAAGTCTATGTGGTTCGGTACGCCGACGATTTCGTGATCACCGGCAGCTCGAAAGATCTGCTGGAAACCGAGGTCAGGCCGTGGATAGAAACTTTCCTCGCACAACGAGGATTGGAGCTATCGCCGGAAAAGACGAAAGTCACACACATCGACGACGGGTTCGATTTCCTGGGATGGAACTTCCGCAAGTACAAAGGGAAGTTGCTCATAAAACCGAGCAAGAAGAACGTGAAAGCGTTCTACAGCAAAGTCCGGGATATCGTGAAAACGCATGTATCGGTGAAGCAGGAGGATCTCATTGCCAAACTGAACCCAGTCCTTCGTGGCTGGGCGCAGTACCACCAGCCGGTGGTGGCGAAAGAAACGTTCAGTCGGATGGATAGCTTGATCCACTGGCGGCTTGTCCGCTGGGCGAGAAGGCGTCATCCGAATAAGTCCCGACCGTGGTGCAAAAGCCGTTACTGGCAGCGCGCCGCAGAGAGGGATGAGTTCGCTGCAACCGTCAAAACAGCAGAAGGTTCAATCGCGGTAAAACTGTTGAAGCTCGCTGATACAGAGATCGTGAGACACGAAAAAATCAAGGGGGACTACAACCCCTTTGACCCGAATTGGGAGGTTTATGGCGAAACGTTGAGGACGAAACGCATGCTCAAAAGCATGTCGTACCAGTACGAAACGTCAATGCTGTTCATCTCACAGAACGGGCGTTGTGCACTCTGCACAGAGCCTTTGGACGCACAGGGCGGCTGGCACGACCATCACATTGTTTACAAAGTGGTGGGCGGGTCGGATGCTCTGTCCAACCGGGTGTTGTTGCATCCGGTCTGTCACGTCAGACTGCACGCTCTTGGGTTGACGGTAGCGAAACCGGCCCGATAAGGGCTTAGCATCCATGATCGGAAAAGGGGTTGAGAGTAAAATCCTCGGTTCTTCAACCGAACATGGACATGTTGTGCTTGAGCCGGATGCGGTGAAAGTCGCAAGTCCGGTTCTTAGGGGGGGATGGTTCAGCAATGAACTGTCCCTACCCTCCCACCACCAAAAAAGACATGACCAAATTTGTCTTCGTCACCGGCGGTGTGGTGTCTTCCCTCGGTAAGGGAATCGCCTCAGCCTCCCTTGCCGCGATCCTCGAATCGCGGGGACTCAAAGTCACCCTCATCAAGCTTGACCCCTACATCAACGTAGATCCGGGCACCATGTCGCCGTTCCAGCACGGCGAGGTTTTCGTGACCGACGACGGCGCAGAAACCGACCTCGACCTGGGCCACTATGAGCGTTTCATCGAAACGCGCATGAAGAAAACCAACAACTTCACCACGGGCAAGATCTACCAGTCCGTGCTGGAGAAGGAACGCCGTGGCGACTACCTGGGCAAGACCGTGCAGGTCATTCCCCATGTCACCAACGAAATCCAGGAATTCATCAAACGCGGCGCTGGCATTGGCACGCCCGATGCCGTGGATGTGGCCATTGTCGAAATCGGCGGCACGGTGGGTGACATTGAATCGCTGCCTTTCCTGGAAGCCGTGCGCCAGATGAGCCTGCGCATGGGGCCGAACAACGCGGCCTTTGTGCACCTGACCTACCTGCCCTGGATTGCGGCAGCGGGCGAACTCAAGACCAAGCCCACCCAGCACACCGTGCAAAAGCTGCGCGAAATCGGCATCCAGGCCGACGCCCTGCTGTGCCGCGCAGACCGCCGCATTCCCGAAGAAGAACGCGCCAAGATCTCGCTGTTCACCAACGTGCCCGAATGGGGCGTGATCAGCATGTGGGACGTGGACACCATCTACAAGGTGCCGCGCATGCTGCACGAGCAGGGCCTGGACGGCCTGATCTGCGACAAGCTGCGCCTGAACACGCCGCCCACCAGCCTCAAGCGCTGGGACGACCTGGTGCATGAGACCGAGCACCCGCAAGGCGAAGTCACCATCGCCATGGTGGGCAAGTACGTGGACCTGTCGGACAGCTACAAGTCGGTCAACGAAGCCCTGCGCCATGCTGGCATGCGCAACCATGTGCGTGTGAAGATCGACCATGTCGATTCCGAAACCATCGACAGCGCCGATGCGGTGGCCAAGCTGGCCCGGTACGACGCCATCCTGGTGCCCGGCGGCTTTGGCCAGCGCGGCGTGGAAGGCAAGATCGCCACGGCCCAGTTTGCCCGCGAACGCAAGGTGCCCTACCTGGGCATCTGCCTGGGGATGCAGGTCGCCACCATCGAATACGCGCGCCATGTGGCGGGCTTGGCCAATGCCAACAGCACCGAATTCGATGCCACCACCCCCCACCCCGTGATCGCACTGATCACCGAGTGGAAGGATGCGGACGGCACGATCAAAAAGCGCGACGAGAACTCCGACCTGGGCGGCACCATGCGCCTGGGCGCCCAAAGCTCCGATGTGTCGGCCAACACCCTGGCCCACAGCATCTATGGCGATGTGGTGACCGAACGCCACCGCCACCGCTACGAAGCCAACGTGAACTACCTGGACCAGCTGCGCAAGGCGGGCCTGGTGATCTCGGCACTCACGCAGCGTGAAGAACTCACCGAAATCGTGGAGCTGCCGCAAAACGTGCACCCCTGGTTCATCGGTGTGCAATTCCACCCCGAGTTCAAATCCACGCCCTGGAATGGCCACCCGCTGTTCAACGCCTTCATCAAGGCGGCCGTGGAGCACCAGAAGCAGGCGAAAGCCTGAAAACGTTTTGACTGGAGCCCACCACATGCAGCTGTGCGGATTCAACGTTGGCCTGGACCAGCGCTTTTTCCTGATCGCGGGCACCTGCTCCATTGAAGGCCTGGAGATGTCGCTCGATGTGGCGGGTCAGCTCAAGGAAGCCTGCACGGCGTTGGGCATTCCCTTGATCTACAAGGGCTCGTTCGACAAAGCCAACCGCTCCTCCGGCACCAGCAAGCGCGGCGTCGGCATCGACGCTGGCCTCAAGATCCTCGATGAAGTGCGCCGCCAGCTGCAGCTGCCCATCCTGACCGACGTGCACGACACCTCGCACGTGGCCGAGGTGGCCAGCGTGGTGGACGTGCTGCAAACGCCTGCGTTCCTATGCCGCCAGACGGATTTCATCCGCGCGGTGGCGCAAAGCGGCAAGCCGGTGAACATCAAGAAGGGCCAGTTCCTGGCGCCCTGGGACATGAAGAACGTCATCGACAAGGCCCGGGCTGCAGCGGCAGAAGTGGGCCTGTCGGAAGACCGCTTCCTGGCCTGCGAGCGCGGTGTGAGCTTTGGCTACAACAACCTCGTGGCCGACATGACCAGCCTGGCCGAGATGCGCAA
>JADMJR010000252.1 GCA_018780365.1 Acidovorax sp. | reverse complement strand
CGTCGCGGAAGGGGCCGTAGAAGGCGCTCGCGTACTTGGCGCTGTAGGCCATGATGCGGGTATGGATATGGCCCTGCACCTCCAGCGCCTCGCGGATCGCGCCAATGCGGCCGTCCATCATGTCGCTGGGCGCGACGATGTCCACGCCCGCCTCGGCATGCGTGAGCGCCTGGCCGGTGAGGATCTCCACCGTTTCGTCATTGATGATGTAGCCGGTCTCATCCAGCACGCCGTCCTGGCCGTGGCTGGTGTACGGGTCCAGCGCCACATCGGTCATCACGCCCAGGGCGGGGAATTCCTTCTTGAGCGCCCGCACCACGCGCGGGATCAGGCCGTCGGGGTTCAGCGCCTCCTTGCCGTCGGGCGTCTTGAGCGAAGGGTCGATCGCCGGGAACAGCGCCAGCACCGGAATGCCCAGTTTCACGCACTCCTCGGCCACGGGCAGCAGCAGGTCCAGGCTCAGGCGCTCCACGCCCGGCATCGACGCAATGGCCTCGCTGCGGCCCTGGCCCTCGTGCACGAACACGGGGTAGATCAGGTCGTCGGCGGTCACCCGGTTCTCGCGCACCAGGCGGCGGGTGAAGGCGTCGCGGCGCAGGCGGCGGGGGCGGTTCTGGGGGAAGGGGGCGGGGCTTTGGAGGTGCATCATTGGATTATGAAGCCCCCCTGAGTCGCCTGTCGGCGCCTTCCCCCGAGGGGGACGCACCCCCTGGACCGGCGAAGCCGGATCCACGGGTGCACTGGCTTGGCGCGTGCCAGTCTCGGGTCGCAGTGCCCCGCACACCCACCCTGGTATTGCCGCTTGTAACACGCTGTGCCCGGTGCTAAATTGGCGCCGGGCGGCTTGCTGCCCCCCGCTTTCCTCCCTGAGCGGGGCCTCGGATTGCAGCAATGCAAAACAGGCTTTCCTGGCCCGGCGGACTGCCGGGCTTTTTTTGTCCTGTCCCGGGCCGTGGTGGGCCTTGGCAAAGCTTGCAGGAACGTAAACTGCACCCATGCTCTGGGTTAAAGCCTTTCACATCGTCTTCGTGGCCAGCTGGTTTGCGGGCCTTTTTTATTTGCCACGCATCTTCGTCAACCTGGCGATGGTGGCGCCGGGCTCGGCCGTCGAGCGCGACCGGCTGCTGCTGATGGCGCGCAAGCTCCTGCGGTTCACGACCCTGTTGGCGGTGCCCGCGCTTGCCTTGGGCGTGTGGCTGTGGATGGGCTATGGCATTGGCCGGGGCCCCGGCAATGGCTGGATGCACGCCAAGCTGGCCGTGGTGCTGCTGGTGATCGGCTATCACCACGCCTGCAGCGTGCTGCTGCGCAAGTTGGCCGACGGCACCTGCCGCAAGAGCCACGTGTGGTTCCGCTGGTTCAACGAGGCGCCCGTGCTGCTGCTGCTGGTGGCTGTGGTGCTGGTGGTGGTCAAGCCGTTCTGATGGCGCAGGGCTGACGCTGGTGCACAAGACCTCCGCCTGGCCGCTCGCGCTGATCTACACAGCGCTCATCGTTTTTGCGAGCCTGTTCCCGTTTGACGGCTGGCGCGCGCAGGGCATTGACCCAACGGTGTTCCTGCTGGCCCGCCTGCCGCCGCCGTACTGGACGGGGTTCGACGTGGTCACCAACGCGGCGGGGTATGCGCCGCTGGGCTTTTTGCTGGTGCTGGGCATGCTGCGCTCGGGCTGGGGCCGGGGGGCGGTGGTGCTGGCCACGGTGGTGGGCGCGCTGCTGTCGCTGGCGCTGGAGTTTCTGCAGATCTACCTGCCCCGGCGGGTGCCATCCAACCTGGACCTGCTGCTCAACATTGGCGGCACCCTGGCGGGGGCCCTGAGCGCGGCGCTGCTGGAGCGCCTGGGCGCGCTGGACCGGTGGAGCGATTTTCGGGAGCGCTGGTTTGTCTCGGATGCCAGTGGGGCCATGGTGCTGCTGGCCTTGTGGCCCATGGCGCTGCTGTTCCCGGCGGCCGTGCCTTTTGGCCTGGGCCAGGTGCTGGAGCGGCTGGAGGCGGCGCTCATCGAACTGCTGGCCGACACCCCGTTTCTGGACTGGCTCCCACTGCGCGAGGCCGCGCTCGACCCGCTCTCGCCCAGTGGCGAGCTGCTGTGTGTCACGCTGGGCCTGCTCATCCCCTGCCTGCTGGGCTACTGCGTGATTCGCCAGATGGGGCGGCGTGCGCTGTTTGCGCTGGGGGTGGTGGTGGTGGGCGTGGTCCTCACGGCGCTGTCGGCGGCGCTGAGCTGGGGCCCGGTGCACGCCTGGGAATGGATGAGCCTGCCCGTGCGTGTGGGCGCATGGGGGGCGCTGGCGCTGGCGCTGCTGCTGGTGGCCCTGCCGCGCCGGGCCTGCGCTGCCGTGCTGCTGCTGGCGCTGGCCTGGCACCTGGCGCTGCTCAACCAGGCGCCCACCAGTGCTTACTTTGCCCAGACCCTGCAGATCTGGGAGCAGGGCCGCTTCATCCGATTTTATGGCCTGGGGCAGTGGCTGGGCTGGCTGTGGCCTTATGCCGCGTTGCTGTATGTGCTTTTGCGCGTGTCCCGTCGCGACGTGCAAACTTAAAATGCCCGGATGAGCGACACCACCCCCGCACCGGCCGCAGCGCCCGGCTACTACCAGCGCCACA
>JADMJR010000073.1 GCA_018780365.1 Acidovorax sp. | reverse complement strand
AGGCCATGTCGGCCGACGGCATCGTGCGCCTGGCCGAGGCCGCGTACGAGCGCTATGGCTTTGCCGACTTCAAGCTCAAGGGCGGCGTGCTGCGCGGCGAGGAGGAGGTCGAGGCGATTCGTGCGCTGCACGAGCGCTTCCCGGAGGCGCGCGTGACGCTGGACCCCAACGGCGGCTGGCTGCTGAAAGATGCGGTGCGCATCACGCGCGACCTGCATGGCGTGATGGCCTATGCCGAGGACCCCTGCGGTGCCGAAGGCGTGTTCTCGGGCCGCGAGGTGATGGCCGAGTTCCGCCGCGCCACGGGCCTTCCCACCGCCACCAACATGGTGGCCACCGACTGGCGCGAAATGGCCCACAGCCTGGCGCTGCAGTCGGTGGACATCCCGCTGGCCGACCCGCACTTCTGGACCATGGCCGGATCGGTGCGCGTGGCGCAGATGTGCCAGGCCTTCGGCCTGACCTGGGGCTCGCATTCCAACAACCACTTCGACGTCTCGCTGGCCATGTTCACCCACGTGGGCGCCGCCGCGCCGGGGCGTGTGACGGCGATCGACACGCATTGGATCTGGCAGGACGGCGAGCGCCTCACCAAGGAGCCCTTCCAGATCAGGGATGGCTACATCCAGCTGCCCAAGAAGCCCGGCTTGGGCGTGGAGCTGGACATGGATGAGGTCGAGCGTGCCCACCGCCTGTACCTGCAGCACGGGCTGGGCGCACGCGACGATGCGGTCGCCATGCAGTACCTGATCCCGGGGTGGAAGTTCAACAACAAGGCGCCGTGCATGGTGCGCTGAGCGACGGTTTTCCTGTCCGTTGCTCGCATTCATCGGGGCATCCGCACACAGGGCGCGGATGCCCTTTTCTTTTGGGGGTGAGCCTGGCGAGTTCAGGCGGGGGGATCGCCCAGGATCTCCAATGCCTCTTTCGAGATCGCTAGCGACAGTTCCTCCTGCAGGATGCCGGCCTTGAGCACCAGGTGCTGCAGGCGGCGCTCGCGGCTCAGTTCGCGGCCTAGGAAGTCGCGTTGCTCGATGCGCTGGTAGACGGCGAGTTTTTCCTGGTGCATGGCCTGGCGGCGGGCGATTTCCTTGTCGAGCCCGGTGGGGCCGATGGCGGCGTCGGCGCGCAGGCGCACCATGAGTTCGTCGCGCAGGGGCGTGGGGTCGCTCTGCTCTGCGATCCAGCGGCGCAACTCCTTGCGGCCCGCGGGCAGCAGGCGGAACTGGCGCTTGCGGCCGCGGCCCGTTTCGGCCGGCAGGGCCTCGATCCAAAGTGCTTCTTCGAGCCGCGCCAGCTCGCGGTAGATCTGCTGGTGCGTGGCGTGCCAGAAGTAGCCGATGGACTTGTCGAAGCGCTCGGCGAGTTCCGAGCCCGAGCACGGATGCTCGACCAGGGCGGTGAGAAGGGCGTGGGGCAAGGACATCGAAAGAGGGCGCGGGAGAAAGCTGCGTAGTTCGCCATCTTGCCTGAATCGGTAGCACTCCCCATTTTTTATGCAACCAGTTGCATAAACGCGGGATGCTGGCTATATTTATGCAACTGGTTGCATAAACACAAGGAGACCCCCGATGAACGCCATCCTGAAACCAGCCCCGGCCCCACAGGCTGCTGTGGGCGGCAGTCCCTATCCCCACCTGCATGCCCCGTTGGACCTGGGCTTCACCACGCTCAGGAACCGCGTGCTCATGGGCTCCATGCACGTGGGGCTGGAGGAGGTGGCCAACGGCTTCGAGCGCATGGCGGCCTTCTATGCCGAGCGGGCGCGCGGCGAGGTGGGGCTCATCGTCACGGGCGGCATTGCGCCCAATGAGCGCGGCCGGCCCATGCAAGGCGGGGCCATGCTGGTCAATGAGCACGAGGCCGAACAGCACCGCAAGGTGACTGCGGCCGTGCATGCCGAGGGCGGCAAGATCGCGATGCAGATCCTGCACTTCGGCCGCTATGCCTACCACCGCGATCTGGTGGCCCCGAGCGCGCTGCGCGCACCCATCAACCCCCACGTGCCGCACGCGCTTACGGCCGACGAGGTGGAGCAGACCATTGAAGACTTTGCGCGCTGCGCCGCGCTGGCCCAGCACGCGGGCTACGACGGTGTGGAGGTCATGGGCTCCGAGGGCTACCTGATCAACGAGTTCATCGCCGCGCGCAGCAACCAGCGCGACGACGCCTGGGGCGGCAGCTATGCCAACCGCATGCGCTTTCCGGTCGAGATCGTGCGGCGCACGCGCGAGCGCGTGGGGCCCCACTTCATCGTCATCTACCGCCTGTCCATGCTCGACCTGGTGGAGGGCGGCTCCACGCTGGCCGAGGTGATTGCGTTGGCCCAGGCCATCGAGGCGGCGGGCGCCACCATCCTGAACACGGGCATCGGCTGGCACGAGGCGCGCATCCCAACCATCGCCACCAAGGTGCCGCGTGCGGCCTATGCGTGGGTGACGAAGCAGGTGATGGGGCGGGTGGGCATACCGCTCATCACCTCCAACCGCATCAACACGCCCGAGGTGGCCGAGCGCCTGCTGGCCGAGGGCTGTGCCGACATGGTGTCCATGGCGCGGCCGCTGCTGGCCGATGCCGACTTCGTGCGCAAGGCGCGCCAGGGTCGGGCCGACGAGATCAACACCTGCATCGCCTGCAACCAGGCCTGCCTGGACCACACCTTCGGCGGCAAGATCACGAGCTGCCTGGTCAACCCCCGTGCTTGCCACGAGACGGAGCTGGTCATCGCCCCCACTGCGGCCAAGAAGCGCATCGCCGTGGTCGGCGCCGGCCCTGCGGGCCTGAGCTTTGCCGTCACGGCCGCGCAGCGCGGCCATGCGGTGGTGCTGTTCGATGCGGGCAGCGAGATCGGCGGCCAGCTCAACATTGCCAAGCAGGTGCCGGGCAAGGAAGAGTTCTACGAAACCCTGCGCTATTACCGCCGCCAGCTGGAGCTGCATGGCGTGGAGGTGCGCCTTTCCACCCGCGTGGCCGCGCAGGAGCTGGCGGGCCAGGGCTATGACGAGGTGGTGGTGGCCACGGGCATCCGCCCGCGCACGCCCGACATCGAGGGCATCGCCCACCCCAAGGTGCTGAGCTACCTGGACGTGCTGCGCGACAAGAAACCCGTGGGCCAGCGCGTGGCCGTGATCGGCGCGGGCGGCATCGGCTTTGACGTGGGCGAGTACCTCACGCACGAAGGCGAGAGCGGCGCCCTGGCACCCGCCAAGTTCAACGACGAATGGGGCATCGACACCGGCTATGCCCAGGCCGGCGGCCTGCGCGCCGCCCAGGTGGAGGCGCCCGCGCGCCAGGTACACCTGCTGCAGCGCAAGGCCAGCAAAGTAGGCGACCAGTTGGGCAAGACCACGGGCTGGATCCACCGCACCTCGCTGAAGGCGCGCAACGTGGGCATGAGCTCGGGCGTGGCCTACGAGCGCGTGGACGACGCCGGCCTGCACGTCACCATCGACGGCCAGCCGCGCGTGCTCGATGTCGACCACATCGTCGTCTGCGCCGGCCAGGAGCCGCTGCGCGAGCTGTACGACGCGCTGCTGGCCGCGGGCCAGAGCACGCACCTCATCGGCGGGGCCGATGTGGCCGCCGAGCTCGATGCCAAGCGCGCCATCCTGCAGGGCACAACGCTTGCCGCTGCCATCTGATTTACCTGGATCACAGAGGAGACCTCCCATGACTGAAGCCTTGAAGAACATCCACCCCGCCGTCGCCCGCTCGCTCGATATCTGGCACCACATGGTGGCCAGCCGCGACCTGTCGAACCTGCTGTCCATCGTGCATCCCGACGCGGTGTTCCGCTCGCCCATGGCGAACACGGCCTACACCTCGGCCCCGGCGCTGATGCTGGCCCTGTCCACCGTGATCCAGGTGTTCGAGGACTTCACCTACCACCGCCAGCTGGCCACCGACGACGGCCTGAACATCGTGCTGGAGTTCAGCGCCCGCGTGGGCGACAAGCAGCTCAAGGGGATCGATCTGGTGCGCTTCAACGAGCAAGGGCAGATCACGGAGTTCGAGGTCATGGTGCGACCCCTGAGCGGCCTGCAGGCCCTGGGCGCCGAAATGGGCGCGCGGCTGGGGGACAAGCTACCCGCTTTCAAGGCCAAGGCCTGAAAGGCAAAGGAGGACCGCACCTCGTCGGTGTGATCCTCCTGCTTGGTTTTTTGGTGAAGGGTGCCGCCAGCAGTGCTGGCGCAGCAGCAAGCTACAGCTTGTCCTCAGCCCGCCGGCGTGGCAGCTGCCGCTTGACGGAGGGGCGTTGCAGGCGCTGCTTGGGGTCTACGCCATCGGGCAGGTCGGTAGCGCGCTGTAGTTGCAGGTGGGCCACCAGCCCCCCGGTGCTGGAGTTGGCCAGGGCAAAGATGCCGCCCATGCGCTGTACCGTCTTGTCCACAATGGACAAGCCAAGGCCCGCACCCGCAGCTGCCGTGCGGGCCGAGTCGCCTCGGAAGAACGGCTTGGTCAGGTTGGACAACTGTTCAGGGGGAACCCCTGCGCCATGGTCACGCAGCTTGACCAGCACCCATCGCTCGCGGCTTTTGGCGACGATGTCCACGCTGGTGATGCCCGTTTCCTCTGTCTTGCCATAGCGCCGGGCGTTTTCCAGTAGGTTGGAGATCACGCGGGCCAGCTCCACTTCGTCGGCCAGCACGTTCAGATCTTCAGGCACGTTCATGGTGATCTGCAGCTCCCGGTGGTCCTGTACCGCATACACACAGGATGAGACCACAGCATGCAGATTGATGGGCGTGAGCGTGACGTGGTCGGGCCGCGCGTAGTCGAGAAACTTGTCGATGGTGGCGTCGAGCTGCACGATGTCGGCCACCATGTGCTCACGGGCCACCTCGTCGTTCACGCTCATCTCGGTTTCCAACCTCAGTCGCGCCAAAGGCGTGCGCAGGTCGTGCGAAATGCCCGCCAGCATCACAGCGCGGTCCTGTTCCAGCTTGGCCAGTTTTTGGGCCATGCGGTTGAAGCCGATGTTCACCTCGCGGATTTCACTGGTCACCACTTCTTCGTCCAGATGGCTGGCGGCAAAGTCGCCATCCTTGACCCGGTTGGCTGCGTAGGAGAGCTGCTTGAGAGGGCGGTTGATCAGCCTCGCAATGGCGGCGGCCCCTGCCAGCGAGAGCGCTGCGGCCGTGATCAGCCAGATCAGCCAGGTACGGCCTCCGGCCGGGCTGAAGCGCGATCGGTCCATCAACAGCCAGTTGGGGTCCCCATTGATGTTGAAGCCCACCCACAGGCCGTTTTCACCGTTGACACTCTGGGCCACGATGGTATCGGGCCCCAGGCGCATCGTGAGCTCATCGGTCAGGCGGTTGCCCAGTGCTGTCGGGTCGAGCAGCGCATACTTGTCCTTGGGTTCTCGCGGCAGGATGCGGACACCCTCCTGGTCTGCCATGGTCTTGATCAAAGACACGCGCGCGATGGCATCGGAGTGCACCAGCGCCGCACGGCTCAGGTTGACGAGCGATGCAATCTGCTGGGCGGTCTGCAGCGTGCGTGGCTCGAATTCGAGCGCGCGCAGGGTTTGCAGCCACGCCAGGATGCTACCCACCAACAACAGCGCGAGCAGAAAAAAGGTGCGCCAGAAGAGGTTGAGGCCCACACGTGCGCGCTGCTCCCGCGCCCGGCGAATGGCCTCCAGCGGCGCGGGGCTGGTGGCTTCGGACGCGGTCACTGACTTCCGGGGTGACTGTCTCGGTTTGCCCTCGGTCTTGTACATGGGGTATCAGCTCGTTCCGTCCGGCACGAACACGTAGCCCACACCCCACACGGTCTGGATGTAACGCGGCGCGGCAGCATCCACCTCGACCAGCTTGCGCAGGCGAGAGACCTGCACGTCCAGGCTGCGGTCAAAGGGCTCGAACTCGCGGCCGCGGGCCAGAAGCGCCAGCTTTTCGCGCGACAGGGGCTGACGCGGGTGGCGCACCAGGGCCTTGAGCATGGCGAATTCGCCCGTGGTCAGGGGCAGTTCCTCGCCGTTGCGCTGCAGGGCACGCGTACCCAGGTCGAAGGTGAAGGGGCCAAAGGTGACCACTTCGTTATCCCCTGACGGGGCGCCCGGAGCTTCCTGCGCAGGGCGGCGGCGCAGCACGGCGTGGATGCGGGCCAGCAGTTCACGGGGGTTGAAGGGTTTGCCCAGATAGTCGTCGGCGCCCACTTCCAGGCCCACGATGCGGTCCACGTCCTCGCCTTTGGCGGTGAGCATGATGATGGGCGTGCGGTCGTTGGCGGCACGCAGGCGGCGGCAGATGGACAGGCCATCTTCACCGGGCATCATCAAATCCAGCACGATGATGTCCACCGTCTCGCGCAGCAGCAGGCGGTTCAGGGCCTTGCCGTCTTCGGCGACCATGACTTCAAAGCCTTCCTGCGTAAGGTAGCGGCGCAGTAGATCGCGGATTCGCGCGTCGTCGTCCACCACCAGAACTTTGTCGGTGCGGTTGGTTGTTGTGGCCATGTTGATTCCAAGTCCAATTTGTAACAGAGCCGATTCTGACCACTTGGAACGCCGAAGTTCGGTTTTTGAGGGCGTGTTTGACCAACTGTTACAAGTTTTGCCGAGCTTCGCACACTCGCTGCCGCAGTTTCATCAGCAGGTGCAAGGCTGCGGGTAAGGTGCTGGCTTGCGCGGCCGGGTTGTCGGCGGCGCCTCTCTTTGAAGAAGGCTTTCACTATGAAAATCACGTCCCGTTTGATCGCTACCGTTGCTTTGTTGGCTTGCTCAGGCGTTGCCATGGCCCAGGCCACGGCAACGCAGGAGATGCGCAACGTGGTGCAGTTGTCGGCCACAGGTACGGTCGAGGCGCAGCAGGACCTGCTGGTGGTCACCCTCTCGGCCAGCAAGGAGGGCCCGGACGCCTCTGGCGTGCAGGCCCAGCTCAAGCAGGCGCTTGACGCCGCCCTGGCCGAAGCCAAGCGGAACGCTCAGCCTGGCCAGCTTGATGTACGCACAGGGCCCTTTGGGCTTTACCCGCGTTACGCCAAGGACGGCAAGATCAATGGCTGGCAGGGCCGTGCTGAGCTGGTGCTGGAAGGTCGTGACTTCGCGCGCATCACCACCTCGGCTGGCAAGATCCTCTCCATGGCGATAAGCCAGGTAGCGTTTGCGCTGTCGCGTGAGGCCCGTGCCAAGGTAGAGAGCGAGGCCCAGACCCAGGCCATCGAACAGTTCAAGGCCCGCGCGGCCGAGTTGGCCAAGGGTTTCGGCTTTGCCAACTACAGCCTGCGTGAAGTGGCGGTGAACAGCAATGAGATGTCGCCCGGCCCCCGTCCGCGCATGATGGCCATGGAAGCCAAGGCTGCATCGTTCTCCGACTCGGCCGTGCCGGTAGAAGCGGGCAAGGCGCAGGTCGTCGTGACCGTGTCTGGCTCTGTACAGATGCGTTGAAGCCGGGGCGGGTGGCTTGGCGCTTACAGCGCCTGCCCGCCCGACACCTCGATACGCTGCGCCGTTACCCAGCGGTGGCTGGCGTCCAGCAGGCTGGCCACCATGGGGCCGATGTCATCGGGCACACCTACGCGCCCCAGGGCTGTCATCTGTGCGAGCTGCTGGTTCAACGCGGGGTTGTCGCGCACCACGCCGCCGCCAAAATCGGTCTCGATGGCGCCAGGCGCCACTGTATTCACCGCAATGCCGCGTGCGCCCAGCTCTTTGGCCAGGTAGCGCGTGAGCACTTCCACGGCGCCCTTGGTCGCAGCATAGGCGGCATAACCCGGCAAGGATAGGCGCGTCAGCCCGGTCGAGAAGTTCACGATGCGCCCGCCGTCGGCGATCAGTGGGAGCAGTGCCTGGGTGAGAAAGAACACCCCCTTGAAATGCACGTTGACCAGTCGGTCGAACTGGGCTTCGCTCGTCTCGGCAAAAGCGGCATAGTCGCCGTGACCTGCGTTGTTGACCAGGTGGTCGATGGTGCTGCGCTGCCAGTGCTTCTGCAGCACGGCGCGCAGGCGCTCAATGAAACGGGTGAACGTGGCTACGTCGCCCGTGTCCAACTGTAAGGCCACGGCCTTGTGGCCCAGGGCCTGGATGGCAGCCACGACCGCGTGCGCCTCGTCGGCCTGGCTGCGGTAGGTGATGATCACGTCGCCACCCGCTTTGGCAATGCTCCTTGCGGTGTTGCGGCCCAGGCCCCGGCTGGCGCCTGTGATGAGTGTGATGGTGTTGGTTGGGGTGATTGTGGTGGCTGTGGATGTCATGGTGGGCTCCTGTGTTTGACGCAAGCCAGTGTCTGGCGTGACCCCCTTGGCGTGTTGCCGAAACCACGACGATTTTTGCCTGATCCTCCAAAATTGGTGCCAAGCCTCCTGCCGCGCGGTACGCTCAGCAGCATGACCACCCCTTTGTTCCAGGCCGTGAGCCGGTATGCCGATTCTCATGTTCATCAGGGCGGCGTGGTGCAGACGCCCATCCCTGGGCTCAGCACCGTGCGCGCTACCGAGCCCAGCGGGCTGTTGCATGCCATCGCTCAGCCCCTCATCTGCCTGGTGCTGCAGGGCAGCAAGCAGGTGAGCCTGGGGTTGCAGACCTTTGGGTTTTCTGCGGGTGAGTCGCTGCTGATCACGGCCGACGTGCCGACGGTGAGCCAGATCACACGCGCCAGCGCGGCGGCGCCGTACCTCTCCATCGCGCTGGAGCTGTGCCTGCCGGTGATCGCTGATCTGTCGGCCCAGATGGGCGCCGTGTCTTTGGGTGACCACGCCCCCGTGCGCGTGGACCCTACCGATGCCGAAGTGGCCGATGTGGCCCTGCGCCTCATGCGCCTGCTGGAGCGCCCCGAAGCCGTGCCTTTGCTACACGCCTCCTTGGTCCGTGAGCTGCACTACTGGCTGCTCGCAGGCCGACATGGTGCCTCCATCCGCCGCCTGGGGTGGCCGGGCAGCCACACCCAGCGTGTGGCGCGCGCCGTGGCCGTATTGCGCACGGACTTTGCACAGCCCTTGCCGGTGGAAAGCCTGGCCGCACTGGCGGGCATGAGTCCGTCATCTTTTCACCAGCATTTTCGGGCCATAACCTCCCTTTCACCTTTGCAGTTCCAGAAACAGCTGCGCCTGATCGAGGCGCGGCGGTTGATGCTGTCGGAGGGCACCAGCGCCAGCAGCGCGGCTTTTGCCGTTGGTTACGAGAGCGTGCCCCAGTTCACGCGAGAGTACGGTCGACTGTTCGGCCTGCCGCCGGTGCGCCACACGCAAGCCGCAAAGGGCAGGGCGCGCGAGGTGGTATGAACCGGTCCCCGCGGGCGGGGGCGCAGGGCCGGGCTTACTTGCTGTAATCGATCAGTCCCCACACGATCACGGCAAGCTGGGCCAGGTTGATCAGGATGGCAATGGTGTGGGTTCTGCGGAATCCAGGAATGGCATCCATATAGTTGGACTGGATCTGAGCCCCGAGCGCGTCCATCTTGGGGATGATCCTGTTGCGCAGCACGACAGCAATCACGGCCAGCGCTGCCGCGCCCCCTGCGATGCCCAGATGGCCCGCCAGCGCAAAACTGACGGCCGTCGCCGTGGCTGTGACAAACGCGCAGACATAGTAGACATGGAAGAAACCACGCACAAACCGTGCATCCAGTGGCGTGTCGTGCCTGAGCACCAGCAGCGGGATGGAGCCCATGATGAAGTAAGCCGTGGTCACAAGCAGCGCCACCGTGAAGAACAGTGCGGCAATCAGTGCTACAGACATCGCGGATTTCCTCCCTGCGGTGGGGTGCGGTCCAGGAGCTTGCAAGGCAGGGCGATATGCCTTAACCGGTTTTTCTGGAAGGTCACCCCATTCTAGGAAGCCTCTTCGCTCTTGATCTAGGGGAATCCGAGGGCTGCAGGGGCGCGGCACCCACCTGGCACAGGCGAGGGGATAGCCGCTGCGGTTGGCTGCGTGTTGTGGGGCGGAGGAGGGGGATGGCTTACTGCGCGGCCCAGCCGCCGTCCATGTTCCAGGCCACGCCCCGCACGTTGTTGGCAGCGGGAGAGCAGAAGAACACGGCCAGCTCGCCCAATTCTTCGGGCGTGGTGAACTGCATGGAGGGCTCTTTTTCGCCCAGCAGCAACTTCTTGGCGTCTTCGTTCGACAGGCCGTGTTCGGCTGCCTTGGCGTCCACCTGTTTTTGCACCAGGGGCGTAAGTACCCAGCCGGGGCAGATCGCATTGCAGGTCACGCCCGTGGTGGCGTTCTCCAGCGCAGTCACTTTGGTCAGGCCCACGATGCCGTGTTTGGCGGCCACATAGGCCGCTTTTTGTGCTGAACCCACTAGGCCGTGCACCGAGGCCACATTGATGATGCGGCCCCAGTTGGCGCTCTTCATGGCGGGCAGCGCCAGGCGTGAGGTGTGGAAGGCGCTGGTCAGGTTGATGGCGATTACGGAGTCCCAGCGCTCGACGGGAAAGTCCTCCACATTGGCCACATGCTGGATGCCCGCATTGTTCACCAGGATGTCCACGCGCCCGAACTGCGCGGCGCTGTACTTCATCATGTCCTCGATATCGGCCGCGCGGCTCATGTCGGCACCGTGGTAAGCCACCTGGGCGCCGGCAGCTGCGCCAGCGGCCAGCACTTCGGCGCGGGGGGTATCCACGTCGCCAAAGCCGTTGAGAACGATGTTGGCACCCTGGCGGGCCAGTGCCTTTGCGATTCCAAGGCCGATGCCACTGGTGGAGCCGGTGACGAGGGCGGTTTTGCCTTTCAGCATGAGAGTCTCTCCGAATGAATTACGATGCCACGCAAGGGAAAGTCGGTGCGCATGGTCTGGTGATGCGCACCGACTTCCACAAGCATTATCGAGCGCCGATCCCGGATTTCGCACCCATGAATGAACCTACGCTGAACTACGTACTGTGCCCTGGCCCTGCGGCCCCGCCGGTGTCATCAGACCGCGCTCCCGCTCCGGCGCAGATGCACCGCATGGCGTACTGGGAGTGGAATGCCACCGGCAATCCAGCGCATCCGCATGTGGTGGTTTGTGTGCACGGCCTCTCGCGCCAGGGGCGCGACTTTGACACCCTGGCCCGCGCCTTGAGTCCGCATGCCCGGGTGGTCTGCCCTGATGTGGTGGGACGTGGCCAGAGCGACTGGCTGGCCGACCCCATGGGCTACCAGATTCCGCAATATGCAGCCGACATGTTGGCTTTGCTGGCGCAGTTGTACCAGCAAGCCCCCATTGCCACGCTGGACTGGGTGGGGACCAGCATGGGAGGGCTGATTGGCATGGGCATCACCGGCCAGCCGGGGCTGCCCATGCCAGTACCGGTGCGTCGACTGGTGCTCAACGATGTAGGCCCTGTCATCCAATGGGAGGCTCTGCAGCGTATCGGCCAGTACCTGGGGCAGCTGGCGCGTTTTGCATCGCTGCAGCAGGCGGCCGACGCCATGTGGGCCATCTCCACCAGCTTTGGCCCGCACACCCCCCAACAGTGGCTGGAGCTGTCACGCGCCATGGTGCGCGCCTTGCCCGAATCGGAGGGGGGGGGCATCACGCTGCATTACGACCCAGCCATTGCCGTGCCGTTCAGGACCTTGACCCGGGAGTCCGCCGTGGCGGGCGAGGCTGCGCTGTGGCAGCTGTATGACCACATCACGGCGCGCACGCTGCTGCTGCGCGGTGCGCAGTCCGACCTGCTCTCGCGTGAGGCCGCCCAGGCCATGGGGCAGCGGGGCCCCCGGGCGCGGGTGATGGAGTTTGACGGTGTCGGGCATGCGCCCACGCTGGTTGCGGCCGATCAGGTTACGGCCATCACGGAATTCCTGCTGGCGGCAGAAGGTGTTGTGGCCGGATGAAAACCAACCCTCCCGCACTCGCGTCCATCCCCCTACAGACCGACACCGTTCCGCAGCTTATTGCCGCCACCGCGCACACGCTGCCCGAGCAGGTGAATGCACTGGCGCGTGCACGCGCCTTTGCCGAACCGTTGATGGCGGGCGAGACCCTTGACTCTGGCGAAAACACGTTGGCCCACGCGGATGCCGTGGCTGCCATCCTCAAAGGCATTGGGGGCTCGGAGGCCATGCAGGCCGCCAGCTTTCTCGTCTATGCCGGCGCTCATCTGAACAAGCCCGAAGAGGTGATTGCCAAGGCCTTTGGCGCCAACTTTGCGGCGCTGGCGGTGGAAACTACCAAGCTCATGCGTGTACAGCAGCAGGCCCGTGCCGCTGAACACCTGGACGACCCTGCCGTGCAGACCGAGAACGTGCGCAAGATGCTGCTCGCTTTCTCGCGCGATTTGCGCGTGGTGATGCTGCGTCTGGCCTCGCGCCTGCAGACGCTTCGCTTCCACGCGTCCACCAAGCGCCCCGTGTCGCCCAGCCTGGCGCGAGAGTCGCTGCAGGTGTTTGCACCGCTGGCCAATCGTCTGGGCATCTGGCAGGTGAAGTGGGAGCTGGAGGACCTGTCCTTTCGTTTCCTGGAGCCCGACACCTATAAGGAGGTGGCCCGTCTGCTGGACGAAAAGCGCGGCGAGCGTGAGGTCTACATGGAGCAGCTGCGCGCCCGGCTCGAGTCGGACCTGCGCGCGCGCAGCATCAGCGCCAGTGTGCAAGGGCGCCCCAAGCACATCTACAGCATCGTCAAGAAGATGCGCGGCAAGTCGCTCAATTTCGACCAGGTGTTCGACATCCGTGCGCTGCGCGTGGTCGTGCCCACGGTCAAGGACTGCTACGCGGCCCTCAGCTGGGTGCACGAGCAGTTTCGGCCCATCGTGGAGGAGTTTGACGACTACATCGCCAAGCCCAAGCCCAATGGCTACCAGTCGCTGCACACCATCGTCCGCGACGACAACGGCAAACCCATCGAGATCCAGATCCGCACCCAGGCCATGCACGAGCATGCCGAGCATGGCGTGGCAGCGCATTGGGCCTACAAGGAGGCTGGAGCCAAGGGCTATGCGGGCGTGTCTGCCACTGGCGAGTACGACGCCAAGATCGCCGTGCTGCGCCAGTTGCTGGCGTGGGAGCGCGATCTGGCCGGTGCTCTGCCCAACCGCGGCCTGTTTGAAGACCGCATCTATGTGCTGACGCCCGATGCAGCCGTGGTCGAGCTGCCCCAGGGGGCCACGCCCGTTGACTTTGCCTATGCCGTGCACACGAGCCTGGGCCATCGGTGCCGGGGCGCCAAAGTCGATGGCGCCATGGTGCCGTTGAACACGCCGCTGCAGAACGGGCAGACGGTGGAGGTTTCCACCGTCAAGGAGGGGCGTCCATCGCGCGACTGGCTCAATGCCGAGCTGGGCTACCTCACCAGCCACCGCGCCAAGGCCAAAGTGCGCGCCTGGTTCAACGCCCAGGCCATGCACGAAACGGTGGCCCGCGGCCGCGAATCTGTGGAAAGGCTGCTGCAGCGTGAAGGAAAGACAGCCATCAAGCTCGACGATCTGGCCGTGCAGCTGGGCTTCAAGTCGGCCGATGCGCTGTTTGAGGTGGTGGGCAAGGACGAGTTCTCGCTGCGCAACATCGAAGCCGTGCTGCGCCCGCCCGAACCCGTGATGCAGCCAGACGACTATCTGCTGCTCAAAAAGACGCGCACCAATGACTCGGCCCCCAAAGGCGGGGTGCTGGTGGTGGGCATCGACTCGCTCATGACGCAACTGGCGAAGTGCTGCAAACCCGCGCCCCCCGATGCCATCCGTGGCTTCGTCACGCGGGGCAAAGGCGTGAGCGTGCACCGCGCCGACTGCAGCAATTTCCGCGAGATGGCGGCACGCAGCGCGGAGCGCGTGATCGAGGTCGAGTGGGGGACGCCCAAGCAGGCGGCCTCTGCAGCCGTGTACCCGGTGGACGTTGCCGTGGAAGCGGCCGACCGTCAGGGCCTGTTGCGCGATATCTCGGAGGTCTTCGCCCGTGAAAAGACCAATGTGATCGGCGTGCAGACCCAGTCGGTCAAAGGCACAGCCTGGATGACGTTCACCGTGGAGGTGGCCGATTCGGGGCGCTTGAACAAGGTGCTGGGTATTGTGGCCGGGGTGCAGGGTGTGCGTTCGGCGCGCCGGCGGTAGGGACACGCGAGCCCGGCATCCATCCCTTGCAATTTGTTGAGGGGGTTTTTAGAAGGGCTGATTTTTATGGCTATAATCGTAGTCTAAACAACGACAGGCGCGTAGCTCAGCTGGTTAGAGCACCACCTTGACATGG
>JADMJR010000267.1 GCA_018780365.1 Acidovorax sp. | reverse complement strand
TGGTGGGCGGCATCGGCATCATGAACATCATGCTGGTGAGCGTGACCGAGCGCACGCGCGAGATCGGCCTGCGCCTGGCCATTGGCGCGCTGGAGCGCGAGGTGCTGCTGCAGTTCCTGATCGAGGCCGTGGTGCTGGCCGCGCTGGGTGGGCTCATCGGCATCGTGCTGGCCACGGGCGCGTCGCTCGCGCTGTCGGGGCTGATGGGCGTTCCCTACCTCTTCAACCCCGGCGTGAACCTGCTGTCGTTTGTGTTCTCGGCCGGTATCGGCGTGGTGTTTGGCTACTTTCCGGCACGGCGCGCGGCGCGCATGGACCCCATCGACGCGCTGCGGCACGAGTGAGTAGCGGGTGCATGCACAGCGGCCCGTTTTATGAATAAAAAGTGCCCGTACCGCCTGCGGTACGGGCACTTTTAGCTATCAATTTGGTAGTTATTAATGAATAGTGAGCGTGGTGGCCTTCCTGGCGGGTTCCACCTTGGCCAGGGTCAGCGTCAACACGCCGTTTTCCAGCTTGGCGCTGCTGTTGGCCGCATCGATGTCGGCCGCCAGCTCCCAGGCGCGCTGCACCTGGCGCGGGGCGCCTTCCACACTCTGCAGGCGCACCACATTGCCTTCGATGCTGATCTGCAGCTGCTCACGGGCCAGGCCCGGCACATCCAGCTGCAGCGTGGTCGCCTTGTCGTCCTGCGTCACGGTGCAGCCAGCCGAAGGGGCTGTGGTGGGCTCTGCCAGCGCGCCCATCAGAAAACGCTGCAGCGCGAGATCGGCAGAACGGGGGGCCTGGGCGTAGGCGGCGCGGCGGATCACAGGGGCGAAGATCATGGGTAACTCCTATAAACTGCGCGGCTCTCGACGTGGTCGCCGCATGCCAAGGAGTTGTGTACGGCTGCGTCGCTTTTCAAGGGAAAAAGTGGCATGAATAAATTCCAATCCGCAGGCTTGAAAACAGGCGCAGCGGCATTACGTCACACCGTTTGGGCCGCTGCCATGGCGGTGGCGGGCGCCATGGCCCCCGTGTCTGCCAGCTGGGCACAGGCGCCAGCGGCGGTGGCCCAGGCCAAGCCGGTGAAACTGGCCCTCATCGAAAGCCTGTCGGGCCCATTTGCCAACACGGGCGAAGCGGTCTACCGCAACGTGTACTGGGCGCTGGAGCGTGTGAACGCGCGCGGTGGCGTGCAGCTGCCGGCCAGCAGCGGCGGCCCCCGCCCGCTGGCGCTGGAGCGCTACGACAGCAAGGGCCAGAACGAAGAGGCCTTGTCGGCACTGCGCGCTGCCATCGACGACGGCGCGCAGGTCATCCTGCAAGGCAATTCGTCAGCCACTGCGGCGGTGTTGATCGAAGCCGTCAACAAGCACAACGAGCGCGAGCCGAACAAGCGCGTGCTCTTCCTCAACTACTCGGCGGTGGACCCCATTCTCACCAACGAGAAATGCAGCTTCTGGCACTTCCGCTTCGATGCCCATGCCGACATGCGCATGGCTGCGCTCATGGAGGTGATGCGCGAGGACAAGGCCTTGAAGAGTGTGTACCTAATCGGCCAGGACTACAGCTTCGGCCAGGCCGTGCTGCGCGAGGCCAAGAAGCAGCTGGGCGCCCAGCGCCCTGATGTGGCGTTGGTGGGCGAGGAGCTGCACCCCATTGGCCGCGTGAAGGACTTCGCTCCGTACGCCGTCAAGATCAAGAGCAGCGGCGCGCAGGCCGTGGTGACCGGCAACTGGGGCAATGACCTCACGCTGCTGGTGAAGGCCGCACGGGACGTGGGCTACGAGGGCAGCTTCTACACCTTCTACGGCAACGCCCTGGGTGCGCCCGCTGCCATCGGTGACGCAGGCATCGGCAAAGTGGTGGCGGTGGCCGACTGGCTGCCCAACGTGCCGGGTGCGCAGAGCGAGGCGTTCTACCAGTCGTTCCGCACGCGTTTCCCCAAGCCGCAGGATGACTACGTGCACATGCGCATGCAGCTCATGGTCGAGGCGCTGGCCCAGTCGATCGAGCGCGCGGGAAGCGCCGACACCGTGGCCGTGGCGCGGCAGATGGAGAGCGCCAATGTGCAGCTCTCCGGCCAGGGTGGCAGCATGCGTGCGGCGGACCACCAGTTCCAGCAGGCGCTGGTGGTGGGTGTGATGGACAAGAAGGGCGCACCGGGCGTGAAGTTCGACGTGGAAGGCTCGGGCTATGGCTTTCGCGTGGTGCGGCAGATTGCGGCTGCCAAGGCCCAGCAGCCCCACAGCTGCACCATGCAGAGGCCCTGACGGGCTCCGTTGAGACGGCTGCGTTGCCGCGTCGCTGTCTCGCCTGTCACTGCGCCGGGTTGCGCGCCGCTGCCACTTCGCGCCCCAGCTCAATCACGGCCATTGCATAGTAGCTGGACCAGTTGTAGCGGGTGATGGCGTAGAAGTTCTCGGTGCCCGCCACGTAGCTGGGCGCATCGCCGCCGTTTTGCAGCTCCACCAGCGCGAGCGGGCCAGCGTGCTGCATGCCTGCGGCGTCGAGCACCGCGCCCTTGGCCAGCATGCTGGCCGCGCTGAAGGTGGGCAGGATGTCGGGGGCGAGTAGGTCGTCCAGCTGCAGCCGCGCGTTGTCGAACTGCACGCCAAAGTGCGTGGGCATGCCTGGTGTCCAGCCATGGCCCCGGAAGTAGTTGGCCACCGAGCCGATCGCGTCGGCCGGGCTGTTGAACAGGTCCACGCGGCCGTCGCCGTCGAAGTCGATGGCGTAGCGCACCCAGCTCGATGGCATGAACTGGCCCAGGCCCATGGCCCCGGCGTAGCTGCCGCGCGGCTCGAAGGGGTCGGTGTTGCTGCGGTGGGTGAAGCTCAAAAACTGCTCCAGCTCGCGGCGGAAGAATTCGGTGCGCTCCTTGGCGCGCGGGTGGGCCGAGGGGAAGTCAAACGCCAGCGTGGCCAGCGCGTCCATCACGCGGAAGTTGCCCATCTGCTGGCCGTAGATGGTCTCCACGCCGATGATGCCCACGATGGTTTCTGCGGGCACGCCGTACTCGCGCTCGGCGCGCTCCAGCGCCGCCTGGTTCTGCTGCCAGAAGCGCACACCGGCGCGGATGCGGATCGGCTCGACAAAGCGGCTGCGGTACACGCGCCAGTTCTTGGCCGTGCCCTTGGCGGGCGGCAGCATGAGCTTGGGCACCTGGGGCAGGAAATGCGCCTGGCCAATCGCCTGGCGCACCCACTCGCGGTCCAGGTCGTGGCGCGCGGCCAGGTCGTCGGCAAACTGCAGGGCCTCGGGGCGCGAGGCGTAGAGCACCGCAGGCTGCTTGGTGCTGGTGGTTTTTGAGGATTTTTCGGGCTTTGCGCCCGCTGGTATTGCGCAAGTAGCTATCAATAACGTAGCGATAAGGGCAATCGGTCGGTGGGTCTTCAGCATGTCCGGGGTCAATGTTTGGATGCGGGGGGCCAGGGCAAGGTATTGAACTCGCGCCGCAGGTGGCTCCATTCGGTATCGGGCTGGGGGGCATAGCGCAGGCGTTCCAGGCGCAGCAGCCAGTCGGTCACCGCCGCAGCGGGGGCGCCGAATTGTGCCTGTACGCGCTCGGCCATGGCGCGGGGGGGCAGGGTGGGCGGCAGCACCAGCCCGGCGCGCGCCAGGCGCTGGCGGGCACGGGCCAGCAGGCGCAGCCAGGGGTCGTGCTGGCTGCGTTCCCACAGGCTCCAGGCCATGCCACCCAGGGCGGCAAAGATGATCAGGAAACCCAGCACCATGGTCAGGTCCTGCCAGCTGGGGGCTTCAAAACCCAGTGCCTTGAGCAGGTCGAGCTGGCGGCTTTGGGTGTAGTCGAGCACCCACTGGTTCCAGCTGTTGTTGACGGCTTCCCACACCGCGCGCAGGCTTTGCGCCAGGCCGGGGCTGAGCACAGTACCCATGGCGGCGGCCAGTGCACCCTGCGGCGCGCGCAGCCGCTCGAAGGCGCCGGTGCGCCCGGGGGCCACGGCGCCCGTCGGGTCCACCCGCACCCAGCCGCGCCCGGCCAGCCAGACCTCGGCCCAGGCGTGGGCATCGGCCTGGCGCAGCGTCCACAGGCCGTCCACGGGGTTGCGGTCGCCGCCCTGGTAGCCGGTGACGATGCGCGCCGGGATGTCCAGCGCGCGCATCAGCACCACAAAGGAGGAGGCGATGTGCTCGCAAAAGCCTTCCTTGCGGTCAAACCAGAACTCGTCGGCCGTGTGCTGGCCGTACACGCCGGGCTCCAGCGTGTAGGTGTAGCCGCCGGTGCGCAGGCGCGCCAGGGCAGCATTGACCAGGGCTTCGGCGTTGTTCTGGGCGGGGTTGGGGGCGATCTGCGGGTCATTGCGCATTTGCTGGGCCAGCGCCAGCGTGCGGGGGTTGAAGCTTGCGGGCAGCTCGGTGTAGGCGCGCAGGCTGGGGGTGGGCGCGCTGGGGCCATGGCTGAAATCGGGGTGGCTCTCGGCCTTGTAGCGCACCACAGCGGTGATGGGGCGGTTGGTGAGCCACTGCAGGTCCTGCGTCATGAGCGTGTCCATGCCCGAGATTGCGGGCTTGGTTGCAGCGGCATCCAGCAGCAGCAGCCAGGGGCGCTGGTGGGCTTCCAGGGTCACTTCGTAGCGCACGGGCTCGCCGCGCACCTGCAGGTTGGCCAGGGTGCTGGGGCTCGACTGCAGCATGTCGCCGCTGCGTGCGCCCAGCGGGTGCCATTCGACGCCGTCGAATGCGCCAAAAACCGGCCCGCGAAAGTACAGATCGCTCTGTGGTGGGGGCGCGCCGTTGGGGGTGTCAAAACGCACACGCATGGCCACGCTGTCGTCCAGCGCCAGCTCGGCAATGTTGCCCACCTTCATGACGCCTGAGAGCCCGCTGCGCCCCGCCATGGTGTCGCTGGGCATGCCCCACAGCGGCGCCATGCGCGGGAACAGCATGAACAGCGCGGCCATGATGGGGGCGCCCAGCAGCGCCATGGTGCCCGCCGTGCGCAGCGTTTGCGCCAGCGGCGGCCGCCCCACCGGCATGTGTGCGTTGACCAGGGCCGCCAACAGCCCCAGCAGCGCCACCAGCATGGCGGCGGCGGTGAACAGCGACTGCGAGAAGAAGAAGTTGCTGAGCATCGTGAAGAAGCCCAGGAAGAAGACCACCAGGGCATCGCGCCGGGCGCGCAGCTCCAGCATCTTGAGCGCCAGCAGCATCACGATCAGCGTCACCCCGGCATCGCGGCCCAGGATGGTGCGGTGGGTGTACAGCGTGCCACCCACGGCCAGGATCAGTGGGATGACGAGAACCCAGCGTGTGGGCAGGGGCCGGCCCTTCCAGGCCAGCCAGCCACGCCACAGCAGCAGGCCGCCCGCCAGCAGGCTGGCCCAAATGGGCAACACGTTCACCTGCGGGGCAATCACCCAGGCGATCACACACAGCAGGAACAGCGTGTCGCGGGCGTCGCGGGGCAGGGCGTGGAGGGTTTGGCGCAGGGTCATGGCAATGCGGAACGCGCCCGGGGCTGAATAACTAGTTTGCTATTGAATGAGTAGCTGCTTGCGCTTATGGAGTGCGCGCAAGAGTCCATTTTGATGTTGAAAAAAGTCATGACTGGTGTTAACAAAGGGCGAGTGCCTCCAGGCAGCGCCTGCGGTGGGCGGCGCCGGTGTCGGGGGCAATCTCGACCCCGGGCAGGCGCAGGCCGTAGTCCAGGCCCAGCCGGTCGGCCTGCAGCACCCAGGCGGTCAGGCGGGATATGCGGGCTTCGTGGTCGGGCAGGGCGGCGCGGGCCAGGTCCAGCCACAGTTCATGCCGCTGGGCCTGCTGGGCGTCGCGGCTCACCAGGTCGTCGGTGCCGGTGGCCAGCGACTTGGCGGCCTTTTTCCAGACCACCAGCTTGAGCGGGTCGCCGCGCCGGTAGGCCCGCACGCCGTCGAATTCGCCAATGCCCTGCGATGGCGCGCTGCCCGTGCCGCCCGCGCGGGGCTCGCCCGGGGGCAGGGGGGGCGCGGGCACCTCGGGCGCGGGGTAGACCAGCACCTCGGAGGCCGGGCGCCAGTAGGTCCAGACGCGGAAGGTGCCCAGCGGGAACCGCGTCTCGGCCGTGAGCGTGGGCACGCGGTGCAGGCCCCGGCGCGTGGGGCGGAAGGCCACCTGGACGCTGGCCTGGCCCTGGGCGGGCACGTCGGTCCAGGCCCAGTGGTGTTCGGCCTTGCCCGTGCCGTGCACCGACAGCGCAATGCCATAGCGCGGCGACTTGCGGTCGCTGGACAGCTGCAGCTCGAACGCCGTGCTCGTGCCCATGAAGTGGGGCTCGGGCGCCTTCAGGTGCAGCGTGAGGCCCCGCAGGTTGGCGTGGCAGATGTGCATGCCGGCCGCCGCACTGCCCGCCAGCAGGAAGGTGAGCAGGTAGCCCAGGTTGAGCTGGTAGTTGATGGACGCCACCAGCAGCACGACCAGCGTGAGCACCAGCATCCAGCCCGCGCCGGTGGGCAGGATGTAGACGTTGCGCTGGGTGAGCAGCAGGGTGTCGTTGAGCGGCAGGCGCGCCTGCCACCAGTTCTGAAAGCGCTTGCGAAAGGGCGCCAGCGGGCTCAGCCGGGCGAGGGCAGTACGCCAGGGGGCGGTGGGGTTGGCGGAGACGGATGTCATCTCAGGGGGTCATGGTGATGTGTGTCGTCCACAGCCATCCACACTGGCGCAGTCTCGGCGAGGGACGCCAAGCAAGGGCCGCCCCGCAGCGAGGGCGTCGTCCCCCTGGGGGAAGGCGCGAAGCGACTCAGCGGGGCTTCATTCATGGCAGGGGGACGGCATCGACCATGGCGCGCACCTGCTCCACCGCGCCACGCCCGGCGTCGCCCACGGGCACCAGGCGGTGGGCGATGGTCTGGGGCAGCACGGCCTGCACGTCGTCGGGCGCCACATAGTCACGCCCGCTGATGAGGGCCTGGGCCTTGGCGGCGCGCAGCATGGCAATGCCGGCGCGGGGCGACAGGCCCTGCAAAAACCAGCGGCCCGAGCGGGTGGCGGCGATCAGGTCCTGCACATAGTTGAGCAGCGGGTCGGCCGTGTGCACGGCCTGCACCTGGCGCTGCAGCTCGGTCAGTTCGTCGCCAGACAGCAGGGGCAGCAGGCTGCTCACCATGTCGCGCCGGTCGGCGCCCGACAGCAGCAGGCGTTCGGCCGCGCGGTCGGGGTAGCCGATGGAGATGCGCATCAAGAAGCGGTCGAGCTGCGACTCGGGCAGCGCAAAGGTGCCCAGCTGGTCGTGCGGGTTCTGCGTGGCGATCACGAAGAAGGGGTGGGGCAGGGCACGGGTTTCGCCCTCCACCGACACCTGCTTTTCTTCCATGGCTTCGAGCAGGGCGCTCTGGGTTTTGGGGCTGGCGCGGTTGATTTCATCGGCCAGCAGCACCTGGGCAAACACCGGGCCGGGGTGGAACACAAAGGCCTCCTTGCCGCGCTCGTACACCGATACGCCGGTCAGGTCGCTGGGCATCAGGTCGGCCGTGAACTGCACACGCGAAAACTGCAGGCCGAAGGTGTGCGACAGCGCGTGCGCCAGCGTGGTTTTGCCCACGCCCGGCACGTCTTCGATGAGCAGGTGGCCCCCTGCCAGCAGGCAGGCCACGCAGTCCTGCACCTGGGCCTGTTTGCCCACAATCACCGTGTTAAGCTGATCCAGAAGCGATTTGATCTTGTGCTGTGCATTCATGGCGCGACGTTATCCTAAAAAATTGAGACACGGGGATTGACTGTGAGCAAGACGGGCTATTTCACCCACCGGGATTGTTGGAAGCACGAGATGGGCCCGGGGCACCCCGAATGTCCTGAACGGCTCGATGCCATCGAAGACCGTTTGCTGATCACCGGCGTGGCCGATGCGCTGGAGCGCTACGAGGCCCCCGAGGCCTCGCTGGCCGACATCGAGCTGGCCCATGGCCGCATGCACATTGCGGCGCTGCGGGGCCTGTCCGACCGGCTCAACGAAGAGCTGATGGCCGGTGGCCCAAGCTATGCGCAGATCGACACCGACACCTCCATCAACGCCCACACCTGGAAGGCATCCCTGCGCGCCGCCGGGGCAGCCCTGGCCGCCACCGATGCCGTGATGGCAGGCGAGGTCGAGAACGCGTTCTGCAGCGTGCGCCCGCCGGGCCACCATGCCTGCCGCGACAAGGCCATGGGCTTCTGCTTCTTCAACAACGTGGCCGTGGCCGCCAAATATGCTCTGCAGCGCTACAACCTCCAGCGCGTGGCGGTGGTGGACTTTGACGTGCACCACGGCAATGGCACCGAGGACATCCTGGCCAATGACCCCCGGGCGCTGATGGTCAGCATCTTCCAGCACCCGTTCTACCCCTACAGCGGCGACCACGATCCCGCCCCCAACATGGTGAATGTGCCGGTGCCGGCCTACACGCGGGGCATGGACATCCGGGAGATCATCGAGATGATGTGGATGCCCCGGCTGGAAGCCTTCAAGCCCGAGATGATTTTTGTGAGCGCAGGCTTTGACGGCCACCGCGAAGACGACATGGGCCAGCTCGGCCTGACCGAACAGGACTACGCCTGGATCACCCAGCGTGTGAAGGATGTGGCGCGGCGCTATTCCAAGGGCCGCATCGTGTCGTGCCTGGAGGGCGGCTACGTGATGGGCCCGCTGGCGCGCAGTGTGGAGACGCACCTGCGGGTCCTCGCGGACTTGTAGCCCCCTGAGCCGCCAGGTATTGTCCCCCTGAGCCGCCTGCGGCGTCTTCCCCCTCAAAGGGGGACGCCACCCGTGGCCTGGCGGAGCCAGTTCCACGGTGGCGCTGGCGGGGCAGCGCCCGCCGGGGATGCTCGCTGCGACTGGATAAGTGAGACATGACGACTGTGAATTCTGAGGCGACCTTGAATCCTGAAAATTTCTTGATGAACACCCGCGACGCCCGTGGCGTGGTCACCCTGACCCTGAACGACCCCGCGCGCTTCAATGCGCTGGGCAGCGAGATGCTCGCAGCGCTGCAGCAGGCGCTGGACGATGCTGGTCGCGACGAATCCGTGCGTGTGGTGGTGCTGGCAGCGGCGGGCAAGGCCTTCTGTGCGGGGCACAACCTCAAGGACATGGCCGCCAACCCGGAGCTGGCGTACTACCAGAAGCTGTTTGCCCAGTGCAGCCGCATGATGCTCACCATCCACAAGCTCGGCGTGCCCGTGATCGCGCGGGTGCAGGGCATGGCCACGGCGGCGGGGTGCCAGCTGGTGGCGCAGTGCGACCTGGCCGTGGCGGCCGACACGGCCAGCTTTGCCACCAGCGGCATCCACTATGGCCTGTTCTGTGCCACGCCCAGCGTGCCGCTGGTGCGTAACGTGCCTGCCAAGCGGGCGATGGAGATGTTGCTTACCGGCGATTTCATCGACGCCCCGACGGCGCTGGCGCAGGGGCTGGTCAACCGCGTGGTGCCGGGCGATGCGCTGGATGCCGAGGTCGAGCAACTGGTGTTGGCCATCCTGCAAAAGCCCCGCGTGGCCGTGGCCATGGGCAAGGCGTTGGTCTACCAGCAGCGCGAGCTGGGCATGGATGCCGCCTACCAGCTGGCCGGCCAGGCCATGGCCACCAACATGATGGATGAGGCCGCGCAAGAAGGCGCGCGCGCCTTTGCTGAAAAACGCCAACCCGGCTGGAAGTGCTGAGGGCCCGAACGATGGCAATGGACAAACCGATGCTGGACGATGTGGGCCTGTGGGTGCAGGCCTTTTTGAGCCCCACCGTGCTGGTGGAGCTGGCGGCCCTGGTGGGCTGTGTGGCCCTGGCCTGGGGGCTGGTGGCGTTGCTGCAGCGGGGGCTCCATCGGGGGGACCCGCGTTCCATCCTGTTTGGGGTGCGGATCGTGGATGGCGCGCTGTTTCCGCTGCTGCTGCTGGGCCTGGCCTATGTGGCGCGCACCGTGCTGCACCACTGGATGGCACTGGCAGCCTTCAAGGTGGCGATCCCGGTGCTGGTGGCGCTGGTGGTCATACGCATCGGCGTGAAGGTGCTGCAGGTCGCCTATCCCGACGCCGCCTGGGTGCGGCCCATCGAGCGCTCTATCTCCTGGATGGCCTGGCTGGGCATGGTGCTCTGGGTGACCGGGCTTTTGCCGCTGGTGCTCGACGAGCTGGACCAGATTCACTGGAAGGTGGGGGGCGCCACGCTGTCGGTGCGCACCATGATCGAAGGGGCCGTGACGGCCGGTGCGGTGCTGCTCATCGCGTTGTGGGTTTCTGCGGCCATCGAGTCGCGCCTGCTGCGGTCTGCCACCGGGGCCGAGCTGTCATTGCGCAAGGCCGTGAGCAATGCCGTGCGCGCGCTGCTGGTGTTTGTGGGGTTGATGATGGCCTTGTCGGCCGTGGGCATCGACCTCACGGCGCTGTCGGTGTTGGGCGGTGCGGTGGGCGTGGGCATCGGTTTTGGCCTGCAGAAGCTCGCCGCCAACTATGTGAGCGGTTTTGTCATCCTGGCCGAGCGCAGCATGCGCATTGGCGACAACGTGCGTGTGGACAATTTCGAGGGCCGCATCACCAACATCAACGCCCGCTATACCGTGGTGCGCTCTTCCACGGGCCGCGAATCCATCGTGCCCAACGAGATGCTGATCACCCAGCGGGTGGAGAACCTCTCGCTGGCCGACCCCCGTGTGTGGCTGTCCACCGTGGTGAGCGTGGCGTATGAAAGCGATGTGGACCTGGTCACCCGCCTGCTGGGCGAGGCGGCCTTGGCCAGCAGCCGGGTGCTGCGCGATCCCGCGCCCAGCGTGGCGCTGTCGGCGTTTGGCGCCGATGGGCTGGAGTTCACCGTGGGCTTCTGGATTGCCGACCCCGAGAACGGCGCTTTGGGCCTGCGCTCGGAGATCAACCGCGCCATCCTGAGCGCCTTGCGTGCCCACCGGATCGAGATTCCCTACCCCCAGCGGGTCATGCATGTGCAGGTCGATGGAGGGCTGGCGTCGGCGATGTCGTCCGGCGCATCGGCGGCACCAGCGTCTGCCGCCGTGCGGTGATTTCGCCATGTGGTCTCCGAACGGGGTACCGCATGCGACAGCAAACTCTAGACAGCCGCCCCGTGCACTCGCCTATAATCGACAAAAAGCACGATCGTTCTTTTTTGTAATCGTGAGGTCTGTGTTCCGGCCCCGTAGCGCTTTCGTTGCAGTGCGGCATAGAATGTTCTAGTTTACGTAAACGTCAATTCAACCAACTCTCTAGGAGCCGCAGCAATGAAGGTCTTGGTCCCTGTCAAGCGCGTGGTGGACTACAACGTGAAGGTCCGCGTGAAGTCGGACAGCACGGGTGTGGACATCGCCAACGTGAAGATGAGCATGAACCCCTTTGACGAAATCGCCGTCGAAGAGGCCGTGCGCCTGAAAGAAAAAGGCCTGGTGACCGAAGTCATCGCTGTCTCCTGCGGCGTGGCCCAGTGCCAGGAAACCCTGCGCACCGCCATGGCCATTGGTGCCGACCGCGCCATCCTGGTGGAAACCCCCGCCGACCTGGACCTGCAGCCCCTGGCCGTGGCCAAGCTGCTCAAGGCCCTGGTGGACAAGGAACAACCCTCGCTGATCATCCTGGGCAAACAAGCCATCGATGACGACGCCAACCAGGTGGGCCAGATGCTGGCGGCCCTGGCCGACCTGCCCCAGGCCACCAACGCCAGCAAGGTGGACCTCGCTGCCGACAAGGTCAACGTGACCCGCGAAATCGACGGCGGCCTGGAAACCCTGGCCCTGTCGCTGCCTGCCGTCATCACCACCGACCTGCGCCTGAACGAGCCCCGCTACGTCACCTTGCCCAACATCATGAAGGCCAAGAAGAAGCAGCTGGACACCGTCAAGCCCGAAGACCTCGGCGTGGACGTGACCCCCCGCCTGAAGACCCTGAAGGTGGCCGAGCCCGCCAAGCGCGGCGCTGGCGTCAAGGTGGCCGACGTGGCCGCCCTGGTCGAGAAACTCAAGAACGAAGCGAAGGTGATCTGACATGTCGGTACTCGTTATTGCTGAACACGACAACACATCCATCAAGGGTGCGACCCTGAACACCGTCACGGCCGCAGTGGCCTGCGGTGGCGACGTGCATGTGCTGGTGGCGGGCCACAACGCCGGTAGCGCCGCAGCCGCCGCAGCCCAGATCGCGGGCGTCGCCAAGGTCATCCACGCCGACGCAGCAGGCCTGGCCCACGGCCTGGCCGAGAATGTGGCCGCACAAGTGCTGGCCATTGCATCGAACTACAGCCACATCCTGTTCCCCGCCACCGCCGGCGGCAAGAACGTGGCCCCCCGCGTGGCAGCCAAGCTCGATGCGGCCCAGATCAGCGACATCACCAAGGTGGTGGCTGCCGACACCTTCGAGCGCCCCATCTACGCCGGCAACGCCATTGCCACCGTGCAAAGCGCCGACAGCGTGAAGGTCATCACCGTGCGCGCCACGGGCTTTGACGCCGCAGCCGCCACCGGTGGCGCTGCCGCTGTCGACACCGCAGCCGCAACGGCCGACGGCGGCAAGAGCAGCTACCTGGGCAGCGAAATCGCCAAGAACGACCGCCCCGAACTGACCGCCGCCAAGATCATCGTCTCCGGTGGCCGGGCGCTGGGCAGCAAGGAAAAGTTCGACGAAGTCATGACCCCCCTGGCCGACAAGCTGGGTGCCGCCATCGGCGCCAGCCGCGCCGCGGTGGACGCGGGCTACGCACCGAACGACCTGCAAGTGGGCCAGACCGGCAAAATCGTGGCCCCGCAGCTGTACATCGCCGCCGGTATCTCGGGCGCCATCCAGCACTTGGCCGGCATGAAGGACTCCAAGGTGATCGTGGCGATCAACAAAGACCCCGAAGCCCCGATCTTCAGCGTGGCCGACTATGGCCTGGAAGCCGACCTGTTCACGGCTGTGCCAGAACTGGTCAAGGCGTTGTAAGGCTGCGCACCGGCACCAACGCCCTGAAAAGGCATCGCTTGCGATGCCTTTTTTTTGAGTCGTTTTTTTTCAGAATTTTCTGCTTCCCTGGAGACTCCGTATGAGCTACACCGCCCCCGTCAAGGACATGCTGTTCGGCATCGAGCACCTGGCCCGCATCGAACAGATCGCCCAAATCCCCGGCTTTGAAGACGCGGGCCTCGACACGGCCGCCGCCGTGCTGGAAGAGTGCGCCAAGTTCAACGAGGGCGTGCTGGCTCCGCTCAACTTTGAAGGCGACAAGAACCCGTCAAGCTGGAAAGACGGTGTGGTCACCACCACGCCCGGCTTCAAGGACGCCTTCCGCCAGTACGGCGAAGGCGGCTGGCAGGGCCTGCAGCACCCAGCAGATTTTGGCGGCCAGGGCCTGCCCAAGACCATTGGTGCGGCCTGCATCGAGATGACCAACAGCGCCAACATGAGCTTTGCGCTGTGCCCGCTGCTGACCGACGGTGCCATCGAGGCGCTGCTAACCGCCGGCAGCGATGAGCTCAAGGCCACCTACCTCGAAAAACTGGTCACCGGCCAATGGACCGGCACCATGAACCTGACCGAGCCCCAGGCCGGCTCGGACCTGGCCCTGGTGCGCTCGCGCGCCGAGCCACAGCCCGATGGTTCGTACAAAATTTTCGGCACCAAGATCTTCATCACCTACGGTGAGCACGACATGGCCGAGAACATCATCCACCTGGTGCTGGCCCGCGTGCAGGGCGCGCCTGAGGGCGTCAAGGGAATCAGCCTTTTTGTCGTGCCCAAATTCATGGTCAACAAGGATGGAAGCCTGGGCGCGCGGAATGACGCCCATTGCGTGAGCATCGAGCACAAGCTGGGCATCAAGGCATCGCCCACCGCCGTGCTGCAGTTTGGAGATCATGGCGGTGCGGTGGGCTATCTCGTCGGTCAAGAGAACCGCGGCCTTGAATACATGTTCATCATGATGAATGCCGCCCGGTACGCCGTGGGCATGCAGGGCATCGCGATCTCCGAGCGCGCCTACCAGAAGGCCGTGCAATACGCCAAGGACCGCGTGCAAAGCCGCCCCGTGGACGGCAGCATCGCCGCCAGCGCCGCCATCATTCACCACCCCGATGTGAAGCGCATGCTCATGACGATGCGCGCCACCGTGGAGGGCTGCCGTGCCATGGCCACCGTGGCTGCAGCAGCGTTCGATGCTGCCCACCACCACCCCGATGCGGAAACGCGCAAGCAGA
>JADMJR010000251.1 GCA_018780365.1 Acidovorax sp. | reverse complement strand
AGCGCACCCGCCTGCCCGTGGCCCAGCGCCCCGGCCTGCGCCCCACGCCCGACCGTGTGCGCGAAACCCTGTTCAACTGGCTGGGCCAGGACCTGGCGGGCTGGCGCTGCCTGGACGCCTTTGCAGGCACCGGCGCCCTGGGGCTCGAAGCCGCATCGCGTGGTGCCAGCGCCGTGCAGTTGGTGGAAAGCGATGCCGCCCTGGTGGCCCAGCTGCACACCCTGCAGCAGCGCCTGCAGGCCACCGCCGTGCGCGTGCAGCGTGGCGACGGGATTGCCGCCCTCAAGCAGGCGGCACCTGCCAGCATCGACCTGGTGCTGCTCGACCCGCCGTTTGACGACGACCTGTTTGCCCCCGCCCTGCAGGCCGCTGCCAAGGCCGTGGCCGCAGAGGGTTTCATCTACCTCGAAGCGCCCCGCGCCTGGACAGACGAAGAACTGGCCCCGAGCGGCCTGGTGCTGTACCGGCACCTCAAGGCGGGAGCGGTGCACGCGCACCTGCTCAAGCGCGGCTGACGCAGCACGACTGGTACCAGTTTGCGTTCAATAAGCAAGAACCGTTCGGGCTGAGCTTGTCGAAGCCTCGCGCGGCGCTTCGACTGGCTCAGCGTGAACGGACTTGTTTTTTGAACCCATACCGGTATGCGGCAAGGCGGCTCGGTGGCCGCCTTCCCTCTACCTTCTCAGCGTCACCAGCCGCGCGCTGCCATCCACCTCGATGCCCGCCATGTTCCTGCGCAGCGTCTGCGGCAGCGCCGCCAGCGCGGGCTGGCGCACCCAGGCCAGGTGCACGGTGTAGTGGCCCGGCGCCAGCGTGGCGCGGCCCCCGGGGAAGGAGGTGTCGGCCACGTGGGTGAACTGGCGCTGGCCGATCTGGAGGCGGGTTTTGCGGTAATGCGCCAGCGTGGCAGGCAGCGCATGCCAGCGGCTGGTGTCGCCGGGCAGCAGCGGGCCCAGGTCCACATCCGTGCCCTGCTGCGGCAGGCCCTGCCAGACATGGGTAAACGCCTCCTGGCTGTGGTTGCGCACGCGCAGCCACACTTGGGGGCGCCCTGTGCATGGGCACCGGCGGGTGCCAGCCAGGGGGCGAAGGCGGCCGCCCCAAGGGGCAGGCGCTGCAGCCAGGTGCGGCGCATCATGGCGAATCCTTCAGGCTGTCCAGGTCGCCGCTCAGCGTGCACACGCGGGCGCGGCGGCGCTCCAGCGCGGCGCCGCCGATGTTGAGCGCGGCCGAGCTGCCCTGGTCGGCGTGCATGGCGGCGTCCCACTGGCCCTGCGCGGTGTCAAACGCCAGCCAGGCGCGCTGCGCCGTGCGCAGGGCATCGCGCCGGGCGGGGCCGGCGGCCTTGAGCACCTGGGCGTAGAGGCGGTTGAGTTCCTTGTCCCACGCGGCATAGGCGGCCGACTGCGCATCGTGCAGGTCCACCGTCACGCCACCGCTGCGTGCCGATGCGGCGCCCAGGGCTTTGTCGATGGGGTGGGCCGTGGGCTGGCCGCAGAAGTGTTCGGCCGCGTGGGCGGCCTGTGTGCCAGAGGCGAGTAGTGTGAGTGCGCTCAGCAGCGCGAGGGCGGTGTTGTACGGGGCCTTGTGAAGGAGGAGGGTGTGCCGCAAGCTCATGCGCCCACCCACAGGAGCGCTGCCATGGTGGCCAGCAACGCCAGCACCGTGAAGGCGGCCACCGCGCCGCCGCTGGCCGCAGCAACGCTGGCCACGGTGGACCAGCCGCGCGCCTGGCCCCAGTGGGCAAGATAGTGGGCCAGCCACAGCGCGGCGAGCCAGCCCAGCACCAGCAACACGGCCAGGGTGCCCAGCAGCTTCCCGCCCTGTGTGGAGTTCATCCCGTTGCTGCCGAGCAGCGCCGTGAACATGAAAAACAGCGCGGGCAGCAGATTGGCGGCGCCTGCCAGGAGCAGGGTGAAGGTCGAGGTCGACATGCGGGGGGGCTGTTCGCTATTCCGCCACGCTGTAGCTCAGCACGTCGAGCGACTGCGTGTCCTTGGGGTTCCATGACAGGCCCGCTGCGCGCGCGATGACGGTGTAGGTCTTGCCCTGTTCCAGCTTGCCGCCGGGTTGCAGGGCGGCGGTGCGCGGGTCCAGGTAGAGCATGGTGGTCAGCCCCTCGGCACTGCGCAGCAGCACGGCCTGTTTGCCGTTTTTGACCTTCGCATCGTTGACCCAGGCGGCCTTGTTGCCGGCGGGTGGGTTCAGGTTTTCCACGGTGCCCGAGAGGCGCACGATCTTGCGCCAGACCTTGCTGTCCTTCGGGTTGGTGACCTTGCCGTTTTCTGCGGCATCGGCCTTCTGGATGTCGCCCAGCGACGGGTAGGCGATGGTCCAGTCTGAATGGCTGGTGTCGCGGCGCAGGTGGTCGGCCGCGAGCATCAGGTTTTCGGTCCAGTTGCCGCAGGCGTTCTTTTTCTTGCACAGCGCCCAGGCCGTGTTTATCCAGCGCTTGAGCTGCTCGGTCTTGTCGTGGCTGCCCATCTCCAGCGCCACGCCCGATCCCAGCACGGCGGCGGCCTGGTTCTGCTCGGGCGCCACCACCAGCACGGCGCCGTTGCCCACGTCGAGCTTGCCCACGCGCAGCTGGCGCATCATGGCGTGGGCGTAGTCCTCGGCGGTTTTGCCGCCCAGGTCCTTCACCAGCAGGGTGACGATCTCCACGCCCGTCTTTTGCGCATGCTCGTACATCTGCTTTTCAAACTGCGCGCGGATGGCCGGGTCCAGGATGCCGAACTCGTCGTAGATGAACTGCGTGCCCTTGGACGGGATGGCGGCCACGTCGGCCTTGGGCAGGGTTTCTGCGGCGGCGGCCAGGGCTGGGGCGGGTGTTTTGGCCGAGGGGGCTGCCGTTGCTGCAGGTGCTGCAGTGGGCGCCGGGGCCTTGGCCACCGTGGTGGCGGGTGCCGGGGCGGGCGATGCGGCAGCAGGTGCCGGTGCGGCGGTTGCAGCCGCTGCGGTGCGCACCGGCAATCCGCCCGAGCACTGGGGCCCGCCGCCTTGCAGCTCGCAGGCTTCCTTCCAGCCCGCTTCGATGGCGGCCAGGCGCTTCTTGCGGCCGGGGTGGGTGTCGCCGTCCTTCTCGGGGATCAGCGTGGCGATGGCGCGCTGGGCGTCGGCCAGCGGCGCGCCCATCTTGTAGAGCACAAAACCGCTGAACTTGTCGGACTCCAGTTCGATGGGCGGCTGGCTGCCGCCGGGCACGATGGTGTGGCCCGACAGGTGGTGCCCGATCTCGTGGGCCATGATGCTCACGGGCGCCCAGTTGTTGGACCTGGTGGCCTGGATGACGTCGCCCATGAAGGCGGGGTTGTAGGCAATCACGCGGCGCGGGATCTTGTCGGGCCCCTGCATGATCACCGCCGCCGCATTGGGCACCTTGCCCTCCACCACCACAAAGTTGGCGGGCAGGCCGGTGTATTTCATGATCTCGGCCACCACCTGCTTGCCGGTGCCGCCGCCCTTGGACAGGTCGGGCGGCGAGAAGGCCAGCGGGCTGCCGTCGTATGAGCAGGCCTGCAGGGTGGACGCCAGCTCGGCGGCCAGCTGGGCTTTGCTGGGTTTGTCGCTGCGGGCGGTTTTCTGGGCATGGGCTGCGCAGGCGATGAGCGACAGGCTGGCGAGTGCAACCGGCAGCATGTGGCTGCGCGTCAGTGGAGGGCAAAAAAGCATGGTCACCTTGTGGAGGATGCGGGGGATGGAGAGGAGGTTTTGCAGGCTCGCCTGCGCCGGCGATGTGCCGGGTTCACAGATGGGCGGTGAACTGCGGCGGGGTCAACCAGTTGTCGTTGCGGCCGTCGATGTAGGTGATGGGGAGTGCGGCCAGCGTTTCCTGCGAAACCCCGTCCAGGCACCCCAGGTTGACGCCGTACATCTTGCCAATGGGGGTTTCGGTGCCGATCCCGAACGCGCGCACGCCGCAGTGCCTGCAAAAGTAGTGCAGGTTCTTCTTGCTGTGGAAGACGTATTCGGTGAGTTCGGACTGCCCGCTCAGCAATCGAAAGCCTTGTTCCCTGGCCACGGCGGGCCAGAAACGGGTGCGGCTGCAGATGGAGCAGTTGCAGCGGTAGGTGCTCTGTGTCAGGTCCAGCTCGGCCTCGAACGTGACGGCGCCGCAATGGCATCGGCCTTGGTAGGTGGTCAACATGGTGGGGCTCCTCGAAGTGATGGTGGTGGGGGGCAATGCCGTGGGTGCATGGGGCCATCCCGGCGGATCTTGCGCAGGTGCCTAGTGGCTGGTTTGCCACATGACCAGTTCGACAACCAGCCTGGCGTAGAGCTGCGCCACCGCCCATTTGCCCGCGCTGTACAGCACCGCAGCCAGCGCCAGGAGGTGCAGGTGCCTGCGTCCGTCGAGCGCGAAGAACTGCCGGAAGGCCACCACAACCACCAGGGTCTGCAGTGCGTTCATGTAGTAGGGCGACCAGTGCCTGTGCCAGCGCAGCACCTCGGCAGAGTGCCATGCCAGCAGCGGGAGCTGGTTGCACGCCTGCAGGCAAATGGCCAAAAAATGCACATAAATGGCGAGTGTGAGAATCTCGGTGGCGTTGTCGCCACAGCGTTTTCTGAAGACTGTCCAGGCGCTGGCAAAGATGGCGACGATGCCCAGCGAGAACGACCCCTTGGAATAGGTGCGCAGCAGCTCGAACGCCCTCAGGGCCTCTTGCGAGGCACCTTGTGGGGTGAGGTACTGGGTCTGGGTCAGCAGCAGCAGGTGCAGCCCCAGGGCCGTGAGCAGCAACTTCAGCGGATGCACGTGGCTTTGCCGTGCCCCCATCACGTACTCCCGCGCCACGTTGCCAGGGCGGCGCACGAGGCGCCAGGCACTCCGCACCATCTCCATGTCGAACCAGCGCAGGTTGCCCCAGGCCTCTGTGCGCACGGTGTGTGTGCCCAGGCGCACGGCCTTTTTCTGGCCACAGGTGCTGCAGTAGGCGCCGGTGAGCGTGGCCTGGCAGTTGCGGCACTGCGATGCATCCTGCCACGCGGCATGTGGCTGGGTGGGGAGGGCCGCAAGGGCGATGGGGTTCATGGGCAGCGGGAAACCGGCAGGGGCTGGGGGGAGCGGCGGGTGGCGACGGGCTTGAATGTAGGGAGCGCGTGGGGGATCGCCCATCCTTCACCTGGAGGATGTTGTGTCTTTTTCGGCCGTCATTTCGTGACTTTTTGTGCGCATTGACCCCGCTATAGCGCCGGGGTGGCCGGGCGCGGGCGATGCCGCCGCAAAATCGGGCGGCCACCGCGCGGCTGCGGTGTGGCAGCCCTGCCGGTGCGCCTGGGGGCTGTGGTCTTGATCTGGAGGGCATGGGCTTGGAATCTGCGTTGACGCAACTGCTGGGGGCGGTGGCCGATGAGCCGCGCTGGGCGCGCGCGCTGGATCGTTATGCCGCCAGCTTCCGGGTGGATGGCGTGGGGGGCGCCTTTCTGGCGCAAAGCCTGGCCCAGCTCAATGAATGGGGGGCGGAGTTTGCCGCGCATCCGCAGGTGGATTACTGGATGCAGGCCCCGGCCAGTTCGGGGGGGCCGGCCTTGCTGGCCCTGGGAGAGTCGCCGCAGGCTTCGCAGCAGTATGTGCAGCACTTTCGGCAGGTGGACCCGCTGCAGCGGATGTTTGAGGCGCACTACACGTCCACCCTGGAATCCGCCGGGGCCTGGGTGGTGGCCGATTCCGGGTTTCACACCAGCCGGCAGTTTCGCCAGACGGCGTTCTACAACGACTTTCTGCGGGTCCATGGCGAGGGGCCACGCATGTTTGCGGGCAGCCGCAACTCGGTCCACCCCAACGGCAATCTGTTCATGTTCCTGTTTCGGGGCACGGGCGAAGAGGTGTTCACTGCGTCGGAGATCGAGCGGTTCACCGGCGAGTTCACTTCGGTGCAGCGCGCCGCCTTTCTCCACCGCGAGGTGCTTTCGCTGCGCGCCCGCACCCGGGGGCTGGAGCGCCTGATGGAGCAGATGCCGCTGGGCCTGGTGTTTCTGGACACGGCGGGCCGGTTGCTGCACGCCAATGCCCGTGCCCGCAGGCTGTGGGACCACCCCGCCGCTGCGGGCGTGCGGGCGCTGCGCACGGGGGCGGCGTTGCAGAGCACGGCCGATCCCGCGCTGCGGGCGCTGTTCCTGCGCTCTCTGGCGGGGCTCAGCGGGTGCCTGGCGCTGTCGGGCGATATTTTGCTGGTGTCGCTGTCGCTCCACGACCTGGCCGCCCTAGGCCTGCGTTATGACGCGCCTGGGGTTGCCTGGGTGCTGGTGGAGCGCAGCCTGGACAGCCGCGCCGCCGTGGACCTGGTCCGGCAGGCCTACCGGCTGAGCGAGACGGAAACCCTGCTGCTGCAGGCGCTGATGCGGGGGCAGACGCCCCAGGAGTTCGCTGACGCGCGCGGGGTGCGCATCACCACGGCACGCACCCAGCTCAGTGCGCTTTTGGCCAAGACGGCGACGCAGCGCCAGCAGGACCTGGTGGCGCTGGTCGCGCGGTTCATGCTGCTGACCCCGGGCAGCGTGCCGCCCGGGGGCGATTGATGCGTTCGCATGGGCGCGGTGGCCCACGTGTTGCCCAAGCCTGCTGCCGGTAATGTTGCACTGCACTGCATAATGCGCGCAAGCGGCTCGGCGGCCCATGAGGGCCCCGGGGCCAACGACATTTCCGCCATTCAGGAGACAACCAGCCATGGCCCAGAACGTGCTCGCCGTTTACCCCGGAACCTTTGACCCCATCACGCTGGGCCACGAAGACGTGGTGCGCAGGGCCACCCAGTTGTTCGAACGCGTGATCGTGGCCGTGGCGGCCGGCCACCACAAGAAGACACTTTTCTCCCTGGAGGAGCGCATCGACATGGTGCGCGAAGCGGTCAAGATGTATCCGCAGGTGCAGGTGGAGAGTTTCTCGGGCCTGTTGCGCGACTTTGTGGTGTCGCGCGGTGGCAAGGCCATGGTGCGCGGCCTGCGCGCCGTGACCGACTTCGACTACGAGTTTCAGCTCGCGGGCATGAACCGCAGCCTGATGCCGCAGGTGGAAACCGTGTTCCTCACCCCCAGCGACAAGTACCAGTTCATCAGCAGCACCTTTGTGCGCGAGATCGCGGTGCTGGGCGGGGAGGTGACCAAGTTCGTGTCGCCGTCCGTAGAAGAGCGGCTGGCCGTCAAGGTGCGCAGCCTCACGGCGCCTATCTGACGGCAGGTTCCTTCATCAAAATGGCCTCTTGCGCGCTATGGATAAGCGCAGTGCGCTATCAAAATAATAGTATTTGAGCGCCTGGCCTGCGGACCCGTGGAATGCCGAATCCCAGCGCGGCGCTGGCTCAGTCCGCGCGGTGCTGCAGGCGGCGGGCAATGGCCGACGCCTCGGCCCGCAGGGCCTCCAGCATGGGCATGACCTCGGGCAGCGGCGGGCGGTACAGCGGCAGCAGGGCCGTCACGCTGAACGGGATCGAGAACGCCAGGCGCCGCAGCACCAGGCGTTCGCCGTCTTCGGCCAGTGCCGTCAGAGGGTTCACGATGGCCAGGCCCAGGCCATGCTCCACCATGGCACAGACGGCCGCGGCGCTGTGGGTTTCCACCCGCAGGCTGCGGGTGATACCGGCCTCGGCAAAACGGGTGTCGATCTGTCGGCGGTAGGGGTCGTCGGCAGACAGGCTGACGAAGGGCTGGTCGGCAAAGTCCTCGGGTTCCAGCACGGCGCGCTGCGACAGCGGGTGGCCAGCGGGCAGCACGGCCACTTCGTCGAGTGTGAGCAGCAACTCAGCGCGTGTGCCAGGCGGGGCCGTGGCCTGCTCACACAGGCCCAGGTCAAAGCGCTGGGCGCTCATCCATTCTTCCAGCAGCGGTGACTCCTGCGGTGTGACTGACAGGCGCAGGTGCACATGGTCCCGCGCGAGCCGGGCCGTGGCCGCGGGCAGCAGCGCATGTGCCAGTGCGGGCAAGCACAACACCGAGAGCTGCGCGGCGGCATCCCGCCCCAGCGCCACGGCGCGGTCCACCACACGCTCCAGCCCCTGCCAGGATCGCTGCACCTCGTCCCACAGGGCCAGCGCCCGCGCGTTGGCCCGCAGGCGACCCTGTACGCGCTCGAACAGCGCATAGCCCAGCAGCGATTCGAGCCGCGCCAGCTCGCGGCTCACGGTGGGCTGCGAACTGTGCAGCAGGTCGGCCGCGCCGGTGGCGCTGCCTGCGGTCATCACGGCGCGGAAGACCTCGATGTGGCGGTGGGTGATGCGGTGGGCCAGCGGGGGCTCGGTCGTTCCAGTCATGCGCTAAGCATATCCATATTGAATGGATGATGTAAATCAAAGCATTCGACTGAATACATGGATGGAGGCATCATCCGCGCATCGTTCACGCCTTCTGTCTTTGGAGCTTCCCCCATGTCCAACCCCTTCTCCCCTGCCCAGCTCTGGGCCCTGGCCGACCAGTTTGGCACCCCGCTGTGGGTGTATGACGCGGCCATCATCCGCCAGCGCATTGCCCAGGTGTCCAATTTCGAGACCATTCGCTTCGCGCAAAAGGCCTGCTCCAACATCCACATCCTCAAGCTGATGCGCGAAGAGGGTGTGAAGGTGGACGCGGTCTCGCGCGGCGAGATCCTGCGCGCGCTGGCGGCGGGCTACGTGGCCGGTGGCGAGCCTTCGGAGATCGTCTTCACCGCCGACCTGTTCGACGCCGCCACGCTCGATTGCGTGGTGGAGCATGGCGTGCCGGTGAACGCAGGCTCCATCGACATGCTGCACCAGCTGGGCGCGCGCTCGCCCGGCCACGCCGTGTGGCTGCGCATCAACCCCGGCTTTGGCCACGGCCACAGCAACAAGACGAACACGGGTGGCGAGCACAGCAAGCACGGCATCTGGCACACCGACCTGCCTGCGGCGCTGGCGGCGATCAAGCAGCACGGCCTGAAGCTGGTGGGCCTGCACATGCACATCGGCTCGGGCGTGGACTACAGCCACCTGCAGGAAGTGTGTGGCGCGATGGTCAACCTGGTGCGCACGGCGCATGCGGCAGGGCATGACCTGCATGCCATCTCGGCCGGTGGCGGCCTGTCCATCCCCTACCGCAGTGGCGACCCGGTGGTCGATACCCAGCACTACCACGGCCTGTGGGACGCCGCGCGCCAGCAGGCCGAGGCCATCGTGGGCCACCCACTGGGCCTGGAGATTGAGCCCGGCCGCTTCCTGGTGGCCGAATCCGGTGTGCTGCTGGGCCAGGTGCGTGCCACCAAGAACGCGGGCAACAACCACTTTGTGCTGGTGGACACCGGCTTCAACGAACTCATGCGCCCGTCGATGTACGGCAGCTACCACGCCATGAGCGTGCTGCGCCGCGATGGCACCCAGGCGGCAGAGCAGCCCAGCGTGGTGGCGGGCCCGCTGTGCGAGTCAGGCGACGTGTTCACCCAGGGCGATGGCGGCGTGGTGCTGCCGCGCGACCTGCCCGCCGCGCAGGTGGGTGATCTGCTGGTGATCCACGACACCGGGGCGTATGGCGCCAGCATGTCCTCCAACTACAACACGCGGCCTTTGATTGCCGAGGTGCTGGTGGACGGTGGCCAGGCCCGCCTGATCCGCCGCCGCCAGACGGTGGACGAGCTGCTGGCGCTCGAAGCCGGGCTGTAACGCCTGGCTGTGGGCCGCCGGGGCGGCTCTGCCTTGCCATTGGCGAATGCGGCGCCACCGTTGGTCGGGAGCCACCTCGGCCGTTGGTGCAGGTGTCGCGGGATGCGGCTACGCTGGCTGCTTCCAGCGCTCCGGCTTGTCGTTTGCCGGGGCGCCAGTCCCCGTCCACGGAGCCTGTCATGCCCGCAGAAGAGCAGACCATCGTCGAGCTGGCCTACCCCGGCGAATACCTGAGCCGCCTGGGCCAGGCGGAAACCAAGACCTGCAAGATCCGCCTCTCGCGCAAGGGCCAGGGCCTGCTGGCGCGCATGTATGCCAGCCGGGGCTACAACATGCAGGCCACCCTGTCGCATGACTGCGATTTGAGCAGCCTGGTGGTGCAGATCGACGGGCAGGCCCAGGGCACGATCTCGGTCCGCATGGACGATGGCTATCTGGCCGCAGAAGAGCATTACCCCGAATACATCGCCGCGCTGCGCCAGCGCGGTGCGCGCATCTGCGAAATGGGCAAGCTCGCCATGGACCCGGGCGTGCGCTCCAAGCATGTGCTGGGCGCCATCTTTCACATCGCGTGGATCACGGCCTTCCGCGCCCGGCGCGCCACCGACCTGGTCATCGAGGTGAACCCGCGCCATGCCCCGTTCTACCGGCGCATGCTGCGTTTTGACCTGCTGGGGCCGGAGCGCCTGTGCGAGCGGGTGGGCGCACCGGCTGTGCTGCTGCACATCAGCGCGGAAAAGGGGCGCAGCCTGATCAACCAGTTTGGCGGGCAGCCGCAGCTGTCGAGCGAGGAGCGCAGCTTCTACCCGTATTTCTTTCACCCCGACGATGAAGAGGGGCTGCTGCGGCGCCTGTCGGTGGGATGAGCCCCGAGGCGCGGCCTAGGTCAAAGTTCGCCCCGGGGACCGCGCCCCATGAGCTGGGCCACCGCCTCGGCAGGGCGCAGGCGGCCGTCGAGCAGTGCCACCGCAGCCTCGGCGATGGGCATGTCCACGCCCAGGGTCTGCGCACGCTGCACCACGGTGCGGGCGCTGTAGACGCCTTCGGCCACATGGCCCAGGGATTCCACGGCTTGTTGCAGGCTGTTGCCTTCGGCCAGCAGCATGCCCACGCGGCGGTTGCGCGAGAGGTCGCCGGTGGCGGTCAGCACCAGGTCGCCCAGGCCCGACAGGCCCATGAAGGTGTCGGGCCGCGCGCCCAGCGCCAGGCCCAGGCGGGTCATCTCGGCCAGGCCGCGCGTGATGAGCGCGGCGCGGGCGTTGAGGCCCAAGGCCAGCCCGTCGCACAGGCCGGTGGCAATGGCCAGCACGTTTTTCACGGCACCGCCCACTTCCACGCCCACGATGTCCTCGTTGGCGTACACGCGCACGCTGGGGCTGTGGAAGGCGTTGACCAGCGCATCGCGCACCTGCGCATGGGGGCTGGCAGCGACCAGGGCCGTGGGCTGGCCCAGCGCCACCTCTTGCGCAAAGCTCGGGCCGCTGAACACGCCTGCTATCAAATTGGGAGCTATAAGCGCTTGCACCTCGTGCGCTAGCAGCCCAAAAGAGGCTGAATCTGCACCCGCAGGCACGGCTTCAAAACCCTTGCACAGCCAGGCCACGGGCGCGGTGCAGCCCGCCAGCGCCTGCAGCATGCCGCGCAGCGCCGCCATGGGCGTGGCCACGATGACGAGGTCGGCACCCGGCAGCAGCGGGCCCAGGTCGCCATCGGCCACGGAAAGAGAAGGGGGAAAGGCGATGCCCGGCAGGTAGCGGGTGTTCTGCGCCTCTGTGCGCATGCTCTGCGCCTGGCCTGCATCGCGGGCCCAGAGGGTGACCGCATGCCCGGTGGGGTGCTGGGCCGCGCTCATGGCGACGGCCGTGCCCCAGGCGCCAGCGCCGAATACTATGATTTTCATAGCTGCTTGCGCTTATGTATCAGGCGGTAGAGGCCAAAAAAGCATTGATTTCAAGGGCCCACTGCGTTGTGCTTCGTCGGCCGTCCGTGGAACTGGCGCGTCCCAGGTGCGGTAGCCGCGGAACTGGCTTTGCCAGGCCGCTGGCTGCGTCCCCCTCCCGTAGCGCGCAGCGCGTAGAGAGAGGGGGAAGGCGCGAAGCGACTCAGGGGGCGTTTTACATCACTGCGTGATGATGGGCGAAGAAGCCTGGCCGGCAGCCTGGGCTTGCTGCTGCTCGTACATGGCCTGGAAGTTGATTTCGGCCAGGTGCACGGGCGGGAAACCGGCGCGGTTGATCACGTCGGCCACGTTGCCACGCAGGTAGGGGTACACGATCTGGGGGCAGGCGATGCCCATGATGGGGCCCATCTGGTCTTCGGGCACGTTGCGGATTTCGAAGATGCCGGCCTGCTTGGCTTCGACCAGGAACACGGTCTTGTCCTTGATCTTGGTCTGCACCGTGGCCGTCACGGACACTTCAAAGATGCCTTCGGCCACGGGGGTGGCTTCCACGCCGAGCTGGATGTCCACGCTGGGCTGCTCTTGTTCGATCAGGATGGCGGGGGAATTGGGTTGCTCCAGCGACATGTCCTTGAGGTAGACGCGTTGGATCTGGAATACGGGGTTTTCTTGGTCGGCCATGGTGAAGTCTCTTTGCGCTTACGAAATTTCTAGCAAAACAAAACCCGCCGGGGTGAAGGCAACGCTGAACAAGTCTCTCGCGTGCCGCGCATCCCTGGTTTGGGCGGTCTGCTGCGTTGCAAATGCTCGCAATAGCTACGGCTATTGCTGCGCTTTGCGCCTTGCATTCCATCCCAAATCAGGGCGCGCGCCATCGCGGAGACTTATTCATCGTCGCCCAGCTCCCGCAGCGGGCACATGGGGCTGCATTATGCAGCGCCCAAGGGTGGGGTCAGGCGGCGCCCAGCAGGGGCATCAGCTCGCCACGGCTGTCCAGCGCGACCAGATCATCGTGGCCACCCACGTGGGTGTCACCGATGTAGATCTGCGGCACCGTGCGGCGGCCGGTGATCTCCATCATGTGGCTGCGCGCGGCGGGGTCGGTGTCGATGCGGATCTCCTCGATCTGCTCCACACCCTTGGACTTGAGGATCTGCTTGGCCCGGATGCAGTAGGGGCAGACGGCAGTGGTGTACATCTTCACGGGTTGCATGGCGGTTCTTCCTGTTGGGCAACGAGACCAGGCACAAGCCTATCGTCGATGGAGTAACTGGGGGCCGCTCAGGCTTTTTCCACTGGCAGGCTGGCTTCGCGCCAGGCCTTGAGGCCGCCGGCCATGGCCTGGGCGTTCTCGTAGCCCAGCTTCTTGGCCATGGCCACCGCACGGTTGGCGCGGGCACCGGTGGCGCACACCAGCACCAGGGGCAGGGCCTTGTTCTTGACCACGGTGGGCAGGCGCTCTTCGAGCTGGCCTAGGGGCACGTTCTTGGCGCCGTTCACGTGGCCAGCGGCGAATTCCTCGGTTTCGCAGACGTCGATGACCACGGCTTTTTCGCGGTTGATGAGCTGCACGGCGCGTGCGGGCGTCAGCGAGCCGCCACTGGTGTTCTTGAGGACCGGCCACAGCAGCATGCTGCCCGAAGCCAGTGCAACAAAGATCAGATACCAGTTGTCGATAATGAATTTCACGAAGATTCCTTGGGTTGGCGAACAGCGTAATTCTAGAATGTTGGGTTTTGGCCCGTATTTCTTTGACCCGCCTTTCCTAGGGAAACCATGTACAAGCTTGTCCTCATCCGCCACGGTGAATCCACCTGGAACCTTGAAAACCGCTTTACCGGCTGGACCGATGTGGACCTCACGCCCACGGGCGTCTCCCAGGCCATGTCGGCTGGCAAGCTGCTCAAGGCCGAGGGCTACGAGTTCGACCTGGCGTTCACCAGTGTGCTCAAGCGCGCCATCCACACCCTGTGGTACACGCTCGACGAGATGGACAACACCTGGCTGCCCGTGGTCAAGGACTGGCGCCTGAACGAGCGCCACTACGGCGCGCTGCAGGGCCTGAACAAGGCCGAGACCGCCAAACAGTATGGTGACGAGCAGGTGCTGGTGTGGCGTCGCAGCTATGACACGCCCCCGCCCGCGCTGGAGGCCACCGACCCCCGCAGCGAGCGCGGCGACCGCCGCTATGCCGGTGTGGCCGCTGACAATGTGCCTCTGACCGAGTGCCTCAAAGACACCGTGGCCCGCGTGCTGCCGTTCTGGAACGAGGCCATGGCGCCCGCCATCCGCTCGGGCAAGCGTGTGGTGGTGGCCGCACACGGCAACTCCATCCGCGCGCTGGTGAAGTACCTGGACAACATTTCCGAGTCCGACATCGTGGGCCTGAACATTCCCAACGGGATTCCACTGGTATACGAACTCGACGCCGACCTCAAGCCCATCCGTCACTACTATCTGGGTGACGCCGAAGCCGCTGCGAAGGCCGCTGCCGCAGTGGCTTCGCAGGGCAAAGCGTAAATCGTTGGTAAAGGCGGGGGAAAACCCCGCTGATTGTCGCCAAAGTAAGTATCCATGCGGAACTGCGGCGGGTTGGGCCCTTCCAAGGTGTATATTGGTTTTGAA
>JADMJR010000017.1 GCA_018780365.1 Acidovorax sp. | reverse complement strand
GCCGATCCAGCCGGGGCCGTAGCCGCTGATGGTTTGTGCGTTCGAGCGGTCGGGCTGGAATTTCATGGGTGTTGGCGTCGGTTGCAGGCGCTGGCGCTGCGGGTAGGCCCGGCGCAGGGCCCGGGCGCGGTTGTGATCTGTGGTCAAATTATAGGTTTCGCCAAGGTGCCAGCCGCTCTGGCCGCCACCTGACCCCACTGCACCACCGTCAGCGCATGAAAACCGTCCAAAAATCCGCCAAGCTCGCCAACGTCTGCTACGACATCCGGGGGCCCATCATGGACGCGGCCAAGCAGATGGAGGAGGACGGGCACAAGATCATCAAGCTCAACATCGGCAACCTGGCGGTGTTCGGCTTCGATGCCCCCGAGGAGATCCAGCAGGACATGATCCGCAACCTGCCCAACTCGGCGGGTTATTCGGACAGCAAGGGCATTTTTGCGGCACGCAAGGCCGTGATGCATGAGACCCAGAAGCAGGGCATCAAGGGCGTGACGCTGGATGACATTTATCTGGGCAACGGCGCCAGCGAACTCATCGTGATGGCCACCAATGCGCTGCTGGACACGGGCGACGAGCTGCTGCTGCCTTCGCCCGACTATCCGCTGTGGACGGCAGCTGCCAGCCTGTCAGGTGGCACGCCCGTGCACTACCTGTGCGACGAGGCCAATGGCTGGATGCCTGACCTGGATGACATCCGCGCCAAGATCACGCCCCGCACCAAGGGCATCGTGGTCATCAATCCCAACAACCCCACGGGCGCACTGTATTCGGACGAGCTGCTCAAGGGCATCGTCGGCATGGCCCGCCAGCATGGCCTGGTGATCTTTGCGGACGAGGTGTACGACAAGGTGCTGTACGACGGTGCCAAGCACACGGCCATTGGTTCGCTCAGCGAGGATGTGCTCACCCTCACCTTCAACTCGCTGTCCAAGAGCTACCGCTCCTGTGGCTACCGCGCGGGCTGGCTGGTGGTGTCGGGCGACAAAAAACCTGCCAAGGACTACATCGAGGGCCTGAACATGCTCTCGAACATGCGCCTGTGCGCCAACGTGCCCGGCCAGTGGGCCGTGCAGACCGCGCTGGGCGGCTATCAAAGCATCAACGAGCTGGTGAACGAAGGTGGGCGCCTGCGCAAGCAGCGTGATCTGGCCTACGAACTCATCACGGCCATCCCTGGCGTGACCTGCGTGAAGCCGCGTGCGGCGCTCTACATGTTCCCGCGCCTGGATCCGGCCATCTACCCGATCAAGGATGACCAGCAGTTCTTTCTGGAACTGCTGCAGGAGACCAAGGTCATGCTGGTGCAGGGCACGGGCTTCAACTGGGCCGCGCCCGACCATTTCCGCATCGTGTTCCTGCCCCACGAAGACGATCTGCGCGACGCGATCGGCCGCGTGGCGCGGTTCCTGGAGCAGTACCGCAAGCGCATGCAGGCCGCCGCGGCGGCTGCGGCCTGAGTGGCGCGCAGCCGGGTAAGGGGGGCTTTCATGCGTATCCGCTTCGCCGGTGACCGGGCAGGGGGCGTGCTGGCGTGTGCGCTGGCCCTGGCCGCACCTTGGCTGCCCGCGCACGCGGCTGACCCCAAGACGGAGCGCGTCAGCTTCCAGCACAAGGACTGGGCGCTGCAATGCGACAACACCCGCACCTGCCGGGCGGTGGGCTACCAGTCGGAAACCGGTGACTCCGAACCCGTCTCCATCCTGCTGAAGCGCCAGGCGGGCCCTAAAGCGCGGGTGCAGGTGGACCTGCAGGTCTATAGCGAAAAGGTCGAGCTGGCCGCGCTGGAGCTGCGGGTGGGCAAACTTTCGCTGCGGGACTTGGAAGGCCATGACATTGCCCGCGTGCCGGCAGGCCAGGTGCCGCGCCTGCTGCAAGAGCTGCAGAAGAACGACAAAGCCACGGTCACGGCCGGCAAAGACCAGTGGACGCTGTCGCTGGCCGGCGCCAGCGCGGTGCTGCTTAAGATGGACGAGGCCCAGGGCCGTGTCGGCACGCCGGGTGCGCTGGTGCGGCGCGGCCCCCAGGCCGAGTCGTCGGTGCTGCCCGCAGTGCCCGTGCCAGTGGTCCATGCCGTGCGCCCATTGCCTGAACGCAAGGGCGACGCTGCGCTGGCCAAGCCGCTGCTGGCCGCCATCGACGCGAAGGGAGTGGCCGAGCGTTGCAATGGCGATGTGCCCCAACCTGCTGACGTGCAGGTGTATCGCCTCACGGACCGCAAGGTCCTGCTGTCCATCCCCTGCGCCATGGGCGCCTACAATTTCGGTGGACTGAACTGGCTGGCCAACGACCGCCCGCCCTACCAGCCGCAGCAACTCGACGCCGAAGGTGAATTCGATGCGGCAGATGGCTCGATCCGCTCCTCCATGAAGGGACGCGGCATCGGAGACTGCTGGTCCATCGAGGAATGGCATTTCGACGGCCGCAGCTTCGTGCGCACCGGCGAATCCAGCGACAGCATGTGCCGCGGCTTTGCCGGCGGCGCCTGGCAACTGCCCGCCTACACCACCAAGGTGGTCCTGCCCCCTACACCCGTTTCCAAGAAACCCTGATTTATGACCATGAAACCCATCCAAGTAGGCCTTCTGGGCATCGGCACCGTCGGCAGCGGCGTGTTCAACGTGCTCGCGCGCAACCAGGACGAGATCAGCCGCCGCGCTGGCCGTGGCATCGAGATCACCATGGTGGCCGATCTGGATGTGGAGCGTGCCAAAGCGGTAGTGGGTGCTGATGTCCAGGTGGTCAATGACGCCCGCGCCATCATCGCCAACCCCGACATCGACATCGTCATCGAGTTGATCGGCGGCTACGGCATCGCCCGTGCGCTGGTGCTCGAAGCCATCGCCGCCGGCAAGCACGTCGTCACCGCCAACAAGGCGCTGCTGGCCGTGCACGGAACCGAGATCTTCGCGGCCGCCTCGGCCAAGGGCGTGATGGTGGCCTTCGAGGCCGCCGTGGCCGGCGGCATCCCCATCATCAAGGCGCTGCGCGAAGGCCTCACCGCCAACCGCATCCAGTGGATCGCCGGCATCATCAACGGCACCACCAACTTCATCCTGTCCGAGATGCGCAGCAAGGGCCTCGATTTCGATGTGGTGCTCAAGGAAGCGCAGCGCCTGGGCTATGCCGAGGCCGACCCCACCTTCGACATCGAAGGCGTGGACGCCGCGCACAAGGTCACGCTGATGAGCGCCATCGCCTTCGGCATCCCGGTGCAGTTCGACAAGGCTTACGTCGAAGGCATCACCAAGCTGTCGGCCGCTGATATCAAGTACGCCGAGCAATTGGGCTACCGCATCAAGTTGCTCGGTATCACCAAGCGTGCCGACAAGGGGATCGAGCTGCGCGTGCACCCGAGCCTGGTGCCCTCCAAGCGCCTGATCGCCAACGTCGAAGGCGCCATGAACGCCGTGGTGGTGCAGGGCGATGCCGTGGGCACCACGCTGTATTACGGCAAGGGCGCGGGCAGCGAGCCCACCGCCAGCGCCGTGATCGCCGACCTGGTGGACATCGCCCGCCTGCACACGGCCGACCCCGAGCACCGCGTACCCCACCTGGCCTTCCAGGCCAACACGCTGACCGACGCCATGGGCACGCTGCCGCTGCTGCCCATGAGCGAAGTGGTCACCAGCTACTACCTGCGCCTGCGCGTGGCCGACCAGGCCGGTGTGCTCGCCAAGGTCACCGGCCTGCTGGCCGACGCCGGCGTGAGCATCGACGCGGTGCTGCAGCGCGAGGCCGACGAAGTGGGCGGCGAAGGCTCTACACAAACGGATCTGATCATCCTGACCCACGACACCCGCGAAGGCACTATGGACGCCGTGATCGCCCAGATGCAGGCACTGCCCACAGTGCTGGCGCCCATCACGCGCATCCGCAAGGAAGAGTTGAACTGATACGTGATTGGTTTTTTTCGCAGTAAGGTCGCATCATGAACATGACCCCAGAGGCGCTAGAACGCTTTCTCACAGACTTCACGAACGCCGTTCGGGTGGACGTAACGCCCACCTATGAAGAGCTGCAGCGCGATGGACGATACGTTCAAGGCTTGCATGGGCCGCGTGACGCTGTCTCACGGCTTAAGAAAGAAATACTGCGCCTGGAGGGCGGCGGAGTGTTTCTGTTCACGGGGCAGATCGGTAGTGGCAAAAGCACGGAATTGATGCGTTTGCGCGCTGAGATCAAAGGCCCTCAAGTGAAGGCCTACTACTGCGACCTGACCGACTGGCTAAACCTCAATGAGCCCGTGACGCTGGGTAGCTTTTTAGTGGCGTTGCTTTCTGCTTGGGTGCAGGAGGTTGGAAGCATTCAAGGAAAGCAAACGCCAGCAGAACGCTTGCGTGATTTTTTTCTGAAGACCGAATTGCTTCCTCAGGGGTTTGACCTGGGTGTGGATGCTGGTGGGCTTAAGGCCAAGGTGGGGTTTGCGCTGCAGACTGACCCCACGTTTCGCAAGCACGTGTCTGATGCCATCAAAAAACATCAGTCCAGCATCGTCAGCCAGGCCCACGAGTTCGTGATCTCACTGAAAGCGGATCTTTGCGCTCAGGGTGAGAAATGTGTCCTTATCGCGGACTCCCTCGAAAAGCTCCGGGGATACGGAGAGCAAAGCGAAAGCATCTACACCAGTCTGCAGCAACTTTTCTTGAGCGATGGCGCTGCACTGCGCTTGCCAGGTGTCCATGTGGTGTATTCGGTGTCACCTTTTCTTATTGAGCAGAACAATCAGTTGCCAGCGCAGCTCGGCGTGGGTGCTGTAGCCACCATGCCGTCTGTACATGTATTTCTCAAGAACACCGACATTGAAGATGAAGATGGTGTGGACGCCATGTTCAAGCTGATCCGGGCGCGATTTCCTCGCTGTACTGAGGTGTTCTCTGAGGCGCAACTGCGGCGCATCGCCGTTCAGTGCGGTGGAGACTTGCGTGATTTCTTGCGCAGCATTCGGGTGGTACTGAGCGACGAAATCACCAGCCTGCCGGTGGCCGATGAGATGGTGGATTACGCTCTGCAGCAAATCTGCCCGCCCAAAGCCATTCCCAACGAACATGTGGCGTGGCTGGCTCGGCTGGACGTTTCGCATGAGCCCGAGCTGTCCGAAAAAATTACCTCGTTGACGCTGCAGCAGTATCTAACCAGCAAGCACGTGCTGGCCTACCTCAATGGCAGTGCTTGGTATGCCGTGCACCCGATGCTGCGCGCTTGGGTCAAGAGCCGGGCGGCCACGTTGGCAGCGACCGCCGCCGCAGGCTGAAGTGGCTGACTCTGCCTACAACCTGACCGGACCGGCGGAATATGAGGCCCTGCGGCGCCTGCGGCGCTTGGTGCTTCGCTCAGACGGCGCTTGCCTGATTTTCGTTTGGTCGTCCAATGTTCACCAGCTAGACGCTGTGCGCGAACATCTGGACAGCCGCCTTTTGGCTCGTGCCCAGAGAGTGCGGTGCATCAAGATGGCAGAGGCTACGGCACCGCACACCTTGACCGATACGGTGGAGCCCTGGCTGCAGCAGGTTCTGAACCCGGAGCCCGGTGAGGAGCGCAACGCTGTGTGGTTGCAGATGGATGCGTTCTCTCGTGGCGACTTGCAAGCTGCTGGCAGCTACCCGGCTTTGCGCTATTTTCTAGCCCGATTGAACGAACGCAGGGCTCAGGCTCTGGGCGTTCCGCGTGCGCTGGTGATCGCGGCTCCGGTCGGGCTGGATGCCTTGGCTGCTTCCGTAGCGCCCGACTTGTGGTCGGTGCGCAGCATCAGCCTGGAGTTGCCCGCCCCCGCCTCGGCTCCGCCGAGCCACGTGACAGCGGCACTGCCTGTGCATGACAAGGGCGAGCCCCATCGTTTCCTGCCTTCAATGACAACGCTGGAACAGATGTGGAACCAAGCCTGGGCCGTGTATCAGAAAAAGCAGAAAAGCAGCGCAAAGAAAAAGAGGGGTCGTCGCACGCCGCCTCGTACGCAAATTAACCCGGATTTGGGGTTTGCCTTGGCCGAACTGGCGTTGCAGCAAGACCAGCTGCGATTGGCGCAACGGGTTATGGCTCAGTTGGAAAGCGCGTTGCCCTGGCTAACCGAAGCCTCGCCCAGGAATGCCACGCAGCAGCAGGTTTTGCTGTGGCGTCACCAAGCCATGTATTGGATGTTACTGGGCGATATGGAGCGAGCGCGAGGTCAACCGAATGCTGCACGCAGTCATTACGAGCGCAGTCTGAAAGTGCGCGAGCAATGGGTTGCGAGCAACGACCAGTCTCCTCAGGTACTGCGTGAACTGACGGTGTCTTTGAATAAATTGGGCGATGTACTTCTGGCACTTGGCCAACTGGATGTTGCGCGGGGTTACTACGAACGCAGTCTGACGTTAGATGAGCAGCGGGCAGCTAGCACCGACCAGTCTCCCCAGGCACTACGTGACCTGTCGGTGTCTTTGAACAAACTGGGCGATGTGCTGCAAGCGCAGGGTCAACTGGATGCCGCGCGCAGCCACTACGAGCGCAGTTTTACGTTACGAGAACAACTCGCGGCCAGTGCCGGTCAATCTTCTCAGGCGCTGCGCGACCTGTCGGTGTCGTTGAATAAGCTGGGCGATATTCAACGAGCGCTGGGCCAGCTAGATGCTGCACGCAGCGATTACGAACGAAGTCTGGCGTTGGATGAGCAGCGTGTGGCGAACACTGATCAATCTCCCCAGGCGCTGCGCGACCTGTCGGTGTCTTTGAGCAAACTGGGGGATATGCTGCAAGCGCAGGGCCAACTGGATGTGGCTCGCAGCCACTACGAACGCAGTCTGACGTTGCGAGAGCAACTTGTGGCTAGCACCGATCAATCGCCCCAGGCACTGCGTGACTTGTCTGTGTCTTTGAATAATTTGGGCGATGTGTCGCAAGTGCAGGGGCATCTGGATACAGCACACAACCACTATGAGCGCAGTCTGAAGTTGCGAGAGCAACTGGTGGCTAGCACCGACCAATCTCCTCTGGCACTGCGTGACTTGTCTGTGTCCTTGAATAATTTGGGCGATGTGTTGCAAGCGCAGGGGCATTTGGATGCCGCACGCAGCCACTACGAGCGCAGCCTGAAATTGCGCGAGCAACTGGTGGCTAGCACCGACCAATCTCTCCAGGCACTGCGTGACTTGTCTGTGTCTTTGAACAATTTGGGCGATGTGTTGCAAGCGCAAAGGAACTTGGATGCCGCACGCAGCCTCTACGAGCGCAGTCTGGAGTTGCGAGATCAACTGGTGGCTAGCACCGACCAATCCCCGCAGGCCTTGCGCGATCTGTCGTACTCACTGGGGAAACTGGGTGGCGTTCAACGGGCGTTGGGCCAGCTGGATACCGCACGCAATTTGTGGCAGCGCAGCTTGCGGTTGTGTGAGCAGTTGGTGGCATCGACGGATCGCTCTGCCGGGCCTTTGCGCAGTTGGGCTGTGGCTTTGCTGAATTTGTTACCCCTGCTGAAAGATGCAGCCGCGTTAGACGCCCCTCGCGTGCACCCTGACTGGCTCGCCGATGCCATTGCCCAAGCGCGAGACCGGCCCGAGGACCAAGAACTGGCAGACAATCTTCAAAATCTTTGGGATGCGTTTAGCGCCTCTGCAACACCTGAATAGACGAATATGAAATACATCTCTACCCGCGGCCACGCCGACCGCAAACATTTCTGCGACATCCTGCTCGAAGGCCTAGCGCCCGATGGTGGCCTGTACCTGCCCGAGCACTACCCGCAGATCAACGATGCTGCGCTCACGCGCCTGCGCAAGGCGTACCACGAGCAGGGCTACGCCGAGCTGGCCTTCCAGATCCTGTCGCTGTACATCGACGACATCCCCGCCGCCGACCTGAAGGCCATCTGCGCCAAGACGTACACCGCCGAAGTCTTCGGCACCGGCGAGATCGTGCCCTTGCGCCACCTGGAAGACGGCCTGTGGCTCGAAGCCCTGTCCAACGGCCCCACGTTGGCCTTCAAGGACATGGCCATGCAGTTGCTGGGCAACCTGTTCGAATATGAACTCAAGCGCCGTGGCGAAGAGCTCAACATCCTCGGGGCCACCAGCGGCGACACCGGCAGCGCGGCCGAATACGCCATGCGCGGCAAAGAGGGCGTGCGCGTTTTCATGACCAGCCCGCATGGCCGCATGAGCGCTTTTCAGCAGGCGCAGATGTTCAGCCTGCAGGACGAGAACATCCACAACATCGCCATCGAAGGCGTGTTCGACGACTGCCAGGACCTCGTCAAGGCCGTGAGCAACGACCTGGCCTTCAAGCGCAAGTACAAGATCGGCACCGTCAACTCCATCAACTGGGCGCGCCTCTTGGCGCAGGTGGTGTACTACTTCGCGGGCTACATCCAGGCCACGGAGACCAACCACCAGAAGGTCAGCTTCACCGTGCCTTCAGGCAACTTCGGCAACGTGTGCGCAGGCCATGTGGCGCGGCAGATGGGCTTGCCTATCGACAAGCTGGTGGTGGCCACCAACGAGAACGACGTGCTCGACGAGTTCTTCCGCACCGGCTCGTACCGCGTGCGCGCCGCGGCCGACACGCACGAGACTTCAAGCCCCTCGATGGACATCAGCAAGGCCAGCAACTTCGAACGGTTCATCTTCGACCTGCTGGGCCGCAACGGCCAGCGCACGAACGCGTTGTTTGCCAAAGCGCTGCCCGCTTATGGCCGATTCGATTTGAGTGCCGAACCGCTGTTTGCCGAAGCCGCTACCAAGTACGGCTTTGAAAGCGGCAAGAGCACGCACGCCGACCGCCTGGCCACCATCAAGGACAACTTCGAGCGCCACGGCGTCACCATCGACACCCACACGGCCGATGGCGTGAAGGTGGCGCGCGAGCACCACCAGGACGCCAGCGTGCCGATGATCGTGCTGGAGACTGCGCTGCCTATCAAGTTCGCGGAAACCATTGTCGAAGCCCTGGGCCATGCACCCGAGCGGCCCGCCAAGTTCGCGGGCATCGAAGACCTGCCCAAGCGTGTGCACGTCCTACCTGCCAACGTGCAGTTGGTGAAGCAGTACATCGAGCGCCACTGCGCGCCAGCCCCGTAGGCGGGTGGCCGACAATCCAGAGACGTTTTGCTGCTGCGCAGGCGGTGGACGGCTCCGGATGGCTTGATTTGATATGAAAAATGCCCCTGGCGCCTGTCTGATGGGCGTTAGCAGCTATAAATACGATAGCTAACCAAGGAGCAGTGGATGAAGGTTGTCGGTTTTGCCGGTTTTTCCGGCAGTGGCAAGACCACGCTGGTCGAGCAGTTGATCCCCGAGCTGCGGCTGCGGGGGCTGCGCGTGTCGGTGGTCAAGCATGCCCACCATAGTTTCGACATCGACCACCCGGGCAAGGACACGTACCGCCACCGCGAGGCAGGGGCCTTCGAGGTGGTGGCTGCCTCGGACAAGCGCCTGATGCTGGTGCGCGAGTTCGAGCAACCTGCCACGCTCAGCGTGCACCACCTGCTGGCCGAGCTGTACCAGGGCGTGGACTGGGTGCTGGTGGAAGGTTTCAAGGACAGCGACCTGCTCAAGGTGGAGGTGTGGCGCGCGCCCGAAGCCGGGCAGCTCGCCAAGCCCGTGCGTTACCCCGAGGACGACTTTGTGGTCGCCGTCGCCACAGATGCCCCGCAGGGCCTGCCTGTGCCCACCCAACTGCCCTTGCTGGATCTCAACGCGCCCGCCCAGGTGGTGGACTGGCTGATCCAGAACCAGCACCGCTTCGACTACGACTGTGAACTCTATGGGGTGGGTCTCGCATGAGTCGCCTGAATACGCCCTTGAAGCCCCTCTATGAAGCATTGGCCGACCTGTTGTTGCAGGCCGCACCTCTGCAGGGCACAGAGAAGGTCACGACCTTCGATGCGGACGGCCGCGTGCTGGCGCAAAACTGCGTCTCGGCCCTGCAGGTGCCGCCGCAGGACAACAGCGCCATGGATGGGTACGCCGTGCGCTGCGCGGATGTGACGGAGTTGGGCGTGGTGCTGCCGGTGTCACAGCGCATTGCGGCGGGCAGTGCGGGGGATCCGCTGCAGCCAGGGTCGGCTGCGCGCATCTTCACGGGTGCTCCGGTGCCTGCGGGTGCCGACGCGGTCCTGATGCAGGAGGACTGTGAGGCGTTGGCCTCTGCCACCGAGGGTGATGGCCTGGGCCAGGTGCGCATCAACGCCGTGCCCAAGCGGGGCCAGTGGATTCGCAGTGCAGGTGAAGACATTACCCGGGGTGCCGTGGTGCTGACGGCAGGAACACGCCTTACCCCGGCCGAGCTGGGCCTGGCCGCCAGCATAGGCTTGCACCAGTTGCAGGTGGCGCGCCGCCCGCGCGTGGCGCTGTTCTCCACGGGCGATGAACTCGTCATGCCCGGCGAGGTTCCGCCCGAGCAGATGCGCCCTGGTGCCATCTACAACAGCAACCGCTTCTTTTTGCGCGCCATGCTGCAGCGCCTGGGCTGCGAGGTGACCGACTTTGGCATCGTGCCCGACCGGCGCGACGCCACCATCGACGCATTGCGCGAGGCGAGTGCCGCACACGACCTGATCCTGACCAGCGGCGGCGTGAGTGTGGGCGAGGAAGACCACATCAAGCCTGCGGTGGAGACGCTGGGCACGCTGGACCTGTGGCAGATCGCCATGAAGCCCGGCAAACCGTTCGCCTATGGCCGCATTGGTGCGGCCCATTTCATGGGCTTGCCGGGCAATCCCGTGTCGAGCTTTCTGACGTTTGCGCTGCTGGTGCGGCCGTTTGTGCTGCGCCTGCAGGGTGTGCAGGATGTGGCTCCTCAGTCCATCGCTGCCCGCGCTGATTTCACCTGGCCCAAGGCCGATAAACGCCGCGAGTTTCTGCGCGTGCGGCACAACGCGGCAGGCGGGCTGGATCTGTTCAATAACCAGAGTTCGGGCGTGCTCACTTCTGCCGCCTGGGGCGATGGCGTGGTGGACAACCCGGCGGGCCAGACGATTGCGACGGGAGACACTGTGCAGTTCATCGCTTTCTCGGAGCTGTTGTCATGAAGGTGTCTGTGCGCTACTTTGCCTCCATCCGAGAGGCCATCGGCCAGGGCAGCGAGGCGGTCGAAACCTCTGCCGCCACGCTGGGCGCCCTGCGCGACGAACTCATCGCACGCGGCGGCGCCCACGCCAGTAGCCTTGCACGCGGCCGGGCCGTGCGCATGGCGCTCAACCAGACCTTGAGCGATGAGTCCGCCACCCTGGCCGATGGGGCCGAGGTGGCGTTTTTTCCGCCGGTGACGGGCGGTTAGCCGGGGCGCTCTCGCGCGCGCCGGCAAGTCACCTCAGAGCGCCTTCAAACGATCTTGCAGCGCCTTCGAGGCCGGCATCATCGGGGCGCGCAGCTCGTTGTGCATCCACCCTGCGTGCGCCAGCATCGCCTTGAGCGGGGCAGGGTTGGGCTCGGCAAAACACGCTTCCACCCAGGGTTGCAGGGCCTGCCACAAGTAGCGGGCCGCGGGCAGATCGCCCGAGCGCAGCAACGCGAGCAACTCCACAAAACGCGGTGTCTGCCAGTGCGCGCAGGCAGAGATGGCCCCCGCGCCGCCGAGGGCCAGCGCATGGAAGATCTGCGCGTCTTCGCCCGTCAGCACCTGCAGCCGGCCATCGGCGATCAGGGCCTGCGTCTTGGCCGTGTTACCGCCACAGTCCTTGATGGCCTGGATGCGCGGATGCGCCGCCAGCGCCAGCAGCGTCTCGGTGGAGATCGTAGCGCCCGTGCGGTAGGGAATGTCGTAAATCAGCAGGGGCACCGCGCTGGCGTCGGCCAGCGTGCGGAACCAGTGCAGCAGGCCTTCTTGCGAGGGGCGGATGTAGTGGGGGGCGGACACCAGCAGGCCCGCCACCGGGTAGTGCGCAAGCGCGCGCACCTGCTCCAGCATCTGGCCCTGGTGGTAGCCCGACACGCCCATCACCACGGGCAACCCCTGGGCGGCGCTGAGCACCGTCTCCAGCACCTGCAGTTGCTCGGCCTTGTCGAGGGCCGCAGCCTCACCGGTCGAGCCGCAGGCCACGAAGCCCGAAACACCGTCGGCACGCAGCCGCTCGGTCAGGGCGGCAAGGGCTGGGTGGTCCACGGCGCCGTCCTTGAACGGTGTGACCAGGGCGATCCACAGCCCGCTGAAGGGGGGGCGGGTGGGCGCCGGGAGGGTGGCCAGGGATGCAGCGGGGGAAGGTGTCGTCAGTGTGGGCATGCGTAGCGTCCTTTGAAGGTTCGACCAAGGGAAGAACCGCCCAGAAAGTGCGCGCGGAATGCCGGGAAGGGAAGAGACAAAAAGAAGAGGGAGCTTGCTGTTTCTCTGCCAGGTGGTTCCGTCGCTCATCCGGACGGAACCACAGCTCCGGTCAGATGAGCTCTGGTTTTTTGGCTTTGCCCACACATTGCACTGCCACCGCAGATGCGGCGGTCATGGCAAAGAGGGTGTGTGTGGGCATGAGGCGCAGTATAGCCAAGCGGTTGCTGGTGTGCTTCAGGCCATCGCCTGGGCCACCAGCAGGGTGTCGGTGAATTGCTCGAACGCCACCACCTGCTGGTCCTGGAGTTGCCACACATGCACCACGCGCGCATGCAGGGGCTTGCCGGTGGCGCGGAAGATGCCGTGGTAGTCGCCCACGCCCACGATGCGGTCGCCGCCGTCGATCAGGCGCTCCAGCTGGAAGTGATAGCCCTCCCAGGCGGCGCCCAGGACGGCAAACACGTTGTCGATGACCTGCTGCGGCCCCACCCAGGTGCCGGCGCAGGGAAAGCCCGCCATTTCCGTCCAGCGGACCTCGGGGGAGACGTGGGCCATCATGCCCGCGATGTCTTTGCGGTCAGAGGCTGCGTAGTGGGCCTGGATGATTTCGTAGTTGCTTGGCATGGTGGGTTCAGATGGGGGCGTGGGTGGACGGGTAGGCCGTGGTGGAGGCGGTCTGCATGAAGGCCCCGGCGGGGTTGTTGGCGACCGAGCCGTCCCCGGCCAGGCCGAGGAACTTGCCGGTGGAGCGCTGGCTTTCGAAGTTGAAGAAGAACACCGACGCGACCGGAATCAAAAACTCGCGGAAGGTGAAGATGTACTGCTGCTCGCCGAACTGGTAGTAGGTCGCCATGTCCACGTCGCCGTGGCCGCGCTGCACGCCCACCAGGCACTGCCAGCAGTAGCGTTCGGAACTGAGGTAGGTGTGCTCGTAGGTGTGGTTGGGGCTGTAGGTCTGCCAGGTGCGCAGGCCGATCAGGTCGCGGCTTTCCTGTGGCACCAGGCCGCTGGCCGGGCCGCCCGCCAGGGTGCCCACCAGGAAGTCCTGGGCCACACGGGGTTCGGCGCCAGCCTCTTCGGGGCTGCGCACGCGGCATTCGATGGCCAACACGCGGCGGGTGTGCAGGTTCACGATCACTGTCAGCGCAGACAGCGGGCGCGACGCGAACGTGATGTCGATGAAGAAGGTGCCGGGCGCCACTTCGACGGCTTCGTACGCGTCGCGGCCTTCGCCGTGCACGGTGTCCGTCCAGGCCACCTGGTGCGGTTGCGGGAAGTGCAAACGGAGAGCGCGCGCAGGCAGGTCGATGTGCAGCGTCTGGCCCTGCAGGGCCTCGCTCTGCAGCAGCCGGTTGGTGGCGATGCCTGCGGCGAACTGGTCGTAGGTCTTCCACCCGGCAGGGGTGGGCGCAGCGGATGCAAGCTGGGTCATGGGAGGGGCTTTCAGTGGGCAAAGGCAATGGTGGGAAGGTCAACGGCGGAGGCGCCGCCGTCCACCATCAGGAAGGTTCCGTTGACCATGCTTGCGCGCGGGGAGGCGAGGTAGAGCACGGCATCGGCCACCTCGTGGGGCTCGGCCGCGCGGCCCAGCGGCACGTCGCGCGCCACCAAGGCGTAGGCGGCTTCGACGTCGGCGAGCTGGTGTTTGTCGATGAGCACCTGCATCTGCTCATCGGCCATCGCGGTGCGCACCCAGCCGGGGCAGACCGCGTTGGTGCGCACGCCATGCCGGCCGTAGTCCCGCGCCAGCGAGCGCGTGAAGCCGATGAGCGCGTGTTTCATCGTCACATAGCCCACCACGCCGGGCCCGGCGAAATGCCCGGCGAGGGACGAGAGCACGACCACGTTGCCGCGCCGCTCGATCAGCCCGGGCATGAGCTCGCGGGCGCAGACGAAGGCGGTGTCCAGGTTCAGGCGGGTGGCCATGTGCCAGGCCTCGTCGTCGGTGGCCGTGAGCTCGCCCACGCCATGGCCGCCGGCGTTGGCCACCAGCACGTCGATGCCGCCGAAATGTGCGCGTGCCTCGGCCAGGGCGGCCCGCACGTCCTGCGCGTTGGCGGCATCGCCGGCCACCACCAGCCCGCCGATCGGCTCGGCCACCGCGAGCAGGGGTTCGCGCCGGCGGCCCATGAGCACCACGCGCCCCCCGGCCGCCACGAACTGCTGCGCCACCGCCGCACCGATGCCGGTGCCGCCACCGGTGATGAAGGCCACTTTGCCTTCGAACTCGTTGATTGACATGGGCTGAACACCTTGTGTGAGTTGGAACGGATCGAGTCTAGTAACGCCCCCTCGCAGCGCGGTTCGCTGTCAGCGCACAAAGTGTTGACCGGCAACGCACACAGCAGCGTTCGCCGTTTACGGCGCGCAGGGGCCGGCCCACACTGGCCGCCATGAACTTCGATCACATCATCATTGGTGCCGGCTCCGCCGGTTGTGTGTTGGCGCACCGCCTGGTGCGCGCGGGGCGGCGCGTGCTGCTGCTGGAGGCCGGGCCGACCCACGAGCACCCCTTCGTGCGCATGCCCGCCGCCTTTGTGCGGGTCATCGGCACCGAGCGCTCCTGGGACTACACCAGCGAACCCCAGTCCCATGCCAACGGGCGCCGCATGCATGTGCCACAGGGGCGCATGCTGGGGGGCGGCAGCTCGCTCAATGCGATGGTGTACATCCGTGGCCAGGCGGCCGACTACGACAGCTGGCGTGACAGCGGCTGCACAGGCTGGGGATGGAGCGACGTGTTGCCCGCCTTTGTGCGGGCGGAGTCGAACGAGCGGTATGCCGGGCCCCTGCACGGGCGCGACGGGCCGCTGCAGGTCAGCGAGCCGCGTTTTCGCCACCCGCTCAGCGCGGCCTTCGTGGCCGCCGCGCAGCAGGCGGGCCTGCCCGCCAATGCGGACTTCAACGGGGCCGAGCAGGCCGGGGTGGGCTTCTACCAGTCCACCACCTTCCGGGGCGAGCGCGGCTCCACGGCGGCCACCTACCTGGCGGCGGTGCGGCGCGACGAACGCCTGGTGGTGCGCACGGGCGTGCAGGTTCGCCGCATCCTGGTAGAGGCCGGGCGCGCCGTGGGTGTCGAGTTCGTGGAGGCGGGGCAACTGCAGCAGCTGCGCTGCGCGCGGGACGTGCTGCTGTGCGCGGGCGCGCTGGCGTCACCCCAGCTGCTCATGCTCTCGGGCATCGGCCCGGGCGAGGACCTGCACCGGCTGGGCATCCCGGTGCGCGCCGACAGCCCGGGCGTGGGCCAGAACTACCAGGACCATCTGGAAGTGAGCGTCTATGCGCGCACACGCCGGCCCATCAGCCTGCTGGGGCAGGACCGGGGGCTGCGTGCGCTGCGCCATGGGCTGCAGTGGCAGCTGCTGCGGCGCGGGCTGCTCACCTCCAATGTGGTCGAGTCTGGCGGGTTTGTGGACACCCTGGGAACGGGCCGCCCCGACGTGCAGTTCCACGTGCTGCCGGTGCTGGTGGGCGATGTGGAGCGCGAGCCCCTGCCGGGCCACGGCCTGTCGATCAACCCGTGTTTTCTGCGCCCGCAGTCGCGGGGCTCGGTGTCGCTGCGCAGCCCCGATCCGGCGCAGCCCATCCTGTTCGATGCGGGCGCGCTGCGCGCGCAGGCCGATGTGGACACGCTGGTGCGCGGCGTGAAGCTGGCGCGCAGGATCCTGCGGGCGCCGGCGCTGGCGGAGGTGGTCGAACACGAACTGCTGCCCGGTGCCGAGGCCACGCTCAGCGACGCGCAGATCGAGGCCCACGTGCGCTCGCATGCCAAGACCGTCTACCACCCCGCGGGCACCTGCCGCATGGGTGGCGACGCCGCATCGGTGGTGGACACCCAACTGCGCGTGCGGGGCGTGGCGGGGCTGCGTGTGTGTGATGCCTCGGTGATGCCCACGCTGCCCTCGGGCAACACCAACGCGCCCACCATCATGCTGGCCGAGCGCTGCGCGGAGTTCGCGCTGCAGGCCGCTTGAACGCTTGAACATGCGCGCACAGGCAACACCGGCTGCGCTCTGGGGCAAGGGCGCAAGGCCGGTGCTGCCTAGACTGAACTTCTCTTTTTGCAGCACCCACCACCACCCCCACCATGAACCCATTTGATCTTTCCAGCCAGCAGCTCCAAGGCGCCAAGTTCCTGTCCGAGCGCCGTGTCGGCAACGTCATCGGCGGTGTGAGCGGCCCTGCGCTGTCGGGCCGCTGGCTGCCCGTGACCGACCCGGCCACCGAGATGGTGGTGGCCGAGGCGCCCGACAGCGACGCGGCAGACATAGCCCACGCCGTGGCCTGCGCCCAGCGTGCGTTTGGCAGCGATGCCTGGCGCGGCCTGCGCCCCGCCGACCGCGAGAAGCTGCTGTTCAAGCTGTCGGAGCTGATCGAGCGCCATGCCGACGAACTGAGCGCGCTGGAGACGCTGCAAAGCGGCAAGCTGCAGGGCGTTGCGCGTGCGATCGATGTGCAGGCCGGTGCCGAGTTCGTGCGCTACATGGCGGGCTGGGCCACCAAGCTCGAAGGCCAGACGCTCGACAACTCCATCCCCATTCCCGGCCCGCAGTGGGTCACCTACACGCGCCGTGAGCCGGTGGGTGTGGTCGGTGCCATCGTGCCCTGGAACTTCCCGCTCGCGATCGCGCTGTGGAAGATTGCCCCCGCGCTGGCCGCCGGCTGCACGGTGGTGCTCAAGCCATCTGAGGACACGCCGCTCACGGCCTTGCGCCTGGCGCACCTGGCGCTGGAGGCCGGTATCCCCGAAGGGGTGCTCAACGTGGTGTGCGGGCGTGGCGCGACGGCCGGTGCGGCGCTGATCGCCCACCCGGGCGTGCGCAAGCTCAGCTTCACCGGATCCACGGCCGTGGGCAAGGTGGTAGGGCATGCGGCGGTGGAACACATGGCGCGCTTCACGCTGGAGCTGGGCGGCAAGAGCCCGGCCGTGGTGATGGAGGACGCCGACCCGTCGCAGGTGGCGCAGGGCATTGCCATGGGCATCTTTTTCCACCAGGGGCAGGTGTGCACGGCCAGCTCGCGCCTGCTGGTGCACCGCAGCCTGTACCGCCGCGTGCTGGACGAGTTGGCCGGTATTGCCGAGGGCATGAAGATCGGCTCCGGCTTCGATGCGGCCACGCAGTTCGGGCCGCTGACCTCGAAGGCGCATTTCGCGCGTGTGATGGACTTCATCGCATCGGCCAAGGCCGAAGGTGCCACGCTGGTGGCGGGCGGCGAGCGCGTTCACGACGCCGGTTGCTTTGTGCAGCCCACGATTTTTGCCGACACCACGGCGCAGATGCGTGTGGTGCGGGAAGAGGTGTTCGGCCCCGTGCTGGCGGTGGCGCCATTCGACGATGTGGAAGACGCCATCGCCGCCGCCAACGATACCCCCTACGGGCTGGCCGCCAGCCTGTGGACCCAGAGCCTGTCCCATGCCCACCGCATCGTGCCCCGTCTGCAGGCGGGCGTGGTGTGGGTGAACGCGCACAACGTGCTGGACGCCGGGCTGCCCCTGGGCGGCATCAAGCAGTCGGGGACGGGGCGCGACCTCGGGCGTGCGGCCGTCGAAGGCTTCACCGAATTGAAGAGCGTGTGCATGGCCGTGTGACTGGCATGCACCAGGCCGAAAGGCATTGACGAAACGACAAACGACAAACCACAAACCAAGGAGACAAACACCATGAACATCCATCGCATCGCCGCGCTGTCGGCAGTGGCCCTGGCCGCATCCTTCGCGTCCTCGGGCGCCTTTGCACAATCCAAGTGCGGCCTGGGCAATGGCAAAAAGGCCAGCGGCGAACCCATTGCCATCGGGGCCGTGGTCGGCAAGACGGGGCCGGACGACTTCAGCTCGTCGGCACAGGCGGCCGGAGCCTATTTCAAGTGCGTGAACGAGAACGGCGGCATCCACGGCCGCCCGGTGGAATACATCGTTGCCGACGACCAGTGGAACCCGGAGACGGCCGCGCAGGTGGCCAGCAAGCTCGTCAAGGACCGCAAGGTGGTGGCGCTGGCAGGCAACACCAGCTTTGTGGAGTGCGGCGCCAACGCCAAGATGTATGCCGACGAAGGCGTGATGGTGGTGGCTGGCACCGGCGTGCCGCGCGAATGCTTCAACGCGAAGAACTATGTGCCCGTCAATTCCGGCCCGCGCATCAGCGCCACCATCGCCGCGATGTATGCCGCGCAGGCCTACCAAAGCAAGAAGATGGTCTGCATCATCCCCAACATTCCGAGCCTGGGCAACTGGGCCTGCGAAGGGCCCAAGGCCTGGGGCAAGGCCCATGGCGTGGAGGTCGAGACCATTGCCATCGACCCGGGTTCGGCCGACGCCACCTCGGTGATGCTGCAGGCGGCGTCCAAGAAGCCCGACACCATCATCATGAACGTGCCCAAGGGCATCCTCGTGCCCATGCTGGCTGCAGCGGAGCAGCAGAACCTGGGCAAGAAGATCCACTTCGTGTCTGCGGCGCCGGCCTACAGCGCCGATGTGCCCAAGGCCATCGGCCCGTACTGGAACAAGAACTTCGCCGTCAACCTGGAGTTCAACCCGCTGGAGTCCCAGGGGCCCGACAACCTGAACTGGCAGGCCGTCATGAACTCCCATGGCGCCAAGACCGATCCGCGCGACACCTTCTCACAGGCCGGCTACCTGGCGGCCCGGCTGCTCACGGAAACGCTGCTCAAGATGGACCCGAAGAAGATCGACCGCGCCTCGGTCACCGAGGCGCTGCGCAAGGTGGGCGACTTCCGCAGCGACATCCTGTGCAACCCCTTCTATGTGGGCGCCGGCAGCCGCCACAACGCCAACAACGCAGGGCCCATGGTGGTGGTCGATGGCAACGGCTTCACTGCCGTCTCCAAGGGCTGTCTGACGGCCGACGACCCGGAGCTGGCCGATGTGCGCGCCGACGAGAAAAAGCTCGGCCTGAAGTGATACCGCACTGTGATGTGACCAGGATCGCTTGCCATGCCTGACTTGTTGCCTTTTGTGATCTCCGGCCTCGGTGTGGGCGCGGTCTACGCGCTGTCCGGGGTGGGGCTGGTGGTGCTGTACCGCTCGTCCGGGGTGTTGAACTTTGCGTTCGGTGCACTCGGTGCGCTGGGGGCCTACGTCGCCTGGTCGATGCTGGAGGCCGGCTGGCCGCAGGTGCTGGCCTGGGTGGCCAGCATGGTGGTGGCCATGGCGCTGTCGTTGGCCTATGGCCGCCTGATCGCGCCGCACCTGGCGCAGCGCAACCCGACCATCCGGGGCATCGGCACGCTGGGGTTTGCGCTGGTGGTGCTGGGTTTCACCGAATGGTTCTGGGGCGAGCAGCCCCGGCGCCTGGTGCTGCCCACCGATGCCGGGGCGCTGGAGCTGGCCGATGTGCGCCTGACCTACACCCGGGTCATTGGCCTGGCCCTCGCGGTGGCGATGATGGCGGGCATCGGCCTGCTGCTGGCGCGCACGCGGGTGGGGCTGAAGATGCGGGCGCTGGCCAACGACCGCGACCTGAGCGCACTGCTGGGCATTCGCGTGCTGCAGGTGGACACGGTGGCCTGGGTGCTCAGCGGCGCCTTCGCGGGCGTGTGTGGCCTGCTGCTGGCCAACATCGTGCGCCTGCAGGCCACGCTGCTGACCTTTCTGGTGATCCCCGCATTTGCCGCTGCCATCATCGGCCGGCTGGAGTCGCTGCCCGCCACGGTGGTGGGGGGCATCCTTATCGGCGTGCTGGAGGCTGTGGCCATCGTGGTCCCCGGCCTTGCCGCCTTCCGCAGCGCGACGCCCTTCCTGGTCGCGCTGCTCATGATCGCTTTCCATCCATCGAACACCCGCGTGGCCTAGGCATGACGCCCATCTCCTTGATTGCAAGTAGTCCCATGACAAGTCCCCCTCTCGATGCGCTGGAGGCCGCGCTGGACCGGGTGCGGCGCCAGCGGCTGTGCGCGCTGTTGGCGATGCTGGGCACGCTGCTGGTGCTCGGCACCGTGCTGCCCTGGCTGGCCAACGCCTACTGGACCAAGACCTTCAGCTCGGCCCTTGCGCTGTCGGTGGCGGCTGCAGGCGTGGGCCTGCTCTACGGCCAGCTGGGCCTGGTGTCGTTGTGCCAGTTTGCACTGCTGGGCATCGGCGGCTGGGTGGCGCTGCGCATCAGCCACGGCAGCGGCCTGCCATTCGAGCTGTGTGCGCTGGCGGCGGGCCTGGTGTCGGCACTGGTGGGCATGCTGGCGGGCCTGCCGGCGCTGCGCCTGAAGGGGCTGTACCTGGCCCTGGTCACCCTCATGCTTGCCGGCGGTTTTCAGGTGGTGATCACGGTCGTGGGTTTCCCGGACGGCGGCCCGGGCTGGCTGGGCCGGGTGGAGGGGAGCGAGCGCCTGCTGATGGCGCGCCCGGCGGTGGCCACCTCCGACTCTGCCTACCTGCGTTACGTGCTGCTGTGGCTGGCGGCCGTGCTGGCGCTCATCGAGCTGCACCGCCGCACGCGCGCGGGCCGCTCCTGGTCGCTGATCCGCCGGGGCGAGGCGGCCGCCGTGGGGGCGGGGGTCAACGTGCTGCTCTACCAGACCTGGGCCTTCGCGCTGGCCGGCTTCTGCGCCGGTGTGGGAGGTGCCCTGCTGGCGGGCGGGGTGGGGCAGCTGGACGGACGGGCCTTCGGGGCCAGCGAGTCGGTGATGTTGTTCGCGCTGTCGGTGGTGGGGGGCGTGCACCACTGGCTGGGTGCACTCATCGCGGGCCTGCTGTTGCGTGCGGTGCCGTCGCTGCTGACCGATTTCAACGTCAACGGTTTTCTGGCCATGGTCTTTTTTGGCGCGGCCTTGCTGCATGCGCTGATCACGGCGCAGGAGGGCGTGGCCGGGCAGGTGCTCGGCCTTCTGAATCACGTGCGGACCCGCTGGACTGCAAGGAGCGCGCCATGATCGCCATCGGCAACCTGACGGTGCAGTTTGGTGGCGTCAAGGCCCTCACGCAGCTGGATGCGGTGCTGGACCACCCGGTGTGTGGCCTCATCGGCCCCAACGGTGCGGGCAAGACGACGCTGGTCAATGTGCTCAGCGGGCTGGTGCAGCCGCGCACTGGCCACATCGCGGTGGACGGCTTCGACCTGCTGGCCCTCACGCCGACACAGCGTGTGCGTTTCGGGCTGCGGCGTTCGTTCCAGACCGAGCAGGTGGTGGAGGACCTGGATGTGTGGAGCAATGTGCTGGCCATGCTGGACCATGTGCCCCACGAGCGCGCGCGCGCCAAGGCCGAGGTGGGGCGCGTGATCGACTACGTGGGCCTGACCCCCGTGGCCACGGTGCTGGGGGCTCGGTTGAATTTGTTCCAGCGACGCATGGTCGAGGTGGCCAAGGCCCTGGTGGGTGCACCCCGCCTGCTGCTGTTCGACGAACCCGGCGCGGGCCTGACCGAGCAAGAGGCCGTGTTCTTGCGCCGTGCGCTGTTGGGCATCCGGGATTTCTGCGGCGCGCAGGTGCTGTTGATCGATCACGACGTGGACCTCATCAAGGCGACCTGCACGCAGACCCTGGTGCTGGATTTCGGCCAGCGCCTGGCGCTGGGCCCGACGCATGAGGTGCTTGAAGACCCTGCGGTGCGCCGCGCCTACCTCGGTACGGAGGAGTGAAAACCATGCTGAGTATGAACAATCTGGTGGTGCAACGCGGTGGCAAGAACGTGCTGCATGGGGTGTCGCTGCAGGTGGCGCCCGGGCAGATCACCGCGCTGGTGGGGGCCAACGGGGCAGGCAAGTCCAGCCTGGTCATGGCGTTGGCGGGGGCGCTGCCGCTGGTGTCCGGCCGCATCGAACTCGATGGGGCGGTGCTGTCGGGGCGCAGGCCCGAGGCGGTGCGCGCCGCAGGGGTGGCGGTGGTGCCCGAGGGCCACCGTGTGCTCGGTGACCTGTCGGTGCGCGACAACCTGCGCGCCGCCGCCACGGCCTGGCCCGCGCGCCAGGTGCCGGCGGAGCTGGATCGTGTGCTGGCGGTGATGCCCGAGCTCTCGGAGAAGCTGGATGCGCTGGGCCGCTCGCTCTCGGGGGGACAGAAGCAGATGGTGTGTGTGGCGCAGGCCCTGATCGCGCGGCCGCGCTACCTGGTGCTGGACGAGCTGTCGCTGGGGCTGGCGCCCACCGTGGTCAAGCGGCTGGTGGCGCTGGTGCAGCAGGTGGCGGCGCAGGGCGTGGGGGTGCTGCTGATCGAGCAGTTCACCAGCATGGCTCTGGCGGTGTCGCAGGATGCCTATGTGCTCGAGCGCGGGCGGGTGGCGTTTGGCGGCCCGGCCCAGACGCTGCGCGAGCAGCCGGACATCCTGCACAGCAGCTATTTGGCGGCCTGAGCCCGCCCCGACGAGGCAACCCGTCCACGAGGGAACAATATGAAAGACAAGCCAACGGGCCGATCGGTGTCTGCGTACCCAAGCACATGGAGGGGGCTGTCGCTGGCCGTGTCCCTGCTGCTGTGTACGGACCGGGCACTGGCGCAGGCCGCACCTCGGCCGCCCATCGTGGTGGGTGCGATCAGCAGCCTCAGTGGCCCGGTGGCCTTCCCGGAATCCACCGACGCGGTGCGCGCATATTTCGAGGTGATCAATGCCGCAGGCGGCGTGCAGGGCCGACCCCTGAAGCTGGTTGTCGAAGATGACAAGGGGGAGTCCGAGCAGGCGCGGCAGGCGGCGCGCAAGCTGGTGGGCACGTTGAACGTGGTGGCGCAAGTGGGCAGCGCCAGCATCGTCGATTGCGCCGCCAATGCCGCGGAATATGCACGCCGTGGCGTTGTGTCGATCCAGGGCACGGGCGTGGAGCCGGCCTGCTTCGAGTCGGCGAACATTGCACCCGTCAACACGGGGCCGTATCTGTCGGTCGCCACGGCATTGCAGTTTGCCGTTGACGTCCTGAAGCGCCAGCGGCCCTGCGTACTGCTGCTCGAATTGCAGGGCACGGTGCCCGCGTACCAGCGTGTGATCGCGGACTGGTCGCAGCGTGTCGGCCGCAAGCCAGCGCTGGTGGCTGTCTTCACCGGTGGCACCGACCCCGCTCTGCTGTGGCAACAGGTCGTGCGCGAGCGTTGTGACGCCGTCGTCTACACCGGGGTGGAGCCCATGGTCATCGGATGGATGCAGGCTGGCCGCGATCTGCACGACGTGACTGCGATGCCGCGGATTTTTCTCACGCCGGCCTATACCGACCGGGTGGCCAGCGTGCTCGGTGATGCCACCGCCAGTCCCATCTACGCGATGTCGGAGTTCGAGCCCTGGTCCAGCCGCTCGGGCTGGCTCAGCGATTGGCGGGCGGTGATGCGAGGCGGCAAGGTGCCGCTGTCGTCGTTCTCCCAGGGCGGCTACATGGCGGCGCAGGTGTTCGTGCGCGTGCTGCGCGGGATTCAGGGCGAGATCACCCGCGCGAGCATTACCGAAGCCTTCAAGCAAATGCCCCCGATGGAGCTGGCCTCGGCCGGCACGCCGTTCCAATTTGGCGCGGGCAACACCCACAACCCGAACCGGGCGACGCTGCCGGTCCGCTTGGACAACGGCCGCTGGCGTATCGCGCACCATAGCTGGATCGTGGTGCCGGAATAGCTGTCTGGGCAACGGGTCAACTTCCCTTCGACACGCGCGCCGACCACCCGCGCGCAGCGAGGCAGAGCGCCCCGTGGCGGGGAGGAAGGGCTCAGAACCTGTTCAAGATCTTTTCGAGGATCGCATTGGAGTGCAATCGGGAGGAGTGGATGCTTCGGGTGCGCCGCATGGGCTCGTGCCCATGCAAGCAGCCGGGGCGTCCAATCGCCCGATTTCACTCCAACCCTTCGGGCAAGTGCCTTGCCGGGCGGTCTGCGGCGTTGCGGCGCTTGCCAATAGCCGAGCTATTGGCGGCGCACCGCGCCTAGCATCCCATCCCGGCAAGGGACTTGTGCGACCCCGAAAAGATCTTGAACAGGTTCTCAGTGAATGCCGCGCTTCAGAAACTCGCTCGGTGTGCAGCCGAACTCCTGCTTGAACAGGCGGCAGAAATGCGCGTTGCTGTTAAAGCCCCAGCGATAGGCCAGCGCTGAAATAGAGACCTTCGACGTGTTGGCACCCACCAGGGCCTGTTTGCAGCGTTCGAGCCGCGACAGCCAAATCTGGCGATCCAGCGTGTGGGCTTCACCCTGGAACAGGGTATGCAGATAGCGCTTGGAGCAGCGCATTTCCTGCGCGATGCGCTCCACGGTCAGGTCGGCGTCGTCCAGGTGGGTCTGGATGTATTGCCGCACGCGCGCGCGCATCGCCTCGGGCAGCGGCATGCGTTCGGGCGCATCGCCGCGCTGGGCCTGCAGTGCCTGCGCCAGCAGGCCCAGCGTGGTCTCCGACAGGGGCTCGCCCACGGTGTCGGGCAGGGTGCTCAGCTGCGCTGCCAATGCGCCCAGAAAAGACGACAGCACCTGGTGCAGGGCCCGCAGCTCGGGGGCATCGGCTTCGCAGGTGTGCAGCGATCCGAGAGGCAGGTGACCGAGCTTGCCACGCGGAATCTGCACCACCAGCTGGCGGATCGACTCCTGCGAAGTGATGGTGTAGGGCACGCGCGGGTCGTACAGGCTCCAGTCGCCAGGCTGCAGGCTGAAATTCGCGTCGCGCTGGCGAATTTCGCTCACGCCCTTGAGCTGCAGCAGCAGCTTGAAACTGTCGTGGCGCGGGTCGCTGGCGGCACGGTCGCGCAGGATGCGGTGGGCGGGGGCGTCGATGGTCAGCATGCGCAACGCACCGGCGTCCCATGCCTTCATGCGCGCGTCAAAGGGCTCGTCGCCCATGGCCTGCGCCTGCAAGGGGCCAAAGTAATGGTCCGAGGCCGACTGCCATTGCTGAAGCTGTTGCCGCAGCGGCAAACCATGGGTTTCGTGGGTCGCGCATTTCATGCTGTGTCTCCATTAGGGCCCATTCTTCGCGGGCTCGCAGCGCTCGGAAAGAGCGCGTGATTCCATCACAAAACCACCCGCTGTGGACTGCGGGTTTTCGAGCGGACCGGGCAGGGGGCGCCTGTCCAGGCGCATCGCTCCAGGGCGACGGCGTGCGGCGCCGGGCTACCAGTTGCCGTCTTCGGTCTCTGCGGCCGTGCCGAGCTTGGCGATCACTTCGTCCAGCGTGGTGTAGAGGTGCGCAATGAACTCGACGCCCAGCTGGTTCTCCAGCTCACGGTAGGTGGCCTCGATGGTGGGCGCCAGACTGGCGGCCAGGGCCTGGCCTTTGGGGGTGACCGACACCCGCACCCGGCGCTGGTCGTTTTCCAGCCGCTCGCGCAGCACCAGGCCCAGGTCGTCCATGCGCGCCAGGATGCCAGCCAGGCTGGGGCTCGACAGGCGGCAGATGTCGCCGATCTGGCGGGGCTCCAGCGGCCCGTGGTCCAGCAGCGCACGGACCACGCGCCACTGCTGCTCGGTGAGGCCGGCCGTGTTGAGGATGGGCTTAAAGCGCGCAAAGACGCTCTCTCGGGCCTGCAGGAACAGCAGTGGCAGGTTGCGGTGGTGGACGAGGTCCAGTGGTTGTGAATCCATAAACGTGAATCATCCTCGAAACGGGCCGGGGGCCTGGGCATCCGTGTAAACCCGGACAAAAAACAAGCGACAGGCGTTGACTTACTAACATGTTAGCAAATAAGATACTCACATATTAGCAATTAATCGCCATGCATTCAGACCCACGCCATCTGGAGTTCGACGTTGCGCCCTACCGGCTGTCCGGGGTGGTGTACGGAACCCTGCTCAACCACGGGCCCGCCATTGCCGCGCTGGGGGCCGCTGCCGAGCAGCCGCCCTACAAGGCGCCTGCCCAGGCGCCGGTGCTGTACATCAAGCCCCGCAACACGCTGGTGGGCCACGGCGACGCCGTGGTGGTGCCCGCCGATGCCCCCGAGCTGGAGATCGGCGCCTCGCTGGGCATCGTCATCGGCCGCACCGCGTGCCGCGTGGCGCCGGAGCAGGCGCTGGCCCATGTGGCGGGCTACACCATCGTGAACGACATCAGCGTGCCGCATGACCTGTTCTACCGGCCCTCGATCCGTTTCAAGGCGCGCGATGGTTTTTGCCCCATCGGGCCCGCGGTGGTGCCCTGCGGCGCGGTGGGCAACCCCGATGCCCTGGAGGTGCGTGTCTGGGTGGACGATGCCCTCGTGCATGCCACCACCACGGGCGAGCGGCGGCGCACGGTGGCGCGCCTGCTGGCCGATGTCACCGAGTTCATGACCCTGTCGCCCGGCGACGTGCTTTTGCTGGGGGTGTCCGCCGGAGCGCCGCGCGTGCGCGCAGGCCAGCAGGTGCGCATCGAGATCGAGGGCCTTGGCCAGCTCGCCAACCGGTTTGTGAACGAAGGAGTCTCGCCATGAAGAAGGCAAGGGTGGCCTATGCAGGCGCGATTCACGAGGCAACGCCCCACGGCGAGCAGATCCGCCTGGCCGATGGCCGCGTGCTGGAGCAGGGCGAGGTGGTCTGGCTGCCGCCGTTCGAGGTGGGCACCGTCATCGCGCTGGGCCTGAACTATGCCGACCACCTCAAGGAGCTGTCGGGCGAGCTGACCGTGACCACGAAGGACGAACCCCTAGTGTTCCTCAAGGGCCCGGGCGCCTTGATCGGCCACAACGGCCAGACCCGCCGGCCGGCCGATGTGGCCTTCATGCATTACGAGTGCGAACTCGCGGTGGTGATCGGCAAGACCGCCCGGGGCGTGAAGAAGGCCGATGCCCTGCAGCATGTGGCGGGCTACACGGTGTGCAACGACTACGCGATCCGCGACTACCTGGAGAACTGGTACCGGCCCAACCTGCGCGTGAAGAACCGCGATACCTGCACCGTGCTGGGCCCCTGGTTCGTGGATGCGGCCGATGTGCCCGACCCGCACGATCTGCGGCTGCGCACCCTGGTCAACGGCCAGGTGGTGCAGCAGGGGCACACCGGCAACATGGTCAACGACATTGCCGAGCTGATCGAGTACCTGAGCAGCTTCATGACGCTGCGCGCGGGCGACGTGATCCTGACGGGTACGCCCGAAGGCGTGGTGAACGTCAACGTGGGCGACGAGGTGGTCACCGAGATCGACGGCATCGGCCGGCTGGTGAACACCATCGTGGGCGACGAAGCCTTCGGCCGCTGATTTCCCTCCCCAACAAATCCCTGCATCCTGGAGATTCCTTTCATGCGCATCCAACACCTGATCGGCGGCAAACCCGTCGAAAGCCGCGAATACTTCGAGACCGTCAACCCCGCCACGCAGGAAGTGCTGGCAGAGGTGGCCAGTGGTGGAGAGGCCGAAGTCCATGCCGCCGTGGCCGCAGCCAAGGACGCCTTTCCCGCCTGGGCCGGCCTGCCCGCCCCCGAGCGCGCCAAGCTCGTGCGCAAGCTCGGCGACCTGATCGCGGCCGAGGTGCCCGCGCTGGCACTGACCGAAACCAAGGACACCGGCCAGGTCATCGGCCAGACCGGCAAGGCGCTGATTCCGCGTGCCGCCGACAACTTCTATTACTTTGCCGAGATGTGCACCCGTGTGGACGGCCACACCTACCCCACGCCCACCCACCTGAACTACACGCTGTTCCACCCCGTGGGCGTGTGCGCGCTGATCTCGCCCTGGAACGTGCCCTTCATGACGTCCACCTGGAAGGTGGCTCCCGCGCTCGCCTTCGGCAACACGGCGGTGCTCAAGATGAGCGAGCTGTCGCCCCTGACGGCCGCGCGCCTGGGCGAGCTGGCGCTCGAAGCCGGCATTCCAGCCGGTGTGCTGAACGTGGTGCATGGTTATGGCAAGGACGCGGGCGAGCCCCTGTGCACCCACCCCGACGTGCGCGCGATTTCGTTCACCGGCTCCACCGCCACGGGCAACCGCATCGTGCAGGCCGCCGGCCTCAAGAAGTTCAGCATGGAGCTGGGTGGCAAGAGCCCCTTCGTGGTGTTTGCCGATGCCGACCTGGACCGCGCGCTCGATGCTGCCCTCTTCATGATCTTCTCCAACAACGGAGAGCGCTGCACCGCCGGTTCGCGCATCTTGGTGCAGAAGTCCATCTATGCCGACTTCGCAGAGAAGTTCGCGACCCGCGCGCGCCGCATCGTGGTGGGAGACCCGCTGGATGAAAAAACCATCGTCGGCCCGATGATCAGCCAGGCCCATCTGGCCAAGGTGCGCAACTACATCGAGCTGGGCCCCAAAGAGGGTGCCACCCTGCTGTGCGGCGGCCTCGGCACGCCCGAGCTGCCGGCCCACCTGCAAAAAGGCAACTTCGTGTTGCCCACGGTGTTCGCGGACGTGGACAACCGCATGAAGATCGCCCAGGACGAGATCTTCGGCCCCGTGGCCTGCCTGATCCCGTTCGAGGACGAGGCCGAGGCGATCCGCCTGGCCAACGACATCCAGTACGGCCTGTCGAGCTACGTCTGGACCGAGAACATCGGCCGGGCGCACCGTGTGGCGGCTGGCATCGAGGCGGGCATGTGTTTCGTCAACAGCCAGAACGTGCGCGACCTGCGCCAGCCTTTCGGCGGCACCAAGGGCAGCGGCACGGGGCGCGAAGGAGGCACCTGGAGCTACGAGGTGTTCTTGGAGCCCAAGAACATTGCAGTGTCGATGGGCAGCCACCACATTCCGCACTGGGGTGTGTGACCCGTATCGCTGTTCACCCCGCAGAGCAAACGAGCAAGACAGGAGAAAAAAATGGGACAACTCGCACTGGCAGCCAAAATCACCCACGTACCTTCCATGTACCTGAGCGAACTGGAGGGCCCGCAAAAAGGGTTTCGCCAGGCCGCCATCGACGGCCATATCGAAATTGGCCGCCGCTGCCGGGAACTGGGCGTGGACACCATCGTGGTGTTCGACACGCACTGGCTGGTGAATGCCAACTACCACATCAACTGCGCGCCGCAGTTCCAGGGGGTGTACACCAGCAACGAGCTGCCCCACTTCATCAGCAACCTGGACTACGCGTTTCCCGGCAACCCGGAGCTGGGGCAATTGCTGGCCAAAGCCTGCTGCGCAGAGGGCGTGGAGACCCTGGCCCACCCCGCGACCACGCTGGCGCCCGAGTACGGGACGCTGGTTCCCATGCGCTACATGAACGCAGACCAGCACTTCAAGGTGGTGTCGGTGTCGGCCCTGTGCCAGGTGCACTACCTGGCCGACAGCGCGCGCCTGGGCTGGGCCATGCGCCGGGCCATTGAAGAGCAGTACGACGGCACTGTGGCCTTTCTGGCCAGCGGCAGCCTGAGCCACCGTTTTGCCCAGAACGGCCTGGCCCCCGAATTTGCCCAGAAGATCTGGAGCCCCTTCCTGGAGACGCTGGACCACCGCGTCATCGAGATGTGGCAGGCGGGCGACTGGGCCACGTTCTGCGAGATGCTGCCCGAGTACGCGGCCAAGGGCCACGGCGAAGGCTTCATGCACGACACCGCCATGCTGGTGGGCGCACTGGGCTGGTCGGAGTATGCGGGCCAGGCGGACGTGGTGACGCCGTACTTCGGCGCCTCGGGCACGGGGCAGATTAACGCTGTCTTCCCGGTCACGCCGCAGACGGGGCGTGCGATTCCGGCGGCGCAGGCTTCCTCGGCCTCGGGCTACCAGGCTTTCAGCCGCCTGTGATCCGCAACTGAGCCGGAGCCGCGCCATGCCCCACTTGGTCATCCTCTACACCCCCAACCTGGACCTGCCCGCCGCGCAAGGCGGCAGCGACATGGCGGCGCTGTGCCGCGCACTGGCCCAGGCCCTGTGCGCCCAGGTCGACGAAGCCGGCAAGCCGGTGTTCCCCACGGGCGGCGTGCGCGTGCTGGCCTACCCGGCGGCGCACTGCGCCGTGGCCGATGGCGGGGCCGCCGGGCTGGCGGCGGGGGACGGCGCGGGCTATGCCTTCGTCTACCTCAACCTGCGCATGGGCCGTGGCCGTGGCAGCGCCACCCACCTGTCCGTGGGCCGCGCGCTGGAGGCTGCGGCACAGGCCCATTTTTCCGCGCTGCTGGCGTCGCGCCACATCGGCATCACCTTGCAGATCGATGAAGGTCCCGATGTGTTCGACGCCAAGCACAGCTCCATCCACCCCCTGTTTCACAAGCCCGCCAACGGCTGACGGCTAACGGCCCCTACAACACCATGCTTTCACAAGACACCGTGGGCGCCCTGGCGCGCGCGCTCCAAGAGGCGCGCAAGACCCGCACGCAGCTGCGCCACTTCTCGCTGCAGTACCCCGAGATGACCATCGAGGACGGCTACGCCATCCAGCGCGAATGGGTGCGGCTGGAGCTGGCCGAGGGCCGCACCATCAAGGGCCGCAAGATCGGCCTGACCTCGCGGGCGATGCAGATCGCCAGCCAGATCACCGAGCCCGACTATGCGCCGCTGATGGACGACATGTTCTTCGATGCCGGCGGCGACATCCCCGCAGGGCGCTTCATCGCGCCGCGCGTGGAGGTGGAGCTGGCCTTCATCCTGGGCAAGCCCTTGAAGGGCCCGGGCGTGTCGCTGTTCGACGTGCTCTCGGCCACCGATTACGTGGTGCCCGCCATCGAGATCATCGACTCGCGCATCGAGCAGTTCGACCGCGAGACCCGGGCTATGCGCAAGGTCTTCGACACCATCTCGGACTTTGCTGCCAATGCCGGCATCGTGCTGGGCGGCCGCCCCGTCAAGCCCCTGGACGTGGACCTGCGCTGGGTGGGCGCGCTGCTGCACAAGAACGGCGTGATCGAGGAAAGCGGCCTGGCTGCCGCCGTGCTCAACCACCCAGCGAATGGTGTGGCCTGGCTGGCCAACAAGATCGCGCCCTATGGCGAGCAGCTCAATGCCGGCGATGTGGTGCTGGCGGGCTCGTTCACGCGCCCCACGGCGGCGGTGGCGGGCGACAGCTTCCACGCCGACTATGGTCCGCTGGGCTCCGTGTCCTTCCGTTTTGTCTGAGGCCTTTGCCATGATGCAGATCCCCAACAATCGGTTTCGCAACGCGCTGCGCGAGGGCCGTCCGCAGATCGGCCTGTGGGTGGGGCTGGCCGATGCCAACGCCGCCGAGGCGCTGGCTGGCTGCGGCTTTGACTGGCTGCTGCTGGACGCAGAGCATGCGCCCAACGACGTGCGCAGCGTGCTCGACCAACTGCGGGCCGTGGCCCCGTACCCCGTGCACCCCGTGGTGCGCCCGGTGCAGGCCGATGTGGCGCTGGTCAAGCAGTACCTGGACGTGGGCGCACAGACCCTGCTCATCCCCATGGTCGATACGCCCGAGCAGGCAGCCCTGATGGTGCGCGCCATGCGCTATGCGCCCGAAGGCATCCGGGGCATGGGTGCCGCGCTGGCGCGGGCCTCTCGCTGGAACCAGGTGGAGGACTACCTGAACCGCGCCAACGGCGAGATGTGCCTGCTGGTGCAGGCCGAGACCCCGCTGGCGATGCAGAACCTGCAGGCCATCGCCGCGACCGACGGCGTGGACGGCGTGTTCTTTGGCCCTGCGGACCTGTCGGCCGCGATGGGTTACCGGGGCCAGGCGAGCCACCCGGCCGTGCAACGCGCCATCCTGGAGGGCATTGCCACCGTGCGTGCGGCCGGCAAGGCCGCCGGCATCCTGATGGCGGACCGCCAGCTCGCCCAGAGCTACCTGGATGCGGGCGCCCTGTTCGTGGCGGTGGGCGTGGACACCACGCTGCTGGTGCGCGGCGCCACCGAGCTGGCGTGCAGCTTTGGCCGCAACCCGGCGCCCGCGCCAACGCCAGTGCCCCTGGCCAGCGGCGGCAACCCCTACTGACAGGCCCACCCACAGACAGACAACCCAGCACCGGGCACTGCAGCAGGCAGTGCCCGAAGCGCAGCCTTTTCCCGGTTTCCCCCGAGCCAGCCACCAAGCCGGCCTTTTTTCCAACCATCCTCTGTGAGGAGACACCCCATGTCCACATTCAATCTCTCCCGCCGCGCGGCCCTGTGCACCGCCGCCATGTCCCTCAGCGGCCTGCCGCTGGCCACCCTGGCGCAGGACAAGCGCCCGCTCGAATGGGTGGTCGGCATGGCGGCCGGGGGCGGCACCGACATCGTGGCGCGCACCGTGGCCGACCAGATGAGCAAGACGCTGAACCAGACCATCGTGGTGGTCAACAAGCCCGGCGCGGCGCACAACATCGCTGCGGACTATGTGGCGCGCTCGTCCACCCCGGCCAACCTGCTGCTCACGGGCGACTACGCCGTGCTGGCCACCAACCCCTGGCTGTACAGCAAGCTGTCGTACAACGCCGACCGGGACCTGTCGTCGGTGGGCATGCTGGTGCGTTTTCCGCTGATCCTGGTGGTGTCGCCCAAGCTGCCCGTCAAGAACTTCAAGGAGTTCCTGGCCTGGGCCAAGGCGCAGCCCGGCGGCGTCAACTATGCATCGCCCGGCGCGGGCACGCCCCACCACCTGACCATGGAGCTGCTGCGCCAGCAGACCGGCCTGAACATGACCCACGTGCCCTACCGGGGCGTCACGCCGGCCATCCAGGACATCATGGGCGGGCAGGTTCCGTTCATGTTCGTCGAGTCGGCAGGGGGCATGCCGAACATCGTGGGCGGCAACCTGCGCGCCATTGGCGTGGCCAGCGCCCTGCGCATGGCCACGCTGCCCGAGGTGCCGACGTTGATGGAGCAGGGCCTCAAGGACTTCGAGGCCTTTGCCTGGCAGGGCATGTCGGTCCATGCGTCCACGCCGCCCGAGGAAATCAAGCGCCTGAGCACGGCCTTGCAGGCCGCGCTGAACTCCACGCCAGTGAAGGCGCGTTTCCAGGCCCTGGGTGTGGAAGCCATGCCCGGCACGCCCGCGCAGATGAACACCTTTGCCGCCGCCGAGCGTGTGCGCTGGGGCAAGCTCATCAAGGACATCGGCCTGAAGCTGGAGTGACCCCCACGCCAGCCACGCCCGCCACTCCCGCCATGCCCCACACCCTACCGCCCCCAGACCGCTACGCCACCATGCACACCATTGCACTCCAGGACCCCAGCCTGCTCAAGGCCCACTGCTACATCGACGGCCAGTGGGTCGATGCCGACAACGGCGCCACGCTTGATGTGAACAACCCCGCCAATGGCGCGCTGATCGGCACCATCCCGAACGCGGGCGCCACCCAGACCCGGGCTGCCATTGCGGCCGCCGACCGGGCGTTTGGCCCGTGGAAGGCACGCACGGCCGAGGACCGCGCGCGCATCCTGCGCCGCTGGTTCGACCTCATGCTGCAGCACCAGGAGGACCTGGCCCTGATCATGACCAGCGAGCAGGGCAAGCCCCTGGCCGAGGCCCGGGGCGAGATCGCCTACGCGGCGTCCTACATCGAATGGTTTGCCGAAGAAGCCCGCCGCATCTATGGCGAGGTGATTCCCTCGCCCTGGCTGGACAAGCGCATCGTCGTGACGCGCGAGCCGGTGGGCGTCTGCGCCGCCATCACGCCCTGGAACTTTCCGGCCGCCATGATCACGCGCAAGGTGGCGCCGGCGCTGGCGGCGGGGTGCACCATCATCGTCAAGCCCGCCACGCAGACGCCGCTGTCGGCGCTGGCCATGGCCGAACTCGCGGCGCGGGCCGGTGTGCCGGCGGGGGTGTTCAGCGTCATCACCGGCGATGCCCGGCCCATCGGCGCGGAACTCACGGCCAGCCCCGTGGTGCGCAAGCTCACGTTCACGGGCTCGACCGAAATCGGCCGTGTGCTGGCCGCGCAATGTGCGCCCACGCTCAAGAAAATGTCGCTGGAACTGGGGGGCAATGCACCTTTCATCGTGTTCGACGACGCGGACCTGGATGCGGCCGTGCAGGGGGCCATGGCCTCCAAGTACCGCAACACGGGGCAGACCTGCGTGTGTGCCAACCGCTTGCTGGTGCAGGACGGCGTGTACGACGTATTCGCCGACAAGCTGGCCCGTGCCGTGGCTGCGCTGAAGGTGGGCAACGGCCTGGAGGAGGGCGTGGACCAGGGGCCGCTGATCGATGAGGCCTCGCTCGCCAAGGTGGAGGAGCTGGTGGCCGACGCCAAGGCCCGGGGCGCCCGCGTGGTCACGGGTGGGCAGCGCCACGCGCTGGGCGGCACGTTCTACGAGCCCACGATCCTGGCCGACATCACGCCGGAGATGCGCATGGCCCGCGAAGAAATCTTCGGCCCGGTGGCGCCGCTGTTTCGCTTCCACACCGAGGCCGAGGCGATCCAGATGGCCAACGACACCGAGTTTGGCCTGGCGGCCTACTTCTACTCGCGCGACGTGGGGCGGGTCTGGCGCGTCAGCGGCGCACTGCAGTACGGCATGGTGGGCATCAATGCGGGCGTGATCTCCACGGCGGTGGCACCGTTCGGCGGCGTCAAGCAGTCGGGCATGGGGCGCGAGGGCTCGGTGCATGGCATCGAGGAATACGTGGAAACCAAGTACCTGTGCATGGGCGGCATGTGAGGCCAGGCCCCTTGGGCCGCTGCGCGCGTTTCTTTCCCGGGGGCGCATGCGCAGCGCGAAGGGCGATGGGAGCGAAACCACACCAACACCTGGAGAGGGACAACATGCACAAGCTGCGGGCAGGATTTCGGTTTTTCCCATCGTTCACCGGCCGCGTCCACACAGGCTTGGCAGCGGCTGCCTTGGCCCTGGGCCTGGCGGGCAGCCCGGCCCAGGGCCAAGACACAGCGGGCGTGACGGACAGCGAGATCGTCATAGGCCAGTCGGGCCAGCTCAGCGGGCCGCTGTCGGCGCTGACCCATGAGGTGCGCCTGGGGGCCAGCCTCTACTTCGACCAGGTCAACGCTGCGGGCGGTGTGCGCGGCCGCAAGATCCGGGTGGTGGCTCTGGACGATGCCTACGACCCGAAGCTGGCCGCAGACAACACCCGCAGGCTGATCGATGAGGACAAGGTGCTCGCACTGTTCCAGTACGCCGGCACCCCGCCGGCGCTGGCGGCCTTGCCGATCGCCGAGGCGCGGGGGGTGCCGTTCATTGCGCCGTTCACCGGGTCCGATGCCTTGCGGCAGGCGAACAGCCGCTATGTCTTCAACATCAAGGCGGGTTACGCGGCTGAGCTTGATGCCACCGTGAAGCAGCTGGCCTCGGTCGGCATCTCGCGCATTGCGGCGGTGTACCTGAACAACCCGTTTGGCACGGGCGGGCTGGCCGCCGTCGAGAAGTCCGTGAAAGCGCACAACGTGGCCCTGCTTGCCCAGGCTCCGCTGGAGGTGGACGGCTCGAAGATGGCCGATGCGGTGGCGGTGGTGGCCAGGCAGTCGCCGCAGGCCATCGTGGTGATCAGCGCCGGCAAGCCCAGCGTGGACTTTGTGGACGCTTACCTGAGCGCGGGCCACCGCAGCACGTTCTACATGCTGTCGGCCATCAGCAATGCCCAGCTTGTGCAGGCGCTGGGCGAGCGGGCGCGGGGCGTGGTGGTCTCCCAGGTCGTGCCGTCGCCGTGGAACCTGAGCATGCCCATCTCGCGGGAATTCCAGGGGCTGGCCAAGGCGCGGGGCATCACCGAGTTCACGTTCAGCCAGATGGAGGGGTTCATCGCGGCCCGGTTCCTGGTGGAGGCCTTGCAACGCGCCGGGGCCAAGCCCACGCGGGCCAGCCTGGTGCAGGCCATGGAGTCGATGAAGAGCGTGAGCCTGGGCGGCTATCCCGTGGAGCTGTCCGCCGGCCAGCACAACTCCGGCAAGTTTGTGGACCTGCTGATGATGGGGCGCGACGGCAAGTTCACCAAGTGAGGCCTTGGGGGCAGGCTGGCGCGCGTTTCAGCGCGTGGGGTCGGTGGGCGCGGGCTGCGGAGCCACCAGCACGGGGCATTGCCACACCAGCAGTTCGGCCAGCCGGGTGACGATCCATGTCGCTTCAGCCACCGACACGCCGGATTCGGCCGTGCACAGCCCCGCATGGATGCGCTGCAGGATCTCGGTTTCAGACGGCGCCTGCACGTGGTATAGCGTCTGCGCATGCTCCACCAGGTGGCCTGCCAGGTCTTCGCACAGCTCGTAGCGCGTGCGCACGCCGTTCGCCTTTTCGGTGAGGCGTCCCCGGGCGTCGGTATACACCGCCATGAACGAGGGCGGCACGTGGATCTGGTTGTCGTCGTCCATGGGGTGGGTTCAGTCGGGCGTGAACAAGCGCTCGAACCTGGCCTGGTCGGAGGTCAACTCGAAGCTCACCAGTTGGCCCATTTTCATGTCCGACAGCCGGCAGGCCGCAAACAGCGTGGTTCTGCCCGCCAGCTCCATCACCTCCAGGTCGATGATGGCGTAGGGGTAGGGAACAAAAACCTGGTGCTCGAAAACGTCGCGGTGCTGGTTGCGCGGCGAGGGGTAGAGCTTGTACAGATCGGTCTGAATCGTTTGTGTGGCCATGGTCGTTGGTGCGAGCCTGTTCAAAGGGGGCTGCAGTGCGGGTACAGTGCGGGCGAATCGTACAGACAAACCTTTTTACCTATTTATGGCACGAAACAAAAGCGAATGGCCGGCCAAAGTGCTGGCGCTGGTGCGAGGCGGCAATGTGGCCGCCGCCATCGCGCAGATCAAGGTGGCGCCCACGGTTGGTGATGTCACCCGCCTGCAAACCCTGCTGGCCGAATTGCCACCGTCCCCTTCGCTGGCACAGCTGCACAAGGTGGTCGAGGAAGAGCGCGCATTGCTGGCCGCGCCCCGGCTGCACCGTTCGCCCTGATTGCCCGTTCGCCCTTGCCGTCGTCCGTCCAGTAGAGAGTTTTTCGCCATGACCGTGCCCCGCGTTTCCATCCAGACCGAAGACTTCGATCTGTCCGCCGAGGTGGCGGCGCTGCGCCGCGAAAACAAGGGCGTGGGCGCGGTGTGCAGCTTTGTGGGCACGGTGCGCGACCGCAATGAAGGGGACCAGGTGGCGTCCATGGAGCTGGAGCACTACCCGGGCATGACCGAAAAATCCATCGAGGCCATGGTGGATGAAGCCTTCCGCCGCTTCGACATCTTCGGCGCCCGTGTCATCCACCGCGTGGGCCTGCTGCAGCCGCTGGACCAGATCGTGTTGGTGGCGGTGACCAGCGCCCACCGGGGCCAGAGTTTTCAGGCCTGCGAGTTCTTGATGGATTACCTCAAGACCCAGGCGCCGTTCTGGAAGAAGGAAGAAACCGCCCAGGGCGCCCGCTGGGTGGATGCGCGGGTGAGCGACGACGTGGCGCTGGCGCGTTGGGGTATCACGGCCAGCAATGCCTGAGCCCCCTGAACGGCCTCTGTGCTGAAAATATGCATTAAATAGGCCTATTGCGCCTGTCTGTAAAGCGCTTGTAGCTATAAAAATAATAGCATTCTGGGTGGGTGCGCAGAGAGAACTCGCTGACGCAGGTCAATCGGTGGGCCAGGGGACTGTCTTGAAATCAGGCACACCCTGCCTCAAGTGTTCTGCAATTCGGAGGACATCCACCCATGCGTCTCGACAAATTCACCACCAAGTTCCAGGAAGCCCTGAGCGATGCCCAGACCATCGCGCTGGGCAATGACCACGCCTACATCGAGCCTGTGCACATGCTCGTGGCCATGCTTAAGCAGGACGACGGCCCCAAGGCGCTGCTGCAGCGTGCGGGCGCCAATGTGCCCGGCCTGCTGGCTGCGGCAGAGGCAGCCGTCAAGCGCCTGCCCCAGGTGCAGGGCAACGACCAGGTGCAAGGCGGCCCCGAGCTGGGCCGCGTGCTGCAAGCCACCGAGAAAGAGGCCATCAAGCGCGGCGACCAGTTCATTGCCAGCGAGCTGTTTTTGCTGGCCGTGATCGACAGCAAGGGCGAGGCCGCAAAAATTGCCAAGGACAACGGGCTTACGCGCAAAAGCCTGGAGGCCGCGATTGAGGCGGTGCGCGGCGGCCAGAAGATGGACAACGCAGAGGCCGAAGGCCAGCGCGGCGCCCTGGCCAAATACTGCATGGACCTGACCGAGCGTGCCCGCCTGGGCAAGCTCGACCCCGTGATCGGCCGCGACGATGAAATCCGCCGCGCCATCCAGGTGCTGCAGCGCCGCACCAAGAACAACCCGGTGCTGATCGGCGAGCCCGGCGTGGGCAAGACCGCCATCGTCGAAGGCCTGGCCCAGCGCATCGTGGCCGGCGAGGTGCCCGATTCGCTCAAGGGCAAGCGCGTGCTGAGCCTGGACATGGCCGCGCTGCTGGCCGGCGCCAAGTTCCGCGGCGAGTTCGAGGAACGCCTGAAGACCGTGCTGAACGAGCTGGCGAAAGACGAAGGCCAGACCATCGTTTTCATCGACGAGCTGCACACCATGGTGGGCGCGGGCAAGGCCGAGGGCGCGATGGACGCGGGCAACATGCTCAAGCCGGCCTTGGCGCGTGGTGAGCTGCACTGCGTGGGCGCGACCACGCTGGACGAATACCGCAAATACATTGAAAAGGACGCCGCGCTGGAGCGCCGCTTCCAGAAGATCCTGGTCGGCGAGCCGACGGTGGAGGCGACCATCGCCATCCTGCGCGGCCTGAAGGAGCGCTACCAGGTGCACCACGGTGTGGACATCACCGACCCCGCCATCGTGGCCGCGGCCGAGCTGAGCCACCGCTACATCACCGACCGCTTCCTGCCCGACAAGGCGATCGACCTGATCGACGAGGCCGCGTCCAAGATCAAGATCGAGATGGACTCCAAGCCCGAGGTGATGGACAAGCTCGACCGCCGCTTGATCCAGCTGCAGATCGAGCGTGAAGCCGTGCGCCGCGAGAAGGACGAGTCCTCGCAAAAGCGTTTTGCGTTGATTGAGGAAGAGATCACCAAGCTGCAAAAGGAAATCGCCGACTACGACGAGATCTGGCAGTCCGAAAAAGCCCAGGCGCAGGGCAGTGCCCATGTGCGCGAAGCCATCGACAAGCTCAAGTTCCAGATCGAGGAGTTCACCCGCAAGGGCGACTTCAACAAGGTGGCCGAGCTGCAGTACGGCAAGCTGCCCGACCTGGAAAAGCAACTGAAGGAAGCCCAGGCGCAAGAAGACGGCAAGGACGGTGCCCCCGCCGCACGCCGCCTGCTGCGCACGCAGGTGGGTGCCGAAGAAATTGCCGAGGTGGTGAGCCGCGCCACGGGCATCCCCGTGGCCAAGATGATGCAGGGTGAAAAGGACAAGCTCCTGCAGATGGAGGCCAAGCTGCACGAGCGTGTGGTGGGCCAGCAAGAAGCGATTGCTGCGGTGGCCAACGCCATCCGCCGCTCGCGCTCGGGACTGAGTGACCCGAACCGGCCCACGGGCTCGTTCCTGTTCCTCGGCCCCACGGGCGTGGGCAAGACCGAGCTGTGCAAGGCGCTGGCGGGCTTTTTGTTCGACAGCGAAGACCACCTGATCCGCATCGACATGAGCGAGTTCATGGAGAAGCACTCCGTGGCCCGCCTGATCGGTGCACCGCCCGGCTATGTGGGCTATGAAGAGGGCGGCTACCTGACCGAGGCCGTGCGCCGCAAGCCCTACAGCGTGCTGCTGCTCGACGAGGTGGAAAAGGCCCACCCCGATGTGTTCAACGTGCTGCTGCAGGTGCTGGACGATGGCCGCCTGACCGATGGCCAGGGCCGCACCGTGGACTTCAAGAACACGGTGATCGTGATGACGAGCAACATCGGCTCGCACCTGATCCAGGCCATGGTGGGGCAGGACTCGGACGACATCAAGGAAGCGGTGTGGGGTGAGCTCAAGAACCACTTCCGGCCCGAGTTCCTGAACCGTATCGATGAGACCGTGGTGTTCCACGCGCTGGATGCGCAGCACATCGCCTCGATCGCCAAGATCCAGCTGCAACTGCTGCAAACCCGGCTGGCGAAGATGGATTTGGAGTTGCAGGTGTCCGATGCTGCCTTGGCAGAATTGGCCAAGGTGGGGTTCGACCCGGTGTTTGGTGCGCGGCCGCTCAAGCGGGCGATCCAGCAGCGCATCGAGAACCCACTGTCCAGGCTGTTGCTCGAAGGGCATTTCCCGCCCAAGAGCGTGATCCCGGTCACCGTGAACCCGGTGCTGGAGCCGGGCGTGTTCCAGTTCGGCGTGGCCCCGCAGGAGTGATGTGGGCCCGGGACGGGGTCGCAGCGCTAGTCAGGGCTGCCATCCCTTCCCCAAGATGTGAAGGAGAGGTGTCGTTTGAATGAATTTGTTGCGGGCGTTCTGCGCCTGGTGCTGCGGGTAGTGGTCATTGCCATGGGCTTGGTGCTGTTCGCCAGCCTGCTGGTGGCGGCCCTGGTGCTTGCGCTGGTGTGGACGCTGCGAGCCGGCTGGGCGCGCCTGACCGGCAAGCCCATAACTCCCTGGGCCATGCGCATGGACCCCCGCACCGGCTTCAGCACCGTGTTTCGCTCCACCGAGCGCTGGTCGTCCGGCCGCCGAGGCGCAGCATCTGCGCCGGAAAATACGCAGGACGAGGCTGCAGCGCCGCACCGGGGCGGCATCCTGCCCGGCGCCGCCGAGGTCACCGACGTCGAGGCGCGCGAGGTGCGCTGAGCCGCCGCTGCGCCCGCTGGGGCGCGGTTTTCGGCGCCGCGCGGGCCGCATGCACAGGGCCTTTGCCCTGGTTGTGCATCCGTTTTTCGCGACGCGCCTGTGGGGGTGTCTTCTATGATCAGTCCATGACACCCGCCGACATCCACGCCCATTTCGATCTTCAACGCCAGGCCAGCCGCGCGCAGGTGGATGTGCCGCTGCTCGTGCGCCGTGAGCGGCTGCTGCGCCTTCGCAAGATGCTCGACGAGAACGGCCCCGTGCTGGCAGCGGCCGTGCAGGCCGACTTTGGCATGCGCTCACCACGCCTGACCGAGGTGGCTGACTTCTTTGTGCTGCGCACCCTGCTGTCGCACACGCTGCGCCACCTGGCGAAGTGGATGAAGCCCCGCAAGGTCCACACGCCGATCTACCTGCAGCCGGCCCATGCGTTCATACAGCGCCAGCCGCTGGGCGTGGTGGGGGTGATTGCCCCGTGGAACTACCCGGTGCAACTGGCCCTGGCACCCGCCATCACGGCACTGGCGGCGGGCAACCGCGTGATGCTCAAGCCCAGCGAGCTGACGCCCCACACTTCGGCCCAGCTGGCCATGCTGGTGGCGCAGTTCTTTGCGCCCGACGAGTTCTGTGTGGTGCAGGGCGACGCCAACCTGTCGGCCCTGTTTGCCTCGTTGCCTTTCGACCATTTGGTGTTTACCGGCTCCACCGCCGTGGGCCGCAAGGTGGCGCAGGCGGCGGCGCAAAACCTGACACCGACGACGCTGGAGCTGGGCGGCAAGTCGCCCTGCATCATCGACGGCCACTGCGACATGGCGGATGCGGCGCTCAAGATTGCGCACGGCAAGCTGCTCAACGCGGGGCAAACCTGCATTGCCCCCGACTATGTGCTGCTGCCGCGCGGCCGCGAGGGCGAGTTTGCACAGGCCTACCGGGCTGCGGTGGCGCGCCTGTTCCCCACCATCGAGGGCAATGCCGACTACGCCTCCATCATCACCCCGCGCCACCATGCGCGCCTGCGCACCATGCTGCAGCAGGCGCAAACGCAGGGTGCCGAGGTGCAGACCATCGACCCCACCGCGGGCAAGCCGGTGGTCCATACCGTGGGCACGCTGGGCGACGGTGCCAGCCGCCAGATGGCGCCCACGCTGGTGTTTGGCGCCACGTCGCAGATGCAGCTCATGCAGGAAGAGATTTTTGGTCCCATCCTGCCGGTGATCTCTTATGAGCGGCTGGACGATGCCATTGCCCACATCAACGCCGGGCCGCGCCCGCTGGCGCTGTACTGGTTTGGCCAGAGCGAGGCGGTGCAGGCCGATGTGCTGCGGCGCACCGTGAGCGGCGGCGTGACGGTGAACGACACGCTGATGCACATTGCCCACGACAACCTGCCGTTTGGCGGCGTGGGTGGCAGTGGCTGGGGCGCCTACCACGGCGAGCAGGGCTTTTTGCGCTTTTGCCACCAGAAGTCGGTGCTGGTGCAGTCGCGCTGGGCCATGGGCTCGTTGTTCTACCCGCCTTACGGGGCCCGGTTCGACCGGGTCATGGGTTTGCTGCGCCGCTGGCTGTAGCGGCAGCGGTGGCAACCGCGCTCTCCGGCACTTCCTGCACTTCGACTGCCTCGGGCCCGTCGTCTGGCGGGGCAGGGGGCGGTGGCCTGGTGATGAGCTGCACGATCGCGTCGCGCAACTGGCCGGTGGAGACCGGTTTGTGCAGCAGCAGGGCCGAGGTGGACTGCGCATCGCGCAGCCGCTGGGGGGAGGTGTCGCCCGTCATGATGATGGCTGGCACAGGGGTGCCCAGGTAGGTGCGCAGTGCCTGCAGCACCTGCTTGCCGGTTTCTTCGTGGCGCAGGCGGAAGTCCGTGATGATGATGTCGGGGGTGGCGTCTTCCAGCGCCTCCAGTGCATCGGCGCTGGATTCGGCCGTGAGGCACTGGCAGCCCCAGCTTTGCAGCAGCGACTGCATGCCCAGGCGCACCGCCTCGTCGTCATCGATGGCCAGTACCTTCAGGCCTGCCAGGCTGAGTGCATCGGGTGCGGGGCTGGCATCGTCCTCCAGTGCGCCCTGCCAGCGGTCCAGCCACAGCCGAAAAACCGAGCCTCGGCCGGGGTGCGAGCGCAGCTCCACCGAGGTCTTCATCTCCCGTGCCAGGCGCTGCACGATGGCCAGGCCCAGGCCCAGGCCCTTGCGGCGGTCGCGTTCGGGGTTTCCGAGCTGGTGGAACTCCTTGAAGATGTCTTCCCACTGGTGTTGCGGAATGCCCGCGCCGGTGTCCCACACCTCCAGTGCCAGCCGTTTGCCGCGCGTGCGGCAGGCAATCAGCACCCCCCCCTGGGCGGTGTAGCGCAGGGCATTGGAGATGAAGTTGTGCATCACCAGCCCGACCAGCGAGCGGTCGGCAAAAGCGGCGGCGGAGGTCTCACGGGTGCGGTACACCAGCCCGGCGGTGTCGGCCTGCGCGCCAAATTCCTGCTCCAGGGCCGTCAGCAGTGGTTGCACCGCGAACGCGGCGGGCCGCACCTTCACCACCCCGGCTTCCAGCCGCGAATAGTCCAGCAGCGTGGTGAGCATTTCGGCAGCGGAGCCCGAGGCCGCGTGTGCGTGTTTGAGCACCGTGCGCTGGTGGTCGTTGAGCGGGCTGCGCTGCAGCGACTCCAGAAACAGTCCCATGGCATGCAGGGGCTGGCGCAGGTCGTGGCTGGCTGCCGCCAGGAAGCGGGACTTGTCGCGGTCGGCCTGCTCGGCGGCCTCTTGCGCAGCCAGCGCACGCTGGGATTCGGCGCGCAGCTGGCTGACCAGGCGCTCGTTTTCGAGCTTGAGCGCGATGCTGCGCCGCGTGGCCCGGTCGGCCGTGCGGGCTTGCAGGCAGGTCAGTGCGTAGTACACCCCGGTCAGGAACAGCGCCGGCCACATCACCGGCCCCCCGGCCAGCGCCACGGCCAGCATCACCCCGCCGATGGCGCTGGTGAGGTAGGTGACATAGGCCCGGTACAGCGGCGCCCCCAGGCCCAGCGCCCCCGAGGACACCGTGCTGATGATGCCGATGGCATAGATCACGCTGTCGGAGGTGCCCCAGTACAGCACCACATAGCCCAGGCTGCCCCAGCTCAGCCCCATGGCGGCCATGCAGGCAATCAGCTTGCGCGCGGCCTGCGGTGCGGGGTCGGTGAAGGGTGCAATGCTGCGCAACGTGAGGTACACGCCTGCAATCACCAGCGCATGGGTGGACAGCCACACCGTGGTGGCCTGCGTGTCGGCCACGCGGGCCATGACCCACAGGGTGCCCAGGGCCGTGGCCAGCGACGCCAGCAGCGTCATCGGAAAGTTCTGCCGCAGCAGGGCTACCTGCTCGCGCAGCACCTCGTCGCGCTCCCACACCGGCCAGCCCCAGCGGGTGGGGGGCGGGGCGTCGTGGGGCTGCGGCCCGGTCTCAGAGGGGGTCATGGAGCTGCGGTGTAGACAGGCCCAGGCGCTGCGCGGCCAGCAGCGCGGCGCTGCGGCTGTTCACGCCCAGTTGCGCAAAGATGGCAGCCACATGCACGCGCACGGTGTTTTCGCTCAGGCCCAGGTCGCGCGCAATCACCTTGTTGGGTTTGCCGGTGCACAGCAGCGAGAGCACATCCAGCTGCCGTGCCGTGAGCGAGGGGGCATCGGGCCCGCGGGTGGTGGCGCTGTTGCCGCTGTTGAGGGGGAAGCACGGTTGGCCCGACAGCGCACAGGTGATGGCTTCCAGGATGTCTTCGGCATTCGCCGACTTGGGCAAAAAGCCGTCGGCACCCCGCGCCCGCGCCTCATGGACTGCATCGGGCGCCACGCTGGCGGACACCAGCACGATGCGGGCCTGGGGGCAGGCCTGGCGCACCAGGCGCAGGCCGTCCAGGCCGCTCATGCCGGGCAGCTGGATGTCGAGCAGCACCAGATCGATATCAGGTTGCTGGAGCGCGCAGGCGTCGGCGATCGAACCTGCCTCCGCAATTGCGCCCACGCTGGGGTGGTCCTGCACGATCAGGCGCAGCCCGGTGCGGAACAGGGCGTGGTCGTCTACCAGCAGAAGGCGGGCACTCGGACGGGCACTTTGGGGGGCACTCATTGGACAAGTATTGCGCACAACGGGGTGTTGCGGGCTAGTCCATTTGTGCGATGGACGCAGGGTTGTGCACTTTCTAGACTTTCCGTCAAGCATTGAAAAGCACTTTGGGTGCGGACCCCTCAATGCGCAAGCCTTCGTTTTCATCCTTCGCTTTCAAAGGTACGTCCATGACCACCAATGCTCTGATGCACAGTTCCACCTCTTCCACAGGCGCTCACCGGGGAAGCGAGCGGCGACCGGCGGCTGTCTCCAGCGCCGCTGCCCCTGCCGGCACGGGCCTTGGGGGCAATACGCTGGCGCATATCGTGGAGGAGAACTGCCCCGACCTGCTGGCCGCTGCCGGGGTGGTGATCGAGCATCTGGACGCTCAGGCGGGAACCTGGCAGTTTTCTGCTGACCAGGGGCTGACCTGGCGCGGGATTCGCACCGATCTGATCAACCGTGCAGGCAACCTGGGCCTGGCGCTGGACCGCGATGCGCGACTGCGTGTGCTGCCTTTTGGCGGCCACCGGGTGACGGGCGCGCGCGTGGCTTTTCACACCGTGCAGCGCAGCCATGGGCCAGGCAACGGCAGCTACCGCGCCTATGCCTGCGATGAGCGGGAGGCGGGTTCGCGCACGGTGACACTGGTGCTCAGCCTTGCGGCAGTCAATGGCACACCACCGGCCGTGCATGTGCCGCGCCCGCGCAACAAGCGGGCCATGGTGCAGCGGGCTGCAGCTTCTGTCGGGGCCTCGCTTTCAGGCGCAATGGCGCTGGCCTGACGGGGGCCAGAAACGGACCGAAAAAGCCCCGTTTCAAGGGGGTGGAACAGGCCTTGGGGGAGGGCTTGGTAACCGCCCGTACAGGTAGAAAAACCGTTTGCGGCGACAATGCCGGTCCTTTCGTTTTTTCATTCCCTGTTTTCGTTCGGTTTTTTCATGTCCAGTATCCAGGTTCGTCCCGCTACGCTTCGCGATGCCAAAGCCATCGCCCAGATCCACACCGTCTCCGCCCAAGAGGCTTACAAGGGGTTGGTGCCAGACGAGCAATTGAAGTCCATGTCTTCCGTCGACAAGCGCCAGGCCTACTGGCGCGAAGCCATCGAGTATTGCGAGCCCCAGGTGCAGGTGGCCATCGATGGCGAGAAGATCGTCGGCTTTGTCGGCTATGACCGCTCCCGCGATGAGAAATCCCGCCCCACCACGGGCGAAATCTGGGCCATCTATGCGGCCCCCACCCACTGGAACCAGGGCGTCGGCCTGGCCCTGTGGGACGCCGCCCGTGATGGTCTCCAGGAAGAAGGCTGCACCAACGTCACCGCCTGGGTGCCGCTGCGCAACGAACGCGCCATTCGTTTCCACGAACTGGCGGGTTTCAAGCAAGAACTCTCTACCGCCAAGACCGCTGTGATCGGTGGCGTGAAGATCGAAGAAGTGCGCCTGAAGCGCCCCATCAACGCCTAAAGTGCGACACCACCCCCCTGCGTCGCTGCGCTCCTTCCCTCCGCTCTCGCTTCGCTGCGCTGCGCGGGCAGGGAGACGATGCCATCGCTGCGGGGCGGCCCTTGCCCGGCACCCCAGCCTTGCCGTGCGCCCGTTTCAAACATTGCGGACTGTGCGTGGCACTGTCAGACACTGATGCCAACACCCCATTCCGTGATTCACTGGACCCATCAGGGCCAATCCCAAGAAGCCCTGTGGCGCTCCGAGAGCGGGGCCCCGGCGCCGCGCCGGGTCGTGACCGCCGACGACACCCTGGCGGCCGATACGGCCTACCGCATGGCCTGTGAAGGCACCGGCCTGTTGTGGCTGGGGGATTTTCAGAATGCGCGCATGTTGCTGCAAGCGCTCATGCGGCGCACCGATTCCAAGACCGGCAAACACCGCCGCTCGGCTGCCAAGGCCGCCCAGAAAGCCGCAGTGGCCACACCCGCCGAGGCTTTTCACCTGCACCGCCAGGCGCAGGCGCAGCGGGCGCGCGTGCTGGCCTCGGTGCTGATCCCGCTGGAAGGCGACTACCAGATTGCCCTGCGCCGCGCGCCCGATTGGCGCGAGGCCTGCACGCAGGCCTGGGGGCCCGCCACGGGAGAGCGCAGTGTGGCCACGTTGCGCGAGCTGCTCGGCCTGGTCGGCGCCTATGAGTGGCGCAAGAAGGGGGTGGAGGTGCCTGCGCTGGGCGCGCCCCCGCGCAACCGGATCCACCCGCACTACGGCGTTTTTTCGCCCGTGCGCGGCGAGTATGTGGACCTGGTCGCTACCGCAGAGCTGCCCGGCAAGGCCCTGGCCTTTGACATCGGCGTCGGCACCGGCGTGCTGTCTGCCGTGCTCGCGCGCCGTGGTGTGCAGCGGGTGGTTGCCACCGACCAGGACCCCCGGGCCCTGGCCTGCGCGCGTGACAACTTGCAGCGCCTGGGGGTGATGCCGCAGGTCGAGTTGTTGCAGGCCCACCTGTTTCCGCCCGGCCGCGCGCCGCTGGTGGTGTGCAACCCGCCCTGGGTGCCTGCGCGGGCCAGCTCGCCCATCGAACACGCGGTGTACGACGAAGGCAGCCGCATGCTGCGCGGTTTTCTGGCAGGGCTGGCCGAGCATCTGGAACCCGGCGGTGAAGGCTGGCTGATCCTGTCGGACCTGGCTGAGCACCTGGCTCTGCGCCCGCGCGAGCAGTTGCTGGGCTGGATTGCCGAGGCGGGCCTGGTGGTCCGGGGGCGGCAGGATGTCAAGCCGGTCCATGCCAAAGCGGCCGATGCTGGCGATGCGCTGCATGCAGCGCGCGCGGCCGAGGTCACTTCACTCTGGCGCCTGGCGGCTGCAGCCTGAGCGTTCTGGGGGCCTGGCGGCAGTGGCTGCCCGGTGGGCGGCTTCAGTCGAGCAGGGCTGGCTGCGTCAAGGCAAAGGTGGCTGGCGTGGCTTCGTTGGAGGTTCGGGGCAGCAATTGTTCCAACCGCTCGCGCAGGCTGGCGGCACGTTCGGCGCCCGCCGCCAGGGCCACTTCTTCCAGCATGGCGTCGCCCACGTCCAGCATGCTCAGGCGGTCTTTGGCGGCGCGCAGGGCCTCGCGAAAATGCTGTGCCAGCACGGGGTCGCGGCGCGCAAACAGCCGCTCGCAGGTGTCGAACAGGTACATGCGGGCGCCAGCGAGCGAGCGCAGGGACTCGCCCGGCTCCGGCCTTTGAATGGATGGGCCTGGGGTAGAGGGGGGCGGGGCGGTGGTGGTGTGCGGGGGCAGCTCGGCTGGCCCCGTGAGGTAGCCCTGGCGCATGAGGTTGTCCACGATCTGCGCGCCGATGCCGTTGTACATGGCCTGCAGGTCGGACAGCGGCTTGCCATCTGCCAGCAACAGCAGCGAGCGCTCGCGCAGGCTCAGGGTGCGCACACCGGGAGACAGTTCCAGGCGGGCTTTGTCGGTTTTTTGCAGCAGCATGGGGGCTCCGGTCACGGACGAATGCCCGCGATTGCAGCAGCCCGCCATGACGCCGTGATGACCCTTTGCCGCACAATCCGAGGGCTGTGCCCCGGGTATCCTGCGCATGGAATGGGGGTTACTCATTTTTTGATAGCTGAAAAGTCATATCCATCAGGCGCAAGAGCCCGTTTTTATTCATATTTTCAGACAGGGCCGTGTGTGCCCGGCCCTGCACTGCCCCCGACTGCGATGACCTTGCTGCTTGCCCCCATGGAAGGGCTTCTGGATTTTGTGCTGCGTGATGTGCTGACCCGCGTGGGCGGTGTGGACCGCTGTGTGTCCGAGTTCATCCGCATCACGGGCACCTTGTTGCCCGACAAGGTGTTCCTGCGCTACCTGCCTGAGCTGCGCAACGGTAGCCGCACGTTGGCGGGCGTGCCCGTGCGGGCGCAGCTGCTGGGCTCCGACCCGGTCAGCATGGCCGAGAACGCCGCGTGCCTGGCTGCGCTGGGGCCCGAGGGGATTGATCTGAACTTCGGCTGCCCGGCCAAGGTGGTCAACCGCCACGGCGGCGGGGCCGCGCTGCTGCAGGAGCCCGAGCGCATTGCCGCTGTGGTGGGGGCCGTGCGCCGCGCCGTGCCGGCGCACCTGCCGGTGTCCGCCAAGATGCGCCTGGGTTTCAACGACACCGGGCTGATGCGCGAATGCGCGCAGGCCATGCAGGCGGGTGGGGCTGCCGAGCTGGTGGTGCATGCCCGCACCAAGGCCGACGGCTACCGGCCGCCCGCGTACTGGGAGCACATCCCCGCCATCCGCGCGGCCGTGGACATCCCCGTGGTGGCCAATGGCGAAATCTGGACGGTGGCCGATGCGTTGCGTTGCCGCGAAGTGTCTGGCTGCGACGCACTCATGCTGGGGCGTGGCATGGTCGCCGACCCGGGGCTGGCGCGCGCCATCCGAGCGTGGGATGCCGGGCAGCCCGGTGCCGACCTGGTGGTGTGGGCCGATCTGATTCCACACCTGGCCTCCTTTTGGCAACTGGTGTGCGACGACCTGGAGCCCCGCCAGCGTGCCGGGCGCCTCAAGCAATGGCTCAACCTGCTGCGCAGGCGTTTTGCGGAGGCCGATGTGGCCTACCAGCATGTGCGGACCATGACGGACCAGCGTGCCATCACCGCCTGGGTGGCTGTGCAGCAGCACGGGGGTTAAAGCGGCGGGGCTACAGCAGATGGTCGGGCGCCAGCGGGCCCAGCAACAGCAGCATCAGGCGCAGGGGGGCACTGGCATCGGGTTCGGTGGTCGCATCTGGCAGGCCGCTGCCCTGGGGGGCTCGCCACACCAGGCCCTGGTCGGTTTGCTGCACTTGCCAGGCGGCATCGCGCAGGGCGGTGTCGATCTGCGCGGTGGCCCGCCGGGACAGGTCGGTGCTGCGTATCAGCAGTGCCACCTCGGTGTTTTGCCGCTGTGAGCGCATGTCCAGATTCATCGAACCAATGGCGAGCAGGCGGCCATCCACGATCAGCAGCTTGGAATGCAGCATGGCGCGCGAGCTGCCGCTGGACCCTGTACCCCCCGTGCTGCCGGTGGTGCCGAAGGCCCCGCGCAGCACACCGGTCAGCTCGCTGCGCATTTCATACAGCTCCACCCCCATGGACAGCAGCGCAGGGCGGTGGCGTGCGTAGCCGGCGTGGGCAATGGGGGCGTCGTTGGAGGCCAGCGAGTTGGTGAGCACCCGCACACGCACGCCACGCGCACGTGCGGCGGCAAAGGCGCGCTCCATGTCGGGCCCCGGCACGAAATACGGCGAAATGATGAGCAGGTCGCGCCGCGCCTGGCCCATGAGCTGCAGCAAGCCGTCCACCACCGTATCGGCCTGGGCGTCGGGTGTTTCGCTGTGGGGCAGGCGGGGAGGCGTGCCGTTTTCTTGTGGCGGATTGTTGATGGGGGAGGGGGTGGGTGCTGCTGCCCCGGCAGGCAGGGCTGCCGCCGCTGCCGCAGCAGTCCTGGGCCTCACCAGGGCGGCGATGGCCTCGGGTGTGGCCCCGGCGTGTGGCTGCTCGGGGAGCAAGGCGGTGGAGGTGCCGTCTGGAGGGATCTTGGCGGGCCGGTCTACCAGCACGGCGGCGGGCGCCCACACGAAAGGTGCCTGCGCCAGGTCCATGGGTTCGTAGTTCCAGATGCGCGCACGCTGCGCGGCCGTGGTGCCACGCCCTTCATGGGGCGGCCGGGTGTCGGGGGCGGTGGCGCCGCCTTGGCCGGCAATGCGCTCGCGCTGCACGGCATCGGCGGCGCGGAGGTTCTCGCGCAGGCGGTCCAGCTCCTCGCGCGTGATGAGCGACTGCACGGGGTAGGCGCGTTCGTTGTTCCAGTAGCTGTCGAAACTGCGCGAAAGCTCCTGCACGACGGTCCCTGCGGCCAGCACGTCCAGGTCCACAAAATTGCCGGAGTCGGAATTGCCAAAGTAGGCGTCCCCCAGGTTACGCCCCCCAGCCACACCCAGCGTGTTGTCGGCAATAAAGAGCTTGTTGTGCATGCGTTGCTGCACGCGCCCAAAGTCGCCCAGCAGGCTGAACATGCGCCCCACGGACGACCCCCGTGCGCCCGTGAGCGGGTTGAACATGCGCATCTCGACGTTGGGCACAAAGGCCAGCCGCATCACCAGAGCGTCGCGCCCGGTGCTGTGGAGGTCGTCCAGCAGCACCCGCACACGCACGCCGCGCCGGGCGGCGGCCGCCACGCTGAGCAACAGGCGCTCGCTGCTGGCGTCGGCATGGATGGCGTAGTACTGCAGGTCCAGCGTTTTCTGTGCGGCATCCACCAAGGCCAGGCGGCTGCTGTAGGCTGCCTGTGGCCCACTCAGCAGCACAAAACCCGAGGGGTGCCGTGCCCCCTGGGCTGCCCGGCGGGCCTCCACCAACTGGCCCAACGCGGTGTCGCCGGGGTTCTGCAAGGCAGTGGAGACCGGTCGGTCTACATCTTTGGGCAAGCCCGCGCAGCCCATGAGGGCCACGGTGGCCACCACGGTGAGGGCCCGCCAGCAGTGGCGGGTCAGGCAGGCCAGGAGTGGAGAGGTGGGCAGCAGATGGTGCATGGCGCGATGGTGGGATTGTGACCTTGGAGGCGCCAGAGCGCTGCACCAAGGTATATCCCGCTGCCGGGCCCGAGCCTGTCGGACGAAGCGCCCATCTATCCACCCATCCGCCCATCCACCCGGGCGATGTTTGGAAACCCGGGCCCGGCCATGCCAAGCCCGGCGTTGGCTTACCAACTCACTTCGCGGTCGGGCGTGGCGCTGATCTTGTGGATGGACAGATCGGCCCCATCGAACTCTTCTTCCTGCGTCAGCCGCAGGCCCACCGTTTGTTTGAGGATGCCGTACACAATGGTACCCCCCACCAGCGCCCAGACCACCCCCAGGCCCGTGCCAATGAGCTGGGCCGACAGGCTGACGCCGCCCAGGCCCCCCAGTGCCTTGCTGCCAAAGATGCCGGCCGCAACCCCACCCCAGGTGCCACACAGGCCATGCAGGGGCCAGACGCCCAGCACATCGTCGATCTTCCACTTGTTCTGGGTGAGCGTGAACATCAGCACAAAGATGGCACCGGCCACGGCCCCCACCACCAGCGCTCCCAGGGGATGCATCAGGTCCGAGCCCGCACACACCGCCACCAGCCCGGCCAGCGGGCCGTTGTGCACAAAGCCCGGGTCGTTCTTGCCCAGTACCAGCGCGGCCAGCGTACCGCCCACCATGGCCATGAGGGAGTTGACCGCCACCAGGCCTGAGAGCTTGTCCACGGTCTGTGCGCTCATCACATTGAAGCCAAACCAGCCCACCACCAGCACCCAGGCGCCCAGCGCCAGGAAGGGGATGTTGGAGGGAGGGTGGGCCGAGATCGCGCCATCCTTGCGGTAGCGGTTGGCGCGTGAGCCCAGCAGGATGACCGCAGGCAGCGCGATCCAGCCGCCCATGGCATGCACCACCACCGAGCCCGCAAAATCATGGAACTCTTCCCCCGTGACGGCCTTGATCCAGGCCTGCACGCCGAAATGCTGGTTCCAGGCGATGCCTTCAAAAAAGGGATACACAAAACCCACGATGACCGCCGTGGCCATGAGCTGCGGCCAAAACTTGGCCCGCTCGGCAATCCCCCCGGACACAATGGCCGGAATCGCGGCCGCAAACGTGAGCAAAAAGAAGAACTTGACCAGTGCATAGCCGCTTTGCTGCACCAGCGACTCTGCCCCCACAAAGAAATGCGTGCCATACGCCACGCTGTACCCGACCACAAAATAGACGACGGTGGACACCGAGAAGTCCACCAGAATCTTCACCAGCGCATTCACCTGGTTCTTCTTGCGGACGGTGCCCAGCTCCAGAAAGGCAAAACCAGCATGCATGGCCAACACCATGATCGCCCCGAGCAGAATGAACAGGGCATCTGTGCCCTGTTTGAGTGCTTCCATAACATCCTCGCGCTAGTGATTGATCGACTCTGGTGCATTTTGAGTGTTTGCAACAGATTTGCACCAGATTGATGCAAAATTTGTGCCAGATGTTGGTGCGAATGTTTGCACTGATATGGGGCGGTGTGGGGTGGGCGGATGGTGTGAGGGGGGGGGCCGGTGCTGCACATCGGGGGGCTACCGGAAGTTTTTTCTCTGGCGAGGTCTCCGTCCGACCCAGTTTGGGATGCTGGGCCCGAGAAGGCTGGAGAGGTGCGACGCCTTGAAGATGCCTGGGTCAGAGGGCATAGCAGGCATCGGTCACCTTGCCACAAGCGGTGGCTGTCGGTACGCGCTCACCAACCCGGTGCGACGGCAGGGTGCTGTGCGGGGAGGCGGGCGCTCCTCTGCGCTGAATCAGCTGTGCAAATGCTGATCGCAGCGCACCCACCGGTATGCGAAAAAGGGGAGGGAGTGGCTGCCCGCGTCAGAAGGTGTCGCGCCCTGGCACCCGGGCCACGATGCGCAGGTCGGGCCCCAGCTGCTCCACCGACATGAAATCCAGCTTCAGCCCCTGGGCCAAGGTTTCAAAGGGGCCTACCTGGGCCAGTCCGAGTCCAGGGCCCAACAACATGGGCGCCATGTAGACCAGCATTTCATCCACCAGCCCCTCGCGCAGCAAGGATCCATTGAGCTTGTGGCCGGCTTCCACATGCAACTCGTTCACCCCACGGGAGGCGAGGTCGCGCAGCATCGCGGCCAAGTCCACCTTGCCGTGGGCGTTGGGCAAACAGATCACGGTCGCGCCACGCGCTTCCAGCGCGGCCCTTTTCTCGTCGTTCTGGATGGCTGCATAGATGTAGCAAGCGCGGCCAGCCATGAACAGGCGGGCATCCGGAGGGGTCTGCAACTGGCTGTCCACCACCACTACATGGGGTTGGCGCGGTGTGGGCACTTCGCGCACATCCAGGCGCGGGTTGTCGTCCAGCACAGTGCCAATGCCGGTAAGCACCGCGCAGGCACGGGCACGCCAGGCATGGCCATCGGCGCGTGCAACGGGCGATGTGATCCACTGGCTCGTCCCATTGGGCAGAGCCGTGGCGCCATCCAGCGAAGCCGCAGCCTTCAGGCGGACCCAAGGGGTGCCCCGCACCATCCGGCTGAAAAAACCGATATTGAGTTCGCGTGATTCAGCGGCCCCGGGGCCGACTTCCACCGCGACCCCAGCAGCGCGCAACCGGGCAAATCCCTGCCCCGCCACCAAAGGGTTGGGGTCTGTGAGAGAAGCCACCACTTTTCCAATCCCGGCGGCCACCAAGGCATCACAGCATGGCCCGGTGCGCCCTTGGTGTGCACAGGGCTCCAAGGTCACATAGGCGGTCGCGCCTTGCGTGCTGTGACCTGCTTTTTGCGCGGATCGCAGCGCCATGACTTCCGCATGGGGGCCTCCCGCCTGCTGGGTATGACCGCTGCCTATTTCCCGTCCATCCGGCGCCACCAGCACGCAGCCAACGCGCGGATTGGGGTTGGAAACAAAAAGCGCCTGGGCGGCGAGCCCAAGCGCTTTGTTCATCATGGTCGTCAACTCGTCGGTGCATTGCATTGGTAAATGCTACTGTATGCGCCAGCGGGCCTCGGGCCTCGGGCCTCGGGCCTCGGGCCTCGGGCCTCGGGCCTCGGGCCTCGGGCCTCGGGTCTGGACGGACTACTTATTCCAGCACTCAGTCACCAGAGCCCCAGACGCAGCGGACGCAGCACCCCGGATCCCAGTGTGTGCCAGCGTGTAGTTGCCGCATTTGTCCCCCACTTGACCGCCAGCCGGAGTGGCTGTCAGCGTGAATGCGGCTCCAGACGTAGCACTGGCGGGAGGGGATGCCACCGCAACTGTATAGCGCCCAGACTTAATGGTGGTGAGCGTCGTAGGAAATGACGCTGTCAAGGGATAGGTGCCCGTGGCTGTGGCCGCACGTTCCATCCATTGGGCGGCCTGCAGCAATGCCGCCCTGGCTTCCGCCCTGTGTCCGCGGCGGATGTACTCCCGATAGCTCGGGAGTGCAATAGTTGTAAGGATGGCAATGATCGCCACCACAATCATGACTTCAATCAGTGTGAAGCCTCGGTGCTGGACTTTCATGGGGTGCCCGTTCATGACGATTGCCGATTATTGCAACTGACGCCAACTGGGACGCAGTAGTTTAAGCGGAGGTGTTGGAAGATCTCGCACTTTACCATCGGCGCCAATGCGTTTTTCCTTGTCTCCGGTAGATATTTTGAGTTCAACGTTAGATGCACTACCGCGCGTAAAAGGATCGCCGCTAGCATTGCCGGTGGTGCTATCTCCCACAGTAAAATATCCATCACCGTTAACATCCATGATTACGCTGGTTGGTCTTGTTCCATCTTGAATGCTCGTAAATGTCCGATATGTTTTCTCTGGTATTGACGCCAGCTCACAGGTTTCACCTGTCAAGTTCCCGCCAGATGCTGGCACTTTACTGATGATTTCAAGAACACCTGTCCCAGCAAAGAACTCAATATTGTTCAAAACACGCTCTCCGGCAACCGGAAGATCTAGGTACCACCCACGTTTGTTGGGATTTAACCCAGTGCCGCTGTAATTTACTGAATTATTGGTCAAAGTATAAAATTTATCACCAGTACTAACTCCCTGTCCATCAGTAGCGGAGGCGGTATTGACAGTTTGCTGGACCAATTCACTTCTGCCGGTGCCTACCGCTGCGGGTGTGATTCCTGTATTGATTTTTACCTTGCTGTTTGGAGGTGTTGCATCGGGATCCTGCATGTAAATGGTGTTGTCACGTACTGCGTACACTGTTTGTACTGAGGCTGTATCGGTGCGATCTCCTTCGGTAAGATTACGGCCGGTACCAAATGCCACCATTAAACCTCCAACAGTTGTGTTTTGTGCCAAGGTCGGAGCTGTAGTAATAGGCTGGGCCTGCGGTGTGCCACTTGCATCGACGGCGCTGTACAGGGGAGATCCACTAAATGCTGCTGTCCAGTTGGCCGCATCGCTACTAAAAAGATTGAATTTCCACATGTTCCCCTTTAAATCGCCTGCATACGCTACATCTGGCAGCCCATCGCCATTCACATCCAACAACCTTGGAGCGGAAAGGCCGTTGTCTCCTGCCGTACCAACACTAATTTTTTTAATTGCTTTGTCGCCATCTAGATATTGAACTACCAAAACAGCTTGCTCATTTGTGCTGTTGTATCCATTTCCCATAACGACAGCCCAACGGCCATTGTTCATTTGAGTGATCTGTGCGGCACGAAGCTGATTTCCTTGTGCTAAAACAGGATCTCCAAATATATGACCGATGTCCGCGTCAATCGTTGAGGTGTCACTCTTGTCCGCAGTTTTATCCATGACGACTATGCTTGCAGCATTTCCTGTGGAGAAATTGCTAGCAATGCCTGTTGCGCCAGTGAATCCGGGCTTTGTTACATCAAGAACGAAATACCCCTTCCCTCCTGCGCCCAATGTTCCTACTAAATAAGTCCTCCAATCGGCCGTAAGTGTGGAGCTAACATTGACGTCTCCTGTGAATGGCGAGGCATCGACAAAAAAGTTGTGGATGTATTCTGTTTTTGTCAGTAGTGGAAGATTTTTATAGATGCCTTTAGGGATGTAAGCAATTTTTTCTGTTCCGTCCACGGCAGAAAATCCGTGCAACATCCCATCATTGCCACCAACGTACAACATGGGAATGCGGTTGCTATGGTTGCTGGCGAAGGTTTTGTATGACGAAAGATTGTAGTCACCCACCGGCTTTCCGGTGTACCAAATATTTGAGTTGACAATGTCTCCTTGACGTGAAAGGCGTGTTCTCAAATATCCGCCAGTTTGATTAGACTCCTTTGTCCGGACGCCACGAAGAAAGCTGGCTCTGTCCGATCCGTTTGTATCGGCAGTACCATCCAAGGTGTTTAGGAGTGTTTGTTGGGATGAGTGCAAATTTCCCCAAGCAAAAGAAATGCCTGCATTAGTATCGGATTTTGTTGTCAAAATCAAGCGATTGCTTATGCCGGTTGCATCTAATGCATCCAAAATGTCGGCGGTTGTTTTTTGCTTTGGGGGGGTCGCCGTTGTCATGCCCCAATCTGGATTGGCTGATGCAACTCCAGTGGTAACACTGAGGCGATCTGATGCAATATAACCTGTCCATCCGTTGGACGCATATCCGGATTTGTATGCGTCTGTTCCTGATCTGCTCACGGATGCCGATGCGCCAATAAAGTTGGTAATTGGATTCTCAGTGACTTCCAGAATGGATCCAAGAATGTCTTTGAAAGCTGTTACCAAGCTCGCTGCATCGGGGGCAGGGACAAATTTCCCACGTCCATTGATGGCCGTGTGCCAAAGCTCTACTCTTCGTTGGTTGTCTCGTACCGAATAGCCTGTCGATCCATCACACGCTTGATTACCTGAGCCTGTGTTACCAGCTGCGCACAATGGGCTTGGCCAAGTGACGGTTCCTTGAATCAGATTGGTGTAATCTCCTGAATAAGTATCACCACCCCAAGTCGGGCTCCCGGTCCAAGCGGATGCGCCTGTTCCAAAACCAATGGTGTAGGTGACCATATGCTGCCATGTGGCAGGATCATTTCTTGGATTCCAGTATTCTGGAATAGTTTTGGCAGTGCCACCCGTTCCAAAAATTTCATCCCCTGATTTTTTTACAATCGGTTTGACATTGTTTGCAATGGTGGATTGCAAATCTGTTGCCCAATAGTAAAAAGCGAGATCAGAGATGGTGTTGAGGCCATCTGTTCCACCGAAACCCCATTGGTCGTAATATATTTTTGTTGCATTGGAATCGGCAGTGTATGCAGTTGTTCCATCGCCAAGTGTGAGGTTGTTTCCATCAATGTTTCCCCCTCCAATCACCGTGTAACCAGTCTTTTTTCTATCCCCATCAACGTGGTTTGCCGTGGTTGATGCTTCAGAGCTATTCCATCCCCCATCCGTCATGAAGATGTGAAATGCTTTGCGGCAGGCAATGGGTGCGTTGTCTACTGTGCCGGGAATGCTATTCCATGGGCTGTTTATCCCTGTTGTTTTTAAGTAATCGCCTGCATTTCTAACCATTATGTGTGCAGGGGTGCCATTGCCGTGAGTCAGTGTGTCAACCCACGTAAGAAAATTTGTTCGATGTGCCCCTGCAAGAGGTTTCATGAAATTTTTGCTGCCACACGCAGTGCTGCTGCTTGGGATGCCGGCGCATCGATTCATCGATTGCCACGCAAGTCGGATACGGCCATCCGGAACATTGGTGTCAGCAAATGTCTGCTTCAAAGCGTCTTTTAATGTGACAATACCGGATGCTCCCATACTTCCAGAATCATCAACAGAGACGATAACGTTAGGTGCTGGTTCTCTTGCGCTTGATCCAGCCGGATATTGAGCGAATGGGATGGCGGCCCCGATTGCAATGCTGGGAATCCATAAAATGCTAATGGCCGCGCAGATTGCTCTTAGGCTAAATGAGTTATTTTTTTTCATCATTACTCCATATTTTATGAAATAGGGTGTCTAACGACTGGTGAGTGAGTCGGGTTTTGGCATGAAAACGCTCTGAATAATAGCTTTTGTATTGGGTTTTAGTCCCAAGGCAATTGCTGTTATGCGATACATAGGGCAACCAGGGACCGTAGGAAAGGTATTTTTTGTAAAACTTGGGGTGGATGCCGATGACATCAGTCCCGGAATGTTATCAGGAACATCAAGTACTTCAACCCAATACCATGCACCTTGATTGGTAGATCCCAAGCTCAGTATTGGATTGCTCCCATTTCCCGTTTTCGCTCCTGTAAATTGACCATACCTTGCTCCAAGGTTAGCTGCGGTCATTAGTCCAAATGTGGTTGAGTCATTCCACCAATCCTCAGTTTCTATAAATTTTTTACATATGCCTTTTGAGCAGCGTAGTTCTCGTCCATCTACGGCGGTCAAATTGTTCAGTGCGGCCTTTAGTGTTAGGAACTCAGTCCTGTCTGTGCCATTGCAATAAGGAAAAAATAATGATGTCCCCAAGGGGCGGCATTGATCTGGTTTTCCTGCATCCGGGATGCAGGCGCTTCCATCTACCGCGCTGCGTTGTATATCAAGCTCCGCATCTTGGACCATGGCTTGTGCCGCTTCAAATGCGCGTTGATAATCTGCATCATTGCCCACAATCATTTCATTGAACAACGATGTGCGTGATGCCCAGAGCGCAAGCAGGGTAGAAAGAAGAACGAGCACAATCACTGTATAAAGCGAAATACCACGCTCTTTTTGATATTTATTTTCTTGATAAGCCATGATCGATCAGGTGCCCTGACTCCTGATTTGGTAGGTGTTGCGAAATACCATGTGTAATCGATTTCCTCGTGATGCTAAATTACCCTGGCAATTCCTGTAACTAGAACCTACGGTATCTATATATTCGGTGCCGATCAGTTCAAGGCATACCTCAATTCCATATATTTTGTTCCAATCTGGAACGGAGGCTGCTGACGCCGCATAGCTGATAGTTGGGTTCATGCTGAATGTTGTCGCTTGACTAACGTAGGTGACAACGAAATCGGCAACACCTTTGATGACCGGTTGCGGACTGCCCGACTCCCCTGCACAACGCAATTCGTCGCCAACCAACTGAAATCTGCTGCGCACAATGTCGACGTTAGGGTTTTGGCCTAGGCAATCTCTGAAGGGGCTTTTGTCGCTGGCGGCAGAGGCGGGGCCCACTGGTTCAAGATAGTTTTGGTACCCAAGCGTTAGCTTGTAATCTGAAGATGCAGTACTATCACTACCCACAACAGATTGGGTGTTCCGGTTGAAGACCCGGGCAGGATTTTCAAAGGTATATTTGAGCCATGAATTGTCTACTGTTTCCGAGGATCCAGAGGCCGGCGCGGTCGGTGTTGAGAGGACCTCTTGACGTATAGAGCCTGCTTGGCGGATTTGTTGTCCAATAACTCGGAAGGCATATGCTGCCTGCTGTTGCATCTGACTGGCTTCACTGACCGTGCCAGAAATTCCTCGAGACATAACGACTGCACCAAGGCCGACTGCTACAGTCAGCAGTCCGATGGTGATGCCTACCATCAACTCAATCAGCGTTGCCCCGCATTGGCGAGATCTTTGCTGGCTGCAATGTGTACCCGCAATGGGTGTTGATTTTTGCATGGTTGGTGGCTGTGAGGTTATTCTGGGCAAAAAAGTGTTCCGACACTGGATGCTGCGCTATATTTGCTGCAGCGTTGGTTTGGTTGAATGTACTGCAAATGACAAATTAGACCTGCTGGGCAACTCGTGGCAGCACTGGCTGTACTTGCCGGGGCGAATATGGCTTTGTATGCCGCAGTGTCTGTGGTGCTATCTCCCTCGCGGGCACGCTCGTTTTCTCGCCATCCAATCATCACGCCCAGTTGTCGCCGATCTCCCGCTGTTGTTTCGGCCGATGAAAGAAATATTGCAGCATCGCCCAAGGGTAGTGCGGACTGCACACTGGTTTTCCAGATATAAAGATCCCGAACTGCCAATTGCGTTGGGTTGCAGCCTGAACCACTGCAGGTAGCAACAGAAGGAGCTGTCGCCCAAGTTGATACGTAAGCACTCAAGTTACCCAGGCCATCTGGATTGGTTCGGATGCGCTCACTCAGGTCTTCAATAAGTTTGATGGCCTGGGCACGACGGACACCTGTTTGGGTATCGGCCAATGTGCGCATTTGAATCCCGAGTATTCCCAAAATACCGAGCGCCATGACGAGGATGGCAACAAGAGATTCGAGCAGGCTAACGCCTTGTTGCAGTCGGCTGCGTGATTTCATTGAGCTGCAGAAATTCATAGAATTCAGCATGTACCGTCTCCTGTCACGATGCGAACGCGTCCACCGGCGGCGATACAAATTGCGGCAGAAGCTCTGTGAGAGGTATTTTCTCCTTTGGGAACAAAGGAAAATGCTTTGGCATTGATTCCACTCATGACGCCCCAGCGGTTTACAGGGATCTTTCCGCTGTTGCCGGGAACGGTAACTTCAACACCGGTGGTGCCCGGATAGGTTTGCAGCGTTTCTTCGCCTGCTTGCTGGACTCCATCGCCATTTGTGTCTAGGAAAACCGCCCAGCCGCATCCCCAATCTTCATTATTTGGTGCAATGGTGCAACCCCCGGTATTGTTGGGTTCCTTGCGGATGGTTATATTGCCGCCGCGTTTGATTGCTTCGGAACGGGCGTAATACACAGTGGTTGTCATGCTTTCAACCGTTTGCCGTACGCGCCAACGCTCCAAGATGTCTTTGAAATTGGGGCCAGCAAGTGCAATCAGTATCCCTATCACGGCGATGACGACAAGAATTTCTATTGCAGTAAATCCAAGGGCTGCTCGGTGAGAAGGATGTGGCCGTTGTAGAGGAAGTGGGGGGGGCGGGGCTTGCATGAGTCTTATCGTATCGAGGCTGATTGCTTGGGGGGGGGGCTTGGGTGGATGAATGG
>JADMJR010000173.1 GCA_018780365.1 Acidovorax sp. | reverse complement strand
CCTTGGCCACGATCTGGCCGTCCTGCCGCAGGCGGTCGAGCAGGAGCTGTTTGCGTTGGGTGGTCAGCATGGGCGGATAGACAAGGTGATTGCACGAATTTGCATGTTTGTGCATGATATTGCGTAAATGCTATTTATCAAAACCATGCACCTACCACCAGACCGCTCTGTCTTCCTGCTGGCGCCTGCCGTGCGCTGCCACCAACGCCCGCCCGAAGGGCGCCTTGCATGAGCCGCCCCGTGCCCGATGTGCCCATCGCCGAACTGAACGCCCGCACCGAGCATGTGAAGCTGCTGGATGTGCAGGTGCTCTCCGGCAACTGGTATGTGCTGCGCAAGGTCACCTGCTCACTGCGCAGGCGCGACGGCCAATGGCAGACGATGAGCCGCGAGGCCTACGACCGGGGCAACGGCGCCGCGCTGCTGCTGTTCGACCCGCGCCGCAGCATGGTGGTGCTCACCCGCCAGTTCCGGCTGCCTGCCTTTCTCAATGGCTGCGCCGACGGCCTGCTGATTGAGACCTGCGCGGGCTTGCTCGATGGTGACGACCCCGAAACCTGCATCCGCCGCGAGGCCGAGGAAGAAACCGGCTACCGCGTGCGCCAGCCGCGCAAGGTGTTCGAGGCCTACATGAGCCCGGGCTCGGTGACGGAGAAGCTGCACTTCTTTGTGGCCGAGTACGAGCCCGGCGATCGCATCCGTACTGGCGGCGGCCTGGAGGGGGAGGGCGAGGACATTGAGGTGATCGAGATGCCGCTGGCCGAGGCCCTGGCAGGCATTGCCAACGGCACGATCCAGGACGGCAAGACCATCATGCTGCTGCAGCATGTGGCCCTGGGGTGGGGCCGGGCGCAGTAGCCCGGCTACCCGGCTGCCGCATCACGTTGCCCCACCGCTTTCGCCCCGGGCGGCAAGATCCCGCAAGGCGCCTGGCAGGTCGGGGTGCACAAACTGGTAACCCAGGGCCAGTGCCGCCTGGGGCACCACGTTCTGCCCGTCCAGCAGCAGGGTGGACATCTCGCCCAGCGTCCAGCGCAAGGGGGCGGCGGGCATGGTCAGCCACACGCGCTGCCCAAACGACGCGGCCAGGGCCTGCACAAAACTGCGTTGCGGCACGGCACCGGGCGCCACCGCGTTGATGGGCCCCTGCACATCGTTGCGTGCCAATGCAAACCGGATCAGCCCCAGCGCATCGGCCAGGTGAATCCACGGCGCGGCCTGGCGGCCGTGGCCCAGCACGGCGCCCAGGCCCAGGCGGGCGCTCAGCGCCTGCAGCGGGTAGGCACCGCCGCCGTTGCCCAGCACCACCCCCAGGCGCAGGCGCACCACGCGCACGCCGAGTGCTTCGGCGCGCCGGGCCTCGTGTTCGATGGCGGCACACAGGTCAGATTGAAACTCGCCCGGACGCGGTGGGGCGGCCTCATGCAGCGGCTCCATCGAGGCGTTGGGCGATGCGCCATAAAACCCCACGGCCGATGCGCTGACCAGCACCCGTGGGCGCTGGTGCAGGCGCCGCATCAGCGCGACCACGGCCATGGTGGTGTCCACCCGGCTCGCCAGCAGCACACGCCTGCGCGCAGCCGTCCAGGGCATGCCCAGCACCCGCGCCCCGGCGAGCTGGACCACCGCGTCGATGCGGGTTTCTGGCGGGATCGCATCCAGCGTGTCCACCGCCCACACGCCCGGGCCCAGGCTGGCGCGGGCCTGCAGCACATCGCGCGTCAGCACGATCACGCGCTGGCCACCCTGCAGCAACTGTGCCACCAGGGCGCTGCCCACAAACCCCGTGGCGCCAGTGACCAGCGTGGCGGGTGCGGTGTGGTGCTGGCTGTCGCCCGGCACAGCCTGGGGCTGGGCTGCAGGTGCTGCCGCTGCACGCCGCAGGCGCAACACGGCCCGCAGGTTGCGCACGCTCCAGGCCCACACCCCCAGCGCAAACGCGGTAAACAGCCACGACACCCAGCCATGGGGCGCCACGACCAGGGCGGTGGGCTGCTGCAGCCAGCCCCACAGCACGGGCGCCAGCAGCCCCAGGAACAGGCCGTAGCTGATGGTCAGCAGCGTGTGCAGCACCCGCTCCAGCGGGGGCAGGCGCCGGGTGCGGTCTTCTTCCAGAAAGTCCGCCAGGGTGATGCCCAGCTCGATCAGCAACAGCGCCGCGATCAGCGCTGCCCAGGCGCCATGCCATGCAAACCAGGCCAGCCCGAGAAAGACGACGCCATAGATCGCCTCGCGCGCCGCATGCAGCGCCAGCTCATACCGGGCCGATGGGCGCTGGGGCAGGCGGGCCTGCAGTTCGTGGTGCCACCAGTTGTCAAACGCGCCCATGGCGGCCTGGACGGAGAGCAGCATAAAAACGGGGGTCATGGCACTCATGGTCGGGTGTCCTTGTTCAGTGCGCTTCAAAGCGCGTTCAGAGAATAGTCAGGGCTGTCGGATTCGGTGCAGGGGTCGGTGAACACCCCGGACTGGTGGAGGGTCTCCCCCCACCAGGGGTGCACCATGCTCAGCGTGAAACGAAAGCGCCCGCCGCCCAGGTCGGTGTGCGCCACGCGGCAGGTGCCCGGGGTCAGCAGGGCAGGCACGGGGATGCGCAGGCGCCCCCGCACCCACCAGAAGCGGCGGCTGCGAAACACCAGCGCGCCGTCTTCTTCCAGCACATCCAGCGACATGGCCAGGCCCCCGTCGGTGCGCTCCAGCAGGCGCCCATCGGGCCCCAGCTCCTTGGTGGATCGCACGGTGCGGCCCGCGCCGCTGGCTGCGCCGGTGTGAAAGCAGCGCTCCCACACCACACCGCCGCACCCGTTGCCGCTCACGCGCACAGTGGCGGGCAGGGCGGTGGTGTTGATGTGGGTCAGCGGGCCACCCCAGGCCCGGGTCAGCGCGGCATAGACATGGCCGACCAGCGAGCAGCGCAGGTCCATATGGCCCTCGTAGCTCACATCGGCATGTGCTGTGCCAAAGCGGCGCTGCACAGCGGCGGGCAGGCGCGCCCAGGCTGTGGCGCCCACCATGGCGTGCAGGTCCAACGCGGTGGCGGGGTGGGCCGAGGCGGCATCGCAAGGGCGAGGGGCGGGGTTGAAAAGGGCAAACATGGCGGGCTGGGCAAGAGTGGCGGTTGCACTCCCTATTGCGAAACCCGGGCCAGGGTCTCAACGCACTGCAAGTGCTTGATTTCATTGAAGTCCGCTGGCCGGCCTGCATACTTGGTTTACAGTGCGCGCAGCCCAAACCGTTAACCCCAGGAACAGGTCCCCGCCATGCGCAGCGCTCCCACCCCATCGGTTCTTGCATGCTGATCCACGCCGTCCTCGGGTTTTCTGTGCTCGAAACCCTGGTGCTGGCCGCCCTGTTGCTGGCCTGGGCCGACCGTGTGGCGGGGGCGCGCCTGCTGGCGGCCTTCTTGACCGGCATCTCGATGTGGATGGTGGGCAACGAGCTGCCCAACTGGATCGGCCCTGAAACGGAACCGGTGGCCATGCGCCTGCTGGCCACGGCGCCCTTCACGTCGGCGCTGTTCTTTCACTTCTGCACCGTGTTCTGCCGCGTGGACCTGGGGCGCTGGGGTGTGGCGGCGGCCTATGCGCTGGGCGGCGGTGCCTCGGTGGTTTCCATCCTGCTGGTGCCCGCGCACCTGGTGCACCACCGCGACATCGGCTGGATTGCGGTGGCCGATGAGGTGGGTGTGGTGGCCAGCATGGCCTGGGTCATCCTGGGTATCGGCGGGGTGTGGGTGCTGCTGCATGCCTTGCTGCGCGCTCGCCGTCTGGGCGACGGGCAGAAGTTCCGGCAGATTGCGGCCGTCACCGCGTCGTGCCTGTGGGGCCTGTTGTGTCTCGCAGGCTATGGCATTGCGGTGCTGGATTGGCCGATCTACCCGTTTCCGCTGCTCGGCCTGCCGTTCTATTCGCTGATCCTGGTGTACGGCATCCTGCGCTACGGGGTGTTTGTGGCCAACACCTGGGCACGCCGTGCCCTGGTGTGGGCGCTGCTGTTGGCGCTGGGTGTGGTGGTGGTGGCTCTCACCCCCTTGCTGCCGCTGGAGTCGCGCTGGCTGGGCGGCCTGGCCGTGGCTGCCAGTGTGCTCGCCCTCAACGGCCCCGTGCGGCGGGTGGCCGAGCGGCTGGTGTATCCGGGCGCCGAAGTGTCGGCCGCTGACCTGGCCACCTGGCGGCGCACGCTGTGGTCGGCCGAAACGCCGCAGGCCCTGGGCGAACAGGCCGCGGCCTTGCTGAGCGCACGCACCGGCACGCAGGTGGAGGTCCACATTGGCGAGGCCCCTGCTGCTGCCAGCAGCACGCCGCAGCTGGTGTGTGGCCGCGCGGGCGAGGGCTGGGCTGTGTCGTTGCAAGGCTGGGACGCCGCGCCCCCTGGGCCGCGCCATGTGGCCGAGCTGTTTGGCACCGTGGTGGCCGAGGCCGCCGAGCGTGTGGAGCAGGCCCAGCAGTTTGCCACCCGTGAGCGCGAGCGCCAGCTGCAGGCCCGCCTGGCCGAGCTGGGCGCCCTGGCGGCCACGGTGGCGCACGACATCCGCAACCCGCTGAACATCATCTCCATGGCGGTGGCCGCCGCGCCGGGCGACACACGGCGCGAAGTGGCCGAGCAGGTGGCCCGCATTGCGCACCTCACGCACGACCTTCTGGACTTTGCCAAGCCCTGGAAGCTGACCCCCAGCACCATCGATCTGGCGGCCCAGGTGCGCAATGCCGCCCTGCGCCTGCCCGATGTGAGTTTCGGGCCGGGGCTGAGCGAGCCACTGTGGCTGCAGGCCGACCCACGCCGTGTGGACCAGGCGCTGACCAACCTGTTTGAAAACGCGCGCATGGCCACCGCCCCCGGCAGCGATGACGGCGCCCCAGCGGCCGCCCGCACCCACAGCCACGTGCACATCGACGCCGAAACCACCGCCACCGCCGTGCTGCTGCATGTGTGCGATGCCGGCCCCGGCGTGCCCGCCGAAATCCGCGACCGGTTGTTTGAGCCCTTTGCCTCGCGCAGCCCTGGCGGCACCGGGCTGGGCCTGGCCATCGTGGCTCGCACCATGGCAGCACACGGTGGCACGGTGGCGCTGACCGAGCGTGCGCCCTGGAGCACCTGTTTCACGCTGCGCTTTCCTCGCACACCCGCCCCATGAACCAAGCCTTCCACGAACCCTCCGGCCACCCGCCTGCGCAGAGCATCGCGGGTGGCTCTGATACCCCCAGCGCGCCAGGCCACGGCCATGTGCTGTTGGTGGACGACGAAGCCGCCTTCCAGCGCCTGGGGGGCGCCTTCTTGCGCAACCTGGGCCATGAGGTCACGCTGGCGGGCGATGGTGCGCAGGCCCTGGCCGCCTTTGCCCAGCGCCGCCCCGAGCTGGTCTTGCTGGACCTGGCCATGCCCCCGCACATGGACCCCGAGAGAGGCCTGGAACTGATCCCGCGCTTTGCCCCCGTGCCCGTGGTGGTGCTGACCGGCCATGGCGATCACGCGCTGGCCCTGCGCGCCACCGAGCTGGGCGCCTGGGACTTCCTCACCAAACCCATCGACCCCGACATGCTGCGTTTTGTGGTGGCGCGCGGGCTGCACAAGGCCCGCCTGGATGGTGAGCTGGCAACGCTGCGGGCCGGGCAGGCGCTGGATGCGCAGGGCCTGGACGACATGGGCCTGGTGGGCCAAGCGGCGGCCACGGTGCAGTTGCGCGCGCTGGTGCGCCGCGTGGCACCCACCCAGGTCAGCGTGCTGGTGCTGGGCCCCACGGGCACGGGTAAAGAGCTGGTGGCGCGGGCCCTGCATGCCCACAGCGCCCGTGGTGCGGCACCGTTTGTGGCCATCCACTGCGGCGCGCTGTCGGCCGAGCTGCTGGAGAGCGAACTGTTCGGCCACATGAAAGGCAGCTTCACCGGCGCCTACCGCGACCAGGCGGGGCTGGTGGAGGCCGCGCACGGCGGCACGCTGTTCTTGGACGAGGTGGGCGAGATGCCGCCGCCCATGCAGGTCAAGCTGCTGCGCTTTCTGCAGGAGGGCACCTTCGTGCCCGTGGGGGGGCGCGCACAAAAGCGCGCCGACGTGCGCGTGGTGGCCGCCACGCACCGCGACCTGGACACCATGGTGCGCGAAGGCAGCTTCCGCGAAGACCTGTTCTACCGCCTCAAGGGCGTGGTGCTGCGCACCCCGTCACTCGCCGAGCGCCCCGCCGACATCCCGCTGCTGGCCACGCGCTTTCTGCACCGCGTGGCGCACAGCGCCCGGCTGTCGGCCGACGCACTGGCCTGGCTGATGGCGCGCGACTGGCCCGGCAACGTGCGCGAGCTGAAGGCGGTGGTCGAATCTGCCGGTGCGTTGCTGATGCCCCCACAGCGCGAGGTGGACGCGCCCCTTCTGCAACTGGCCAGCGGCGACATGGCGGCCGAGGCCCCGGCAACGGGCGCAGACACCGCGCCAGCCCCTGCAGGCACCGGCCCGCTGGACGCCGCCCTGACCGAGCTTGAAACCCGCATGGTCCGCGACACCCTGGCCGCCGCAGGCGGCAACCAGTCCGAAGCCGCCCGCCGCCTGGGCATCTCGCGCGTGGGCCTGGTCAAGAAGCTCACGCGGCTGGGGCTGCGCTGACGCCGGACCCGCCAGCAGCGGGGCGCGGTATGGGGCTTTTGCTCATTTATTGATAGCTATCAGGGCAAGATGTGCAGGCGGTAGGGACTTAAAAAGCATCAAACTTTCTTGGGTTTGAAGATTTAAAGCCGGATCAGCCCCGACACGCATCAACCTTGAGGCTCTGCCTCAAATCGTCAGAGCGCACGCCAGCGTATTTGCCCGCTGGCTGACGTGTGTAAATCACGAAGTTATCTTGAGGTTGACTTTCTGCAATGAAAATTTGAGATCGCCATGCATCTGGACTGTTGCAGCATGTTGCTTTTGAGGGAAAAGAGATGATTTGTTACTTTTTCAAAATATGGAAAAAGCTAAGCTGTGGCGGTTTTTTGAAAATTTTATATGAATTCAAATATATATATTGTATTTGGTATTGCGATTTTCCTGCCATTCTCCGTAAGTGCACTGACACGTTGTGGAGCTTTGTTAACAGGAGGGTATACTGAAAATATTGCAAGGCTAGAGGAGATTTTGAATATTAACTCGGCTCCCAATTCTGCCGAAGATGTTTCCTTTGATTATTCTGAGGAGGGTTGCTCTAATTATTTGAGTATAACAGGCAGGGTTGGTTCTTACAGGCGACAATCCACGGTGGTGGATATATATTGGGCAGATTATAAAAAATATAGAAAAAATGACAGTGGGGTTTGCCAAAAAAAGGCCGACGATGCTAACCAACCTCCTGTTGTTGATCCATTGGCAGGCACTTTTACAGGGGATGTTATATATTGTGCATCGCATCTCTCTGCAGGGGCTACGCTCCCGATCACAAAAAACAGAAATCCTTCTCCGCCTCAAAGCTGCGAAAAAAATGATGCATCGACCCCTAATCCGGTTTTTCTGCCAACCGGGGAAAAGTATTTAAAGAGAATAGACTGGATTGATCATGCGCCGCACTCATTGACAGTTAAGCGCACTTACTTGAGCAGTAGGCGCCCAAATGAAAGAACATGGGGGTCATGGACGCATAATTTTGAAGAGAGACTCAGTATCATTGGGCGGACCTCCGAAGGTCCAAATTACGTTAGAGTTTTCAATGAAAATGAAAAAGGGCTTTTCTTTGAAAAATCAGGCGGCATGTGGCATAACACAAATGGATATGACAAGCTATTGGAAACCTCCAACGGCTGGCAGCGCATCGACGAGAAAACACAAGAAATATCAAACTACAACAGTGTCGGCATCATCCGGGAGCGCGTACTACCAAATGGATGGAAATATGTTTACACGCACAGTAGCGATGGATACCTTCAGAGTGTAACCAATGCCTTTGGAAAGACGCTTACATTCGATTATTTAAGTGGCTCAGGATCAGTTTCAATAAAGACTAATGGAGTAGAAGTTGTAAACTATCGAAGCAATGGCGAGCAAATTGACTTTGTGACCTATCCTGATGGGACTGGGGAAGGCTATTCGTACACCAATGTTAGCTTGATCTCGTCCGTTACTGATGCATCTGGAAATCTTCTGGATTCTTTCTTCTATGATTCTGAAGATCGGGCCACAACTACCAGCAAACCATTGAACGTCGAGAAATACGTTATTTCCTACAATGGTGATGGTTCAGTCAAGGTTAGAAATCCTATTGGAAGTGAATCGATTTACTCTTTTCTTACGAAAAATGGCGAGGCTACTCTTGTGAGTTCAAACCGTCCGAGAACTGATACGTATCAACGCGTTTCGACGCGCTCTATGAATTCGGCCGGATTGCTCAACGTAGAAACTGATTTTTTGGGTACCAGTACCGCCTATCAATGGGACACGACTCGTCGTCTCCCAGTTACGGTCACTGAAGCAGTTGGTAAAGCCGAAGCCAGAACGGCTCAAGTGGATTGGCACCCTCAATGGCGTCTGCCAGTCAAGGTCACTGAACAGGGTCTGGTTGTCAGCTATACCTACGATATTCTGGGTAATCCCCTGACTCAGACCATTGCGGACACCACATCCGGTGGTAGCTCTCGCACCACCAGCTGGACCTACCACCCCTCGGGCCTGGTCGCTACCGAGAAAGCCCCCAACGGCGCAGTCACCAGCTACCAGTACGACAGCGCAGGCAACCTCACCACGGTCACCAACGCTCTGGGCCATGTAGACACCTACACCCACGATGCAGCAGGCCGCGTCCTTACCCACACCGCCCCCACCGGCCTCGTCACCACCTACACCTATGACGTCCGGGGCCGCATGCTCACCATTAACTGGGGCGGGCCACTCATCGCGCTGACTTACAGTCCCTCGGGCCAGGTGGCTACCGCCACCCTGCCGCACGGCCACGCCATCACCTACACCTACGACGCTGCCCAGCGCCTGACCGGTTGGAGCGACAACCGGGGCAACAGCGGCAGCTACACCCTGGACGCCATGGGCAACCGCACCCGCGAAGAAGTGCGCAACGCCCAGGGGCAACTCGCCTGGCTGCTGGCTCGAAGCATCAACGGACTGAATCTAGTCGAGAGCACTACGGTAGGAGGTCAGCAGACCACCACGTGGGGTTTTGATGCCAACGCTGACACCGTACGTGGCACCAACGGCGCCAACGAAACCACTCAACTGAGCCTGGACGCCCTGCGCCGCGTCAAGGCCATCACCAACGCCGCCAACGCCACGGCATCCCTGAGCTACAACGCCCTGGATGCCGTCACCCAGGCCAGCGACTTCAAAGGCGTGGCCACCACCTACGCCCGCGATGCCCTGGGCAACGCCACCAGCGAGACCAGCCCCGACACTGGTCTGCAAAGTGCTCAGTACGACGCCCTGGGCCTGCCCAGTACCGTGACAGATGCGCTGGGCCAGGCCACCCACATCGAACGCGACCTGCTGGGCCGCCCCACGCTCATCACCCAGCCGGGTGGTGCCACCGCCACTCTGCGCTACGACTTGCGTGGAGGGGCGTACAACGCCAGCGGCCAGCCCAACGCCAGCAAAGGCTTTCTCAGCGAAATAGTGGACGCCAGCGGCACCACGGCCTACAGGCGCGACCTCTGGGGCCGGGTCACCCTCAAAACCCAAACCCTGGCCAATGGTGATGTGCGCAGGGTGCGCTACAGCTACACCGCAAGCGGGCAGCTGGACGTTCTGGGCTACCCCAGCGGCAATCTGGGGCACCACTACGACGTCAGCGGCCAGTTGGTCAGTCTGAGCTGGAACGGTAAACCCTTGGTGAGCAACCTCACCTGGACACCTTTGGGGCAGCCAACAAGCTGGAGCTGGAGCTTTGCCGACGACAACGACGCCACCACCGTCCCGGCCAGCCGCAGCTACGACAGCGCGGGCCAACTCATCACCACTGAGTTCAGCAGCTACCAATACAACAGTGCAGGGCGCATCATCGGCCTGAGCCAGAAGCTCTGGGAGCCTGCCAACACCAATCCTGCAAGCACAACCATCCGGGAAGCAACCCGCAACTGGACCGTGCAGTACGACCCCGTGGGCCGCATCACCCAGATGGGCGACAGCGTGCGCACAGCCACCTATCAGTACGACAGCAATGGCAACCGCACTGCGAGCGTGCAGACGAGCGCCCTTGGGGGGACGGTTCCCACAAGTGTCGTCAGCCGCAACTACGGTACCGCCGCAGGCCATAACCGCCTGCTGGGCTTCGAGCAAACCGCACAAAGCGGCGGCAACAGCGCCGCCACCAGCGTCAACTACCAATACAACGCCGCTGGCGACCTTACCCACGACGGCCTGCGCAGCTACGCCTACGACAGCCAGGGCCGCATGGAGAGCGCCACCACGGGCGATGGCGCAGACGCCCCCAAGACCAAATACGCCCACAACGCACTGGGCCAGCGCGTGTTCAAGACCGAGCCGCTGTACAGCGCCGCAGGCAAACCCGCCAGCACCAAGAACCTGAACAACCTGCTGGCTGACGACGACGAGCCCGCAGGCAGCAATGCAGAGCAGGGCTTCATGCAGCAACTGGTGAACTTCTTCAGCAAACTCTGGAGCCCATCCGCCAGCGACGCCGAGAAACTGGGCTGGGCCTATGTATACGCAGAAGACGGCAGCCTGTTGGGTGAGTACGGCGAAGGCAGTGCAGCCACTTCAGGCTCGTCGCAATACATCTACCTGCCCACGGCCAGTGGGCCAATGCCGACCGCTGCGATAGTCAATGGGCGCCGGTATGCCGTGCACAGCGACCACCTGAACACACCCAGAAGGCTCACACAGTCCAATGGCCGGGTCGCTTGGCAGTGGGCCTACAGTGCGTTTGGGGACGAGCAGCCGACCACAGCGGCCAAGCGGTTCACGAGCGAGACGACCAACCCGACGACAGGCACAACTAGCATTCCGGATGTCGCGTTCAACCTGCGGTACCCGGGGCAGTACTTCGACAAGGAGACGGGGCTCCACTACAACTACTTCAGGACGTATGCGCCGAGCACGGGGCGGTATACGCAGGGGGATCCTATTGGGTTGGATGGGGGATTCAATAGATTTGCATATGTGGGTGCGAATCCACTCAAATATGTAGATCCCCTCGGACTATTCACCAGTGACCAACACATTGCATTGACGATAGAAGCGTTGTGGTCCTGTGGTTTTAGTGCTGAATATATTAAGAAGCTTGCATATGCGTCTGCTGCGGGTGACTGGATGCCAAGTTGGTCTGAGTCGCAGTCCATAAATAATGCACCATGGCATGCAATGACAAGCTACTCCGTACATGGGAATCCAGGGCAAGTTACTTCAAATTTCATCTCGGAGAAAATGCAATTAGGTTCCATTTCAAGTATCGGTAGAGCCATTCATGCAGCGCAGGACGCAGCCGCTGGAGGGCACGCTGCTTATCAGCTATATCACGGCCGATTTGATTTGAAGCATTTCTTGATGGATGCTTTTCCGAGCAAGATTTCACGTGACCGAGCTATTCAGAATACTAGAAATCTCTTTGATCAGTGCGGGTGTCGAAAATGAGATTTATTCGCATTTTTGGTATCTATATTGCGTATTCAATTCTTATTGGAGGCATTCTTCAAGATGAACTCAAGTCTGCGTTAGGAGCTTCATTTTATTCTGTCCTTGCAGGGCCGAGTTTAGCTTTCGGTCGATTGCATGGATTGGAGTTTTACTTTCTGGCCTCTGCTCTTTGTTTCCCTCTGTTTTATATTGGTTGCACTTCCTCAAATCCATGGATGAAAATAGGAGGCTTTTTAGGAGGCATTGCTATATGGGTGGGTTTTGGAATTTTTTTAATCTGAGCGACCATCCATGAAGTATCTAACCTGTGACAAATGGGGGCGCAAGTGCATGAGATTCCTGTAACTCAATTTGCGCAGGCGATGAGAGCAGAACCATAGGCTGCGACGCCTTGCCGTAGTCTGAACAACATGCCAAATCTATCGATCAAAGAAGCTTGCTGGCTAGCCATAATTGGAACCGTTGTGTCGGTCGCCTCTCTTTGGCTGCTGGGCGCGTTTGTGCATGCAAGCCCCGTCTTGACCGCTGTCGGACTGGCTCTGGTGCTGCCGTACATGGCCGTGTCGCAGTGGGGGCGTGAACTTCCCGATTGGGCCTTCTGGGGTATGTTCATGCTCGCTCAAGCCGCATATGTTGTCGTTGTCTACTTCTTGATCCGAAGCCTGTTCTCGAAAGGCTCACGCTCAGGGCCTCTTCTGTAGAAGAGTCGTCTCAGGGGCGGATCATGCAATCCTGGCCGCCGCAGGCGGCAACCAGTCCGAAGCCGCCCGCCGCCTGGGCATCTCGCGCGTGGGCCTGGTCAAGAAGCTCACGCGGCTGGGGCTGCGCTGACGCCGGCCCCGCCGCAGCGGGACGCGGTACGGAGCGTTTGCTCATCTATTGATAGCTATCAGGGTAGGTTGGACGCGCGGTAACGGCCAAAAAGCCTTCTAACTTCTGGCCGTGGAGCAGCTCAAAGCCGCACCAGCCGCAGCGGCTCGCCCACACGGGCCTTCACCACGTCGTCGCGGTGGAAGGGCAGGGTGTGCCAGCGCTTGGCCGAGAATTCGCGCATCTGGTCGTTGGCGTGGGGCGATGCAGGGTGGGTGGACTGCGCATAGGTCAGGATGGCGTGGGCCACCGGGCCTTTGGTGTCGAAAATTGCGGTTTGCGCAGAACTTGTACTGGACCTACATGTACGCAGAAGACGGCAGCCTGTTGGGTGAGTACGGCGAAGGCAGTGCAGCCACTTCAGGCTCGTCGCAATACATCTACCTGCCCACGGCCAGTGGGCCAATGCCGACCGCTGCGATAGTCAATGGGCGCCGGTATGCCGTGCACAGCGACCACCTGAACACACCCAGAAGGCTCACACAGTCCAATGGCCGGGTCGCTTGGCAGTGGGCCTACAGTGCGTTTGGGGACGAGCAGCCGACCACAGCGGCCAAGCGGTTCACGAGCGAGACGACCAACCCGACGACAGGCACAACTAGCATTCCGGATGTGACGTTCAATTTGCGGTACCCGGGGCAGTACTTTGATAAGGAGACCAATCTCCATTACAACTACTTCCGGACGTATGCGCCGAGCACGGGGCGGTATACGCAGGGGGATCCTATTGGGCTGGATGGGGGATGGAATCGGTTTAGCTATGTGGGCGGTAACCCGTTGTCATACGTTGATCCGATGGGGTTGTGGATTACAGCCACCTACGATCAAAAGACTGGTAATTTGTATGTCTACGACGATACCACCGGCACTATGACCACTGGTAGTTTTGAATCTGGCGGGAAGCCGTGGGGTGCCCCAATTCCGAATGGTGACTACGATCTGTTGGGACACCCTGACCCAGATTTCTTTAGGCTTGAACCGGTGGACTCTTCCTATGGGGATGACACGGATTTTCGGACTAGCCGAGACAAATTCAGGTTGCACAAACCCGGTCGAACCCTTGGGTGTATCGCGGCTACCGACCGTAGCAATTGGGATCAAATCCGCGACCTAGTAAGAAACACCAAAACAAGGGACCAAGTGCCCGTGAATAGCAAATCGAGGAATCCTTTCTCACCCAAAACGGAAAAACTGCCCAGGTATGGGAGGCTGACAGTTGTCAACTCGAATTAGCAAATCCGCCGCGCTCAACTCCATCGCCGGCGTGTCGTTGCTGTTGGCAGCGGCCCTCAATATTTTTGTTATCGAACGCTTTATTGCCGGAGCTGCAATGCTCTACAAATTCGCGTTCGAGTGGCCCGCGCCAATCTACATGAGTCTGTCCACTGTTATGCTTTTTGTGGCAGTAGTGTGCGTCCTTGCAGTTGGCAATCGCATGTGTTCTGTCATGTTTCGCGATGCCACCCCACAGGCTGTTCGGCGCTTCCAGGTGGCCAACATGATTCACTTGATAAGTGTTGGTACTTTGGCAGTGATGTGGCTGGGGAAATTCGCGATCCTGCAATGAAGGAGAAATCGTGAGGAAAACGGCGCCCGCCTCAGGTTAGGTTGAACCCGCACTCACTACGAAATCAACAGTTTCCGTAACAATATTTAAAAGGGCTAGGGATTCTCTGCACGAATACCGCTGCGATGTGATTGAGCAAACTTGAAGCCC
>JADMJR010000172.1 GCA_018780365.1 Acidovorax sp. | reverse complement strand
GTGGATCAACCCCGAACCCCAGGGCGTGTGGCAATACCGCCAGAGCATCAGCATCATCCAGCAGTTGGTGGGCAACCGCATGCACCCGCTGTCGCTGAAAGGGCTGGAAGAAACCATGCGCCTGCTGTCCAAGTAAGGCCGGGGCCGCCAGACCGGGCGGGGCACAGCCTGCGAAGCTGTCTGACACGGGCGGGATGTTTTTCAGGGCATAGTGGCGGGGTTGCCGAGGGCCGCACACAGCGCGCCGATTCGCCCAGCCCCACCACCCCACCCCCTTGCCTGCCGTGCCCTTCTGCCCCCTGCGCTCTACCGCCACCCCTCCAACGCCGGCCTTGTGGCCGGCGTTGCTGCTTCTTGGCGCACTGGGGCTGCAGGGCTGCAGCGTGTTGCAGCCCGGCCCTGCCGGGGGCGCAGAGAGCCCGGCATCAAACACCGCCCCGGTCACCGCTGAATCCTCTGCGCCGTCCTTTGCTGTGGAGGTGCGCGCCCCCGATGCCGTGCGCGAGACCCTGGAGCGCCACCTGGAACTGCAGCGCTTTCGCCACCTTCCCGACCTGCAGGCCAACGAACTGCAGCGCCTGCTGGGTGCCACCGACGCCAACGTCCGCGACCTGCTGGGCACCCTGGGCTACTTTGCGCCCACCATCACGGTCGAACTGACCGAAACCCCAGAAAAAACCACCAGCCCACGCACCGTCACGGTCACCGTACAACCCGGCCCGCAGACCCGTATCGCCAGCACCAACATCACCGTGGCGGGCCATGCCGACGCAGACACCGACAGCCTCGCGCGCCAACAGCAGCGCGTGCAGCGCAATTGGTCTCTCGCGCCCGGGCAGCCCTTCACCCAGTCGGCCTGGGATGGCGCCAAGGCCGACGGCCTGCGCCAGCTGCAGGCGCGGCGTTACCCCACCGCACGCATTGCCCACAGCCGGGCCGAGATCGATGCCGACCAGCACCAGGCCCAGCTCAGCGTGGCCTACGACCCCGGCCCCGCCTACCGCTTTGGCCCCCTGCGTGTAGAGGGCAGCCAGCGTTACGGCAGCGACGGCGCGCGGCGCCTGGCACGCCTGCCCACCGGCGCGGTCTACGACGAGGCCGAGATGCTGGACGCGCAACTGCGCCTGGCGGGCAGCGGCTACTACGACGCCGTGTTCCTCACGCTCGACACCGACGGCACCGACCCGAAGGCCGCGCCCGTGGTAGCCCAGGTGCGCGAGGCCCAGGTGCAAAAGCTGGTGTTCGGCCCCGGCTTCTCCACCGACAGCGGCGCACGCCTGTCGCTGGAGCACATCCACAACCAGATGCCCGTGCTGGGCTGGCGCGCTGTGACCAAGCTTGCACTCGACCGCGAAACCAAACTGGCCAGCACCGAATGGACCGACTTGCCCGACAACCATGGCTGGCGCTGGTTTGCGGGTGGCCAGGTGCTGCGCGAGGCGACGGGCGACTATGACGTGAACAGCGGCCGCCTGCGCGCCGGCCGCAGCAAAAGCACCAAAAACATCGACCGCAACTACTTTGTGCAGTACGACTATGCCAACAGCCAGGGGCTGGAGGCACCGACCACCAGCACCGCCGTGAGCGTGAACTACGGCTGGACCGGCCGCTACTTCAACAGCGTCACGGCCCCCACCCGAGGCCACGGCGTGGCGGTGGAACTGGGCCTGGGCACCACCTTGCGGCCCGAGCGCGACCCATTTGTGCGCACCCTGGTGCGGTGGCAGTCGTTCGTCCCCGCCGGGCGCGTGCAGGACGATGCGGGCACGGGCCGCAATGCGCGCGTGGCACTGCGGGCGGAGGCGGGTGCGGTGATTGCCCGCGATGGCGCACAGATCCCCGTGACACAGCTTTTTGTGACCGGCGGAGACACCACGGTGCGCGGCTATGGCTACCGCAGCATCGGCGCGCGCACCGACAACGGCCAGCTCTATGGCGGCCGCACCATGGCCGTGGGCAGCGTGGAATGGCAGCGCCCCATCGTCTACGGCGGCGCCATGACCGACTGGGAAAGCACGCTGTTCATGGATGCGGGGGCCGTGGCCGACCGGGCCGGTGACCTCAGCCCGCGCGTGGGCGTGGGGGCCGGTGTGCGCTGGCGCAGCCCCGTGGGCCCGCTGCAGGCCGACCTGGCCTACGGCGTCAAGACCAAGGAGGTGCGCTTGCACCTGCGCCTGGGGTTCAGTTTCTGATGGCGATGAACACACCGAACCATCCCACACCCCGTGCCCGCGCGTCCGACTTCAGCGCCGGGTCGTCATCGGCCCCACGCCCGAAGCCCCCGCGTGCACCCCGCGCTCTGCGGGCCTTGGGCACGCTACTGCTAGGGCTGGTGGCCTTGCTGGTCACTGCCAGCGCTCTGCTGTGGTGGTGGGCAGGCGGCAGCACGTCGCTGGCCACCAGCCTCGCCCGCGCGGCGCAATACCTGCCCGCGAACCAGGCGCTGGACAGCCGCGAGGTCAGTGGCTCGCTGCGCAGCGGCGGGCGCATTGGCTGGCTGCGCTGGAGCAGCCCCACCCTGGCCGTGGAGGTGACGGACCTGCGCCTGGGCTGGCAGCTGGCCCTGCCCTCGCTGCTGCAGCGCCGGCTGGAGCTGGGCGAGGTGCATGCCACCCGCGTGCAAATCACGCCCCAGCCCCGCCCCACCACCGAACCCGAACCGCCGCCCGCGCCCCTCACCGAACTGGTGCTGCCACTGCAGGTGGGCGTACCGTTTCGGGTGGACCAATTGCAATGGGCCGGGTCGCCCGCCGTGGAGGCCCTGGGCCTGGTGGGCGACTACCGGTTTGACGGCCGACAGCACCGCCTGAACATCGGCCGTGTGGAGCTGGCCCAGGGCCGCTACAGCGCGCGCGCCACGCTGGACGCCCTGGCCCCCATGGCGCTGGACGCCACCGTGGACGGCACCGTGCACACCGCCGTGCCTGGGGGCGGCGCCGCCCTGCAGGTGGGCGCCCACGCCACCCTGCAGGGCACGCTGGCCACCGCCGCCGCCCAACTGCAGCTGCAGGCCCGGGTCAGCCCGGCAAGCCCGGCCCCCACCGCCGCAGAGCCCATGCAAGCCGAAGTGTCCGCCACGCTGGCACCCTGGGCGCCACAGCCCCTGCCATCGGCCAACGCCACGCTGCGGGCCGTCAATCTGGCCGCCCTGTGGCCGCAGGCGCCCGCCACGCAGTTGCACGGCACCGTGCAAGCCGGGCCGACGCCAGGCACTCCGGGCACCACAACAGGCTGGAGCCTGCAGGCCCAGCTGCGCAACGACCTGCCCGGCCCCTGGGACCAGACCCGCCTGCCCCTGACCACATTGCAGGCCAGCGCCAGCTATGACGGCACACGCTGGACAGTGCCCAGCGCCACCCTGCAGGCGGGTGTGGGCCACATCACCGCACAAGGCCACTACACCCCCGCCACCCACGCCCTGGAGGGCCAGGCCACACTGCGCGCCCTGCGCCCCGACGCCCTGCACACGCTGCTGGCCGCCGCCCCGCTCTCGGGCCGCATCACCGCGCAGACACAAGGCGACGCCGTACGCTTCAGCGCCGACGTGCGGGCCGATCAGGGCACGGCTGCACGCACAACGACGGCGAAGACAACCACGGCAGCAGGCGCACCGCTGCGCATCAACACCTTCAGCACAGAAGGCACCTGGCAGGCCGCTGCCGGTGGCACGGTGCGGCTCGATCGCCTGCTGCTGGACGCCCTGCAGGCCCGAGTGGAAGCCACCGACTTGCGCGTGGGCCTGGGCACGCAGTCAGGGCAAGGCAAAATCACGTTGGTGGTGCCCGGTGCCACCACACAGGCACAAGGCACGTTGGCCCCACAAAGCGGCGCGGGCGACCTGCAGGTGCAGTGGAGCGACACCGACCGCACGCAGCGCTGGCTGGCCAGCCTGCCCCTGGTGGGCGCTGCCGTGCAGCAGGCGCTGCAAGGGGCCAGCGCCAAGGGTGCGGCCCAGCTCACCGCCCGCTGGAAGGGCGGCTGGCAAACGCTGTCCGAGCAATTGCAAACCGCCAGCACCGGCACCGGCCACAGCAACCACGCGCCGCCCCGCAACCAGGATCGCTTTGAGCTGCAGGCCACACTGAATGCCCCCCAGCTGGACCTGACACTGCCCACCAACACCAACACCAACGCTAAAACCACCACGGGCGGCGGCATGACCGCCGGGCAAACCCTGCAGCTGCGTGCCGTGAAGGCAGAACTTGCCGGCCACCTGGCACAGGCCACCCTCGCGTTGAGCGGCGAGGTCCGCACACCAGCGCCCCAGGCCACGCAAACGACCCTGCAGACCCGCCTCTCCAGCGCCCTGTTGGGCGCCGGGCAATGGCAGCTATACATCAACGAACTGCGCCTGCAAACGCAAGCAGCGCAGCGCCCCGGGCCATGGGCCCTGCAGCTGGCAGAACCTGTGGGCCTGACCATGCGCACTGGCGCCATTGCTGCCGATGCGCCCGCCCCAAAGACCAGTGGACGCACCACACCGCCCCCCGCCAGCGCCCCCCTCAGCCTGCAGGCAGCGGCCGGGCAGGCCCGCCTGACCGGCCCCTTGCCGGGCACTGTGGTGCTGCGCTGGTTGCCCGTGCAGTGGTCAGCGGCCACCGCCCCCGGCGCCGCAATGCGCTTGCAAACGCAAGGCACGCTGCAGGGCCTGCCCATGGCCTGGGTCGATGCCCTGGGCCTGGGCGAAACCCCCGCCGCCGCAGGCCGCCCTGCGCAGCCGCTGCTCGCACGCATGGGGTTGGCCAGCAGCATCGTGCTCGACGGGCAATGGAGCGTGGACACCACAGGCGACACCCTGCGCGCCAGCGCCAGCCTACGCCGCACCAGTGGCGACCTGCGCATCCTGGCGGGCGAGGCCACGGCCGTCACCGCCGTGCAAAGCAGCGGCCAGGGCACCGGCGCGGGGGCCACCACGGCGGTCGCCACTGGCACCAGCCACGCCAACACCCCAGGCACCCCAGCCGGCGTGCGCAATGCAGAAATCGCCGTCACCGCCGAGGGCGACACGCTGCGCACCCGCCTGCTCTGGGCCAGCGACCGCGCGGGCGAGATCGATGCCACCGCCAGCACACGTTTGGCCGCCGCCAACGCCGACACCCCCTTCACCTGGCCCGCCGACGTCCCGGTGGCCGGCACCCTGCGCGCACGCCTGCCCGATGTGGGCGTGTGGTCGGCCCTGGCGCCGCCCGGCTGGCGTGTGCGCGGCACGCTGGATGCCAGCGTCACCCTGTCGGGCACGCGCGATGCCCCGCGCTGGGCAGGTACCTTGGGAGCCGACGACATGGCCGTGCGCTCGGTGGTGGATGGCGTGGACCTGCAAGGCGGCCGCCTGCGCGCCACGCTGCAGGGCCACCAGCTCCACATCACCGAGTTCCGCCTGCAAGGCGGGCGGGGCAGCAGCGCGCGCATCGCAGGCTTCAGCGGCAACCGCACGGCGGCGCCGCAGGACGGTGGCGCGCTCACCGCCACCGGCCGCGTGGCCTGGGGCGACAGCGCCACGTCGGGCACCGGCCTATCGGGCATCACCCTATCGCTGCAGGCCGAGGCCAAAGCCCTGCAGGTGCTGGTGCGCGCCGACCGGCAGGTGAGCGTGTCGGGCCAGCTGCAGGCGCAACTGCAGCAGGGCCAGATCAGCCTGCGTGGCCAACTCACCACCGACCGCGCCACCATCATCCTGCCCGATGAATCGGCACCCAGCCTGGGCTCGGACGTGGTCGTGCGCTCTGCCGCCAAAGACCGCGAAGACCAGGCCAAGGCCCAGACCGCCGCCAAAGCCAGCCAGGTGGCGGCGCAGGCGGAAACCGCCAAGCCCCCCGACATTGCCATCACCCTGAACCTGGGGCGCGACTTTGCCCTGAGCGGTCAGGGCATCACCACACGGCTCACGGGCGAGGTGGACATCCGCAGCAGCGCCGTGCCCGGCGCCCCACCCCGCGTGACCGGCGAAGTGCGCACCGACGAAGGCCGCTACCGCGCCTGGGGCCAGATGCTGGACGTGGAGACGGGCCTGATCCGCTTCAACGGCCCCTACAACAACCCCTCGCTCGACATCCTGGCGCTGCGCCCCAACATCAGCGTGCGCGCGGGCGTGCAGGTCACGGGCAGCGCGCAGGCGCCCCGCGTCAAGCTCTATTCCGACCCCGACCTGCCCGACGCCGAAAAACTCTCGTGGGTGGTGCTGGGCCGCAACGCCTCGGCCGGTGGCGCCGAAGCCGCCATGCTGCAACAGGCCGCACTGGCGCTGCTGGGGCGCAACGGCAGCAAGAACCCCACCGCCAACGCCGCCAGCCGCCTGGGCCTCGATGAAATCGGGTTTCGCAGCGCCACGGCGGGCGACGACGCCAGCGCCGCCGCCCTCACCTTCGGCAAGCGCCTGTCCAAGGATCTGTATGTGACGTACGAGCGCAGCCTGTCGGGCACGCTGGGCACGCTGTACATCTTTTATGACCTCTCGCGCCGCCTCACCCTGCGCGGGCAGACCGGCGAGAAAAGCGCGGTGGACATCATCTACACCGTGAAGTACGACTGAGGCCGCGCACACCAGAGGGCGTGCATACGCCCACTACAATGCGCGGCTGTCTTGCCTCCTCGTAGTTCAATGGATAGAACGAGTGCCTCCTAAGCGCTAGATACAGGTTCGATTCCTGTCGAGGGGACCAAGTGATGGTTTCATAGCGCATCACAACCTCTTTAAAACCCGCATGCTTCTTGGGCACGCGGGTTTTTCTTTGCCTCAAGAAGTTTCACTGGGTACCATGACATACCAACAATTCGGTGGTACTTCTGGCGGTACCTGCTGGCACCAACAAAGTAGATACCAACACGGGGTAGACGATGGCATTAACCGACACTTTCATAAAGAACGCCAAGCCCCAGGGCACAAAGACTGGCGAGAAGCACACTGACGGGCAAGGGCTGTACCTGCACGTCAAGGACGCGGGCAAATACTGGCGGATGAGCTACCGTTTCAACGGCAAGCAAAAGACGCTGGCGCTTGGTGTGTACCCCGCCGTCACGCTTGCCCAGGCCCGCCAGCGCCGCGACAAGGCCCGCGCGCAGCTTGCAGACGGTATCGACCCGGGAACAGCCAAGCGCGAGGAAAAGCTGGCGAAGGCGGCAGCGGCGGGGAACACGTTTGAGGTGGTTGCTGAGCAGTGGCTGAAGGCCACGGCGGCAAAGCGGGCCGCTGTCACCCAGGACAAGGTGGCAACGTGGCTGCGCAAGGACGTGCTCCCCTACATCGGCAAGATGCCCATCACCACCATCGGGCCGCGCGACGTGCTGGCCGTGGCGCGCAGGATGGAGGACCGGGGTGTGATCGATAGCGCCAAGCGCATTCTCCAGATATGCGGGCAGGTGTTCCGGTTTGCAGTGTCTGAGGGCTCTGCAGAGCGGGACGTGACCGCCGACCTGCGCGGCGCACTCCAGCAAGCCGAGAAAAAGCACTATGCCGCCATCACAGACCCAGCAAAGCTGGGCGAGCTGCTGCGCTCCATTGATGGCTACAGCGGCCACCTCTACAGCGTGGCGGCGCTGAAGCTGTCGCCCATGGTGTTTCTTCGCCCCAGCGAGCTGCGCACTGGTGAATGGGCCGAAATTGACCTGGAGGCGGCAGAGTGGCGTATTCCCGGTAGCAAGATGAAGATGGGGAACGACCACATCGTTCCGCTGTCCCGGCAGGCTGTGGAGGTTCTGCGGGGCCTGCAAACCATCACCGGGCATGGAAGGTACCTTTTCCCCTCAGTGCGCACCGGTGAACGCCCAATGTCGGAAAACACGGTGAATGCTGCCTTGCGCGGCATGGGCTACAGCAACGAGGTTCACACCGGCCATGGCTTCCGGGCCACGGCGCGCACCATCATGGACGAAGTGCTAGGCGAGCGCGTGGACCTGATCGAGCACCAACTGGCACATGCGGTGAAGGACGCCAACGGCAGGGCCTACAACCGCACCGCGCACCTGCCAGCGCGGCGGGAAATGATGCAGCGGTGGGCGGACTATCTGGACAAGCTGCGCAGGGGTGCGGACGTGGTGCCTATTGGACGGGCCGCATGAGCGATGAACCGCAAAAGGCCCGCGACTTGTACGCTGCGATGACTGAGCAGGAATTTGAGGCAAGGGAATTGTTGGCGGTTCAGATGCTCGCCCCGATGATAGAACGGCACTCCCAGGCCCTAGCCCTTGGGGTAGCTCTGGTTGTGGGCAGTTCACAGGTGCTTGCAACCGACGCCGATGTTGAGGTGCGGGGCGCACTGAAAAACCTAGGTGATGGCCTTCACATTTTCAGCGAGCGCCCGACCCGCGAAACGCCTTCCCCACAAATGGCCTCCCCTGAAACGGCCTTCGCAGATTTGAAGCGTAGCGCGGCGAAGGCATTTTCGGAGAGCCCCACGGACGCCGCAATCCTGGCCAGCTCTGCCACCCCGGACTTGGTGCGCTACCTGCTGGCAGCGCTGCGCGCGTATGACGGCATGCCTGCCAATCTTGCTACCGCCCTCAGGGCCAAAAACCGGGTGGGAGCGACCGAGGTATGGGACTTGCGCCGGGTGATTGTTGATGCTGCGGACGAGGCATTCCAGAAGCTAAAACATACCGGAACGACCCGCCGCGAGTCCTTCAAGCAGGCCGTTGAGGATGTGGCCTACGAGAAATTCGTAGCCGCCAAGAGGAACAAAACGCGGCAGGAGCCCAAGCAGGAGAAAAAGTGTCGAGGCGAAATCCGCGACCTTCTAAACGAATATTTCGGGTGGGAGTAGGGGGCTACAAATGATTTGTAGCCCCCTGCCCTGACCTGACGCTTCCTGCAACCATTCAACCAGTCTTTAACCACCGGAGTTCGTATGGAAAGCATGGTTTTGCGGCGCAAGCAGGTTGCCGCACTGTTGAATATCAGCCTCGCCACGCTGTGGCGCTGGCAGTCCCAGGGCTTCCCCCGCCCCGTCCCACTCGGGCCACCCGGCAGTCGCTGTGTGGGCTACCTGAAATCAGATGTTGACGCCTGGATGGCGAATCGGGGAGCGTGCTGATGATGACGCCCGAAGCAATCCGCGACCATGAATACCGCTGGCGCTGCATCAATCACGGGGTCGAGTTCATCCGGGAGCTTCTGGGCCTCCTGGACGAACTGACGCCCGGCCACCCCATGGAGGCGGGCCTTGTCGCGGCCATCACCGAAACCAAAAACACACTTGGGCGCTTTGGTGTCCGCCTGGAGTTCTGACCATGCAAATCTCACACGTTGATATGGGACAGCTTGCCGACATGCTGGACACGGGCGAGCGCATTGCAACCCTGGAGTATCCGGCACAGCAGGTACATGTGCTTCGCTGGGGTGGCGTTGATGTCCTGGCCATCGTGGACGCGGTAACGGGCGGCGCCGTGGTGGTGAGCCCCTGCGCTGAAGATGGCGACTCCGGGGGCAGCGTTCATCATCACGCCCGGCAGATGCTGACCACCTGATGGGCACGCATCCGGCCATTGATTTGGACGTGACAGAGGCCGCCGAGTGCGGCCTTTTTACTGTCCCGGAACTGGTGGCGCGCAAGCGTGGTGGCGACCTGGAGCGCTTCAACCTACGCGTGGCGGCGCTGGCCGGGCGGGACACCCTTGACCTCCGGGCGTCGGTCGAGACCTGCAGTGACCCTGCGTTGCTCTTGGCGCTGCACATGGAGCTGATGCGACGGGGAGTGCCGCCCGTGCTGCGCGGGCCGCGCCCTTGGCATCTTGGGCTGCAGGGCCGCTTTGTCGAGTTCGCGAGCGATCTGGCCTGGATTGCGGCCTCCGATCCGGGGCACCGTGGGCGCTACGGGCTGGCGCGGGCCATTCTCAAGAGCCCCAGCGGGTCCAGTGGCTGGTGGCGGTTGGTGTTGCGGCAGTTTGGGCGCTCCGGCAATGTGCGCGGGCTTGTCCTGGCCTTGGGACTCAGTGATGAGCAGCGGCGCCACTTGCGGACAGTACAGACGGCATGCAGGGCACGGCTGTTTGAGCGGTTGCATGGCGACGGCTTCGGGCAGCTTGTGGATTGCATCGAAACCGCCTTGCGAGTCGCGCCGGACAAGTCCGGCCGAACCAACCCACAGGCCACCGCGACCCGGCGCGCCCAGCTCTGGCGCGTGCATCGCCTAACGGCAGAAGGTGCCGCCGGAACCGCCCACATCTGGGCGCGGCTCAGCGGTGAAGTGCTGGCGCGCTGGCAAGTGGCCCGGCAGCTTGCCGCCGTGGAGGATGTAGCGCTTGCGTTTGAGCGCACGGCGGGTGATGTTGAAAGCTAGCCAAAGTTGCGATAACACGACCATCCGCCGAACGCGCGGATAACACTTGCGATAAGAGTGCGTTCCGGAAATGGCCCTTGTAGTTGAAAGCACCAAGGGCACCATCGGGCACCATGGACTTATAGAGCAGGGTTTTTGAGCCCCAAAAACTTCATGAAGGGCATCGGCCCAAGGCGCATTCTGGATAGGGGGTGCAAGGTCGGTGCCGGGCAGTTGATGAGGCAGATAGGGTCATAGGCAAGTTGTGCCGCAGCTGCAACAAATGGACCGCAGAAGGGGGCACGCGCGATCTGGGCAATTTGGTGGTTTGTGCCCCCTTCCGTGCACAAAGCGTGCCCCCTTGTTTTCATAGGGAAGAAGGGGGCACAAAACCCACACTGACCTTTGGTCAGTGAGCGGGGTACGTGTACGGTGCACGTGTGTGTTTCACTAACTGCCCACAGAGCCTCACCTCCGGCATCCATGGGTTGCGGCACAATACTTGCCGAGGTAACGCCCTCCCCCACCCGCGGCTTCACGCCCGGACAGTTTGAGTTGTCGGATCAGCACAACGTGGGGACACTTTTAGAAATGATGGTTCTTTCGTTGGTATCCACCACAGAGAAAATATAGAAAGCTATATTCCGCGCGGCTTCCGAGACACTTTTCGATTCCTGTCGAGACCAGATTCATGGTCAAAATTGCCCCTAGCGCTTATTGGATAAGCGCTAGCAGCTATCAAAATAGTAGTATTCAAAGAAGCAACCCCGTGGCAGGGTCTTCGCAGTGTGTGCGGCGGGCCTGCCTGCCGGCTGCCATAAGCGCATCACACACCGCAGCCACATGCTCCAAGACATAAAGAAAACCCTGTGGGCCACCGCCGACAAGCTGCGCGCCAACATGGACGCCGCCGAATACAAGCACCTGGTGCTCGGCCTCATCTTCGTCAAATACATCTCTGACACCTTTGCCGCCCACCACGCCACGCTGGTGCTGCGCCTGGCAGACCCCAACGACGAATACTTCTACGGCGACGCCGACCCCGCCGACATTGCGGCCGAGCTGGAAGACCGCGACTACTACAAAGAAGCCAACGTCTTCTGGGTGCCCGAAGCCGCCCGGTGGGAGCAACTGCGCAGCAGCGCCAAGCAGCCCGACATTGGCAAACGCATTGACGACGCGCTGACGCTGATCGAGGCCGAGAACCCCACGCTCAAAGGCATCCTGGACAAACGCTACGCCCGTGCGCAGCTGCCCGACGGTAAGCTGGGCGAACTGGTCGATTTGGTGTCAACAATAGGCTTTGGCGACACCCCCGACGTGGCCCGCGACACCCTGGGCCAGGTGTACGAATACTTTCTAGGCATGTTCGCCAGCGCCGAAGGCAAGCGCGGCGGGCAGTTCTACACCCCCGCCAGCATCGTCAAAACCCTGGTGGCCGTGCTCAACCCGCACACCGGCAAGGTGTACGACCCGTGCTGCGGCAGCGGTGGCATGTTTGTGCAGAGTGAAAAGTTCATCGAAGCACACGGCGGAAAAAAGGGCGATGTGTCCATCTATGGGCAAGAAAGCAACCCCACCACCTGGCGCCTGGCCGCCATGAACCTGGCCATTCGCGGCATCGACTTCAACCTGGGGCGCGAACCCGCCGACACCTTTGTGCGCAACCAGCACCCCGACCTGCGCGCCGACTTCATCCTGGCCAACCCGCCCTTCAATATCAGCGACTGGTGGCATCCGAGCCTGCAGGGTGACGCCCGCTGGGTATATGGCGACCCACCCCACGGCAACGCCAACACCGCCTGGCTGCAGCACATGCTGCACCACCTCAAAGCCACGGGGCGGGCTGGAATTGTTTTGGCGAATGGCAGCATGAGCAGCAGCCAGAACAACGAAGGCCAGATCCGCGCCGCCATGGTCGATGCCGACGTGGTGGAAGTGATGATCGCCCTGCCCGGCCAGCTGTTTTTCAACACCCAGATCCCGGCGTGCCTGTGGTTTTTGGCCAAGAGAAAAAAGCGCAAGGGCGAGGTGCTGTTCATCGACGCCCGCAAGCTCGCCACCATGATCAGCCGCGTGCAGGGCGAACTGACCGACGAGGTCATCGACCGCATCGCCGCCACCGTAGCCGCCTGGCGCGGCGAGCCCGCGCCCACCGCCAGCTCCGTTCAGGCTGAGCCCGTCGAAGCCCACCCCCGCCACCCCGCCATCTACCAAGACATCCCCGGCTTCTGCCGCAGCGTGCCCCTGGCCGAAATCGCCCAGCACGGCCACGTGCTCACCCCCGGCCGCTACGTGGGCGCCGAGGCGGTGGAAGACGACGACGAAGCCTTTGCCGACAAGATGGTCAAGCTGACGGAGAAGCTGGGCGAGCAGATGGCTAAGGGCGCGGAGTTGGATGCGGTGATTCGGCAGAAGTTGGGGGGGCTGGGGTATGAGTTCTGAGTGGGATCTGGCTCACCTTGGTGAGCTGACCGTGAATTTGGATACCCGCCGCAAGCCGGTTAAAGAAGCAGATAGGAAGCCGGGGCCCTATCCGTACTACGGAGCTTCTGGGATCGTTGACTATGTTGATGGGTTCCTTTTTGAGGGCGAACACCTGCTGATAGCGGAGGACGGTGAAAACCTCAAAACTAGGCAAACGCCATTCGCGTTTATCGCGGACGGAAAGTTTTGGGTGAACAACCATGCCCACATCGTCACGGGCAACGAGCGTGCCAGTACACGCTTTCTTCAATACGCTCTACTCGCTACCGACATCAGTGCCTATCTCACGGGCGCTGTGATGCCAAAACTGACGCAAGGAAATCTCAAGCGGATCGAAGTTCCTTGTCCGCCGATAAATGTGCAGAACCAGATAGTTGGAATTCTCGGCGGGCTCGACGACCGCATCACCCTCCTGCGCGAAACCAACGCCACGCTCGAAGCCATCGCCCAGGCGCTGTTCAAGTCGTGGTTTGTCGATTTCGACCCCGTGCGCGCCAAGATGGAAGGCCGCGCCCCCGAAGGCATGGACCAAGCCACCGCCGCGCTGTTCCCCGATGCGCTGGAGGAGTCGGAGTTGGAGTGGGTGCCGAAGGGGTGGCGAATGAGCCACCTGGCCGACCTGACTTCAACGCACCATGGGAGCATCCAAACAGGGCCCTTTGGCAGCCAACTCCATGCGTCGGACTACGTGGACTCCGGCGTGCCGGTGGTCATGCCAAAAGACATCAAGGACCGCCGGGTCATGACCGACTCGGTTGCACGAGTGAGCCAGGAAAACGCCGATCGCCTTTCAAGACACAAACTGATCGCGGGCGACATTGTTTTCAGTCGCCGGGGTGACGTAGAACGCCACGCGCTCATCACACAAAGAGAAGCTGGTTGGCTGTGCGGCACAGGTTGCCTTTTGCTTCGCCCAGGCAAAAGTTGGCGCTCTTCAACTTTTTTGTCCATGGCACTGGACTCGGCTCAGGCCCGCACTTGGCTGGTACAGCATGCGGTGGGCGCCACCATGCCGAACATCAACACGGGCATCCTTGGCTCTGTTCCCGTGCTCCTGCCGCCAGATGCGCTGCTTTCTGCCTTCGAGGACGTAGTCTCGACAACGGAACTGCAGCGCAGCCACAACTCATCAACCGCGGAAACCCTCTCCACCCTCCGCGACACCCTGCTCCCCCGCCTGATCTCCGGCCAGTTGCGCTTGTCCGACGCCCAGGTCGCCACCGAAGCCGCCGTGGGTGGCGCGTTAGAGGCATGATCGCTCTGCTTTTTATAGCTGCTTGCGCTTATGCATAAAGCGCTAGCGTTCGTTTTGGCTCAAAAAATTGCTCCAAGCACAGGCGCTGGCGGCCACTTGTCCACCGGGTCCATGAAAGCACGCTTGCATACCGCGCCTTCATATTAAAGAATGCTTTAATACCGCAGCCGCTTATTAAAGAATGCTTTCATA
>JADMJR010000262.1 GCA_018780365.1 Acidovorax sp. | reverse complement strand
AGCACGCGCTGGGCCAGGCGGCTGTGCAGGTTGAGCAGCAGCGCCTCGCGCCAGGACGCGCGCAGCAGCACACCGCCCCGGCCGACCAGCAGGTCCTGCCCCGTGAGGCCGGTGATGCCGTGCACCTCGTCGGCCAGGAAGCCCTCCACACCAGCGGCGCAAGGGAGAAAAAGTTGGAGTTGGTTCATAAGACTGGCGAGAGGATACGCCTTCAGGCGGCCATGCCCGGTGCGCGCTGGAGCAGCAGTTGCCGGATCGATTCGGGAATGGCGGCCACCTTGCGGTCGCTGCGACCGATGAAGACGATGCCGATCTTGCCGCGCGCCACTTCGCGGCCGGAGGTCTTCTCCGTCATACGGAACACAAGGTCGAAGCCGTAGCGGTTGAAATCCGTGGGCGCCATCTCCACCCGCATGGTTTCGCCATGAAAACCTTCGGACTTGTACTGCGCCACGATGTCGCCCACCACGATGGACAGGCCACCCACATCGGCCTCGGGGTAGCCCAGCGACTGGAAAAAGCGCACCCGCGCCTCGGACACCAGGCTCAGCAGCTGCGCGTTGTCCAGGTGCCCGCCCTGGTTGACATGGCTGATGTAGATCTGCATTTCGGTGGCAAAACCGAAATGCGCGGGAAGGTCAAAAACAATGCGGGCCATGGTGCGGGGAAACAGGAGATCGGAAAAAGGCAGCGAACCGGGGGCAGGACGCCCTCCGAAAAATCCCACCAAAGGGCATCAGGGGCTGCAAGGGTGCCCCATACGGGTGAGGGCGTTGCCCCACTGGGCCGCAGGGCGCGGCAGAAGTCTCTTATGCTCCCGGGATACCGATTTTACCCGGAGCCCCCATGCCCCCTCTGCGCCACGGCCTGGTCCTCGCCCTGTCTGCCGCCGCACTGGTGGGTGCAGCGCATGCCCAGGCACTGTACAAATCCGTGGATGCGAGCGGCAAGGTCGTCTACGGCGACCAGCCGCCCGCGTCCGGTTCGGGGCAAAAGACCGTGAAGCTCGAGGCCCCGCCCATCAGCGTGGTCCCGGGCAACCCACCGCCGGCCGCCACGCCAGGCCAGGCGCCTGCAGAAGCCCAGAAAGCGGCCCAGCCCCGGGGCGAGGTGACGCTCTACATGGCCACCTGGTGCGGCTACTGCAAGGCGGCCAAGGCCTACCTGGGTGGCAAGGGCGTTGCCTACCGGGAATTCGATGTGGACACCCCGACCGGCAAGGCCGCCTTTGCGCAGATCGGTGCGCGCGGCGTGCCGGTGCTGCTCACCAATGGCCAGCGGGTGAACGGCTTCAGTGCCCCGTCCTACGATGCCGTCTTTGCCAAACGCCAGTGCCCCCCTTCGCCCGCTCCATGCTCCGCTCCGCCCTCGCGTCCATTGCTTTTGCCCTGTGCCTGCCCGTTCTCGCCGAAGAACTGCGCGTTCCCCTGCCCGGCCGCGACGATCTGGTGATCGACCTGCCCGCGCAATGGCGCGCCCAGGTCCGCCGCCCGCATGGGGAGTTGCCGCCCTCGGTGGCCATCAGCGGCCCTGACGCCAAGGCATTGCAGATGCTCATCACGCCCCTCTGGCCTGTGGGCAGCGCGCCCAAGGCCCCCACCGCCGACGAGTTGCGGGCGCTGGTGCAGGCGGGTGCCACCCGGGCCCAGCCCAAGGCCGTCGAGAGCGATCTGCCCCTCAAGGACCTGAGCGCCCCGGGCAAGACGGGCTACTACTTTTCGGCCACCGACCGCGCGCCCGAACCCGATGGCTACCAGCACCTGACCCAGGGCGTGCTGGGCATGAACGAGTTGCGCGTGACCTTCACGGTGCTGGTCAACGGCGCTCCGCAGGAGCCTGCGGCCCAGGCGCTGGAGCTGCTGCGCTCGCTGCGGCGTGCGCCGGCCCAGGCGTCGCGCTGAGGTAGGTGGCCCAGATCAGGGCGCCACCGTCGCACCAGCCTTCCAACGGCGGTGCCATGTCTAATGTTGGCTCGGTGTCCCTGCCCATGGCCCATGAAAAGGGCACACCCCACATCAGCGCCCCCGTGCAAGGGCCGCCCCGCCGCACTGGGGGCGTCCCCCTCCCGACTCGCGCAGCGAGTCGAGAGAGGGGTGAAGGCGCGAAGCGACTCAGGGGGTACCTGCTTACAGCGCCTTGCGCAGGTTGGCCGGGGCGATCTTGAGCGCCTCGCGGTACTTGGCCACGGTGCGGCGCGCGCACTCGATGCCCTGCTCCTTGAGCATCTCGGCGATCTGGCTGTCGGACAGCGGCTTGGCGGGGCTTTCTGCGGCCACGAACTGCTTGATCAGCGCGCGCACGGCAGTGCTCGATGCGTTTCCGCCGGTCTCCGTGCCCAGGCCCGAACCAAAGAAGTATTTCAGCTCGTAGGTGCCAATCGGCGTGGCCATGTACTTGGCGGTGGTCACGCGGCTGATGGTGGATTCGTGCAGGCCCAGCTCGTCGGCAATGTCGCGCAGCACCAGGGGGCGCATGGCCAGCTCGCCATGGGTGAAGAAGTTCTTCTGCCGCTCGACGATGGCGCGCGAGACGCGCAGGATGGTGTCAAAGCGCTGCTGGATGTTCTTGATGAACCAGCGCGCCTCCTGCAGGCGCTGCTGCATGCCCTGGTGGCCCTCGCCGCCTTTGTGGCCGCGCAGAGCGCCGGCGTAGATGTCGTGCACACGCAGGCGCGGCATCACGTCGGGGTTGAGCGCCACGATGAAGTTGTGCTGGCCGTCACGCCCGTTGGCGCGCCCGGCTTTGCGCACGATGACGTCGGGCACGATGATGTTGCGCTCCACATCGGCAAAACGGCGGCCGGGGCGTGGCTCCAGCCGGGCAATGAGGGCCATGGCCGCGCGGGTGCGTTCCTCTCCGTCGCCGCACAGCTGCGTCAGGCGGCGGATGTCGCGGCGCGCCAGCATCTCCAGCGGCTGCTGGCACACGCGCAGTGCGGTCTGCACGGTGTCGGGGTCGATCTCGCTGTCTTCGTCGGCGGCCAGGGCCTTGAGCTGCAAGGTGAGGCATTCACCCAGGCCACGTGCGCCCACGCCCACGGGCTCCAGGCTTTGCAGCAGGCGTTGGGCCACGGTGAAACGGTGCACGAGTTCTTCGATCTGCTCCAGGTCGTCTGGCCCGGCCAGGCTGATGGCCAATTCTTCGAGCGGTTCTTCCAGATAACCGTCGTCGTTGAGCGATTCGATGAGGAAACGCAGCGCGGCGCGGTCGATCTCGGACAGGCGCAGCGCCAGCGCCTGGCGGTGCAAAAAGGCCGTCAGCGATTCGTGCGAACGCGCCAGCTCGGTGGCGTCGGCCTCATCACCTTCGGAGTCGTTGCGGTTGCGAGCGGGCGCATCGCCGCCCCACTCGGCGTCGTTGGGCGCCATCTCTACCGTGCCGTCGCCGCTCCAGTCGGGCTCATCGGCGCCAGAGCTCGGTGTTTCTGCTTCATTTTGGCCTTCTGCGCCCGCTGCGCTTACGCTTGTAGCTCCTGAAAATATAGCATCATCCGCACTGTAGTCGTCGGCTTGCGCGGGCGTGTCGGCGGCTTCGAGGCCAAACTCCTCGCGCGGAGCCTCATCGGCATTGCGTTCGAGGAAAGGATTTTCATCGAGCATCTGCTCGACTTCCTGCGAGAGTTCAAGCGTGGACAACTGCAGCAGCCGGATGGACTGCTGGAGCTGGGGGGTCAGTGCAAGATGCTGCGAGACGCGCAGCGAGAGGCCTGGTTTCATCACATGCGGAAATGTTCGCCCAGGTACACCCGGCGCACTTCGGCGTTGTCCACGATCTCGGACGGTGTGCCCTGGGCCAGCACACGGCCGTCGCTGATGATGAAGGCGTGGTCGCAGATGCCCAGGGTTTCGCGCACGTTGTGGTCGGTGATGAGCACTCCGATGCCACGTGCCTTGAGAAAGCCGATGATGCGCTGGATCTCGATCACGGCAATGGGGTCGATGCCGGCGAAGGGCTCATCCAGCAGGATGAAACGCGGTTGTGTGGCCAGCGCCCGGGCGATCTCGACGCGGCGGCGCTCGCCGCCCGACAGGGCCATGGCGGGCGAGGCGCGCAGGTGGTCCACCCGCAGTTCCTGCAGCAGGGCCGTGAGGCGCTCTTCGACGGCATCGCGCGTGAGCGGCTGGCCATCGTCGCCACGCTGCAGCTCCAGCACGGCGCGCACGTTTTCCTCGACCGAGAGCTTGCGGAAGATGGAGGCCTCTTGCGGCAGGTACGACAGGCCCAGGCGCGAGCGGCGGTGAATGGGCATGTGGGCCACCGATTGGCCGTCGATGCGGATGTCGCCCGCGTCGCTGCGCACCAGGCCCACGATCATGTAGAACGAGGTGGTCTTGCCTGCGCCGTTGGGGCCCAGCAGGCCGACGACCTCGCCCTTTTGCACCACCAGCGAGACATCCTTGACGACCTTGCGGCTGCCGTAGGACTTGGCCAGGTGCTGGACTTCCAGGCGGCTACCCGACGGGGAATCGGGCCCCAGGCTGCGGCCCGCCGGTGTGTCAGGGCCGGGGCTCACGACAGGCCCACTCACTTGGCGCCGCCGCCAAGGCTGCTGCTGGGGCGCAGCACCGGGGCCGAGGCGGAGGGGGCTGCCTCAGGGGCCGCCGCGCCAGCCGGTGGATCCTTGGGGGCCAGCACGGCGCGCACGCGGCTGCCCGGTGCAGGGGTATCGCCTGCGGCATTGGTGGTGGTGCGCTTGCCGTCCACCGAGAACACGTCGGTCAGGTTGTTGTAGACGATCACGGCGCCCGTGATCTCGTCGCTGAGCGCAGCACCCCGGTAGCGGCGCAGCTCGGCGCGGGTGATGAAGCGCACGTTGTCGGCCTTGCCGTCGTACTCGATGACCTCGCTCTCGCCCTCGATGTACTCGTCGGGCGCACCGGGCACGGTGTCGCGTTTTTGGCGGAAGAAAGCGCGCTTGCCGGCCTCGGCCGTGACCACGCCAAACTGGTAGCCATCGGCATCCTGGCGCACATCCAGCCGCGCACCGCGCAGCACGATGGTGCCCTTGGTCATGACCACGCGGCCCGAAAACACGCTGGTCTGCTTGAGTTCATCGTGGCGCAGGGTGTCAGCCTCGATGTTCATGGGCTTGGTGCGGTCCGCCTTTTCGGCGTGCGCCACGCCCAGGGGACAGGCCAGGGCGGCGAGCAGGAGGAGGGGGAGGATGCGGTGGTTCATAGGGCACGAATCTTGCAATCATTGTAGCCACCCGTTTGCGCCCTCCATGAAAAAAGCCCGCTTGTGCGGGCTTTTGGCAGGGTGCCAGAGGGCCATCGGCAGCTTGCCGTCAGCCTTTCCGGTTCGTGGAGACCAGGTACTCGACCACCTGCAGCACGGTCTGCATGCTGCCAGCCATGGTGCCGTCGGTGTAAAACTTGCCGGCCACGCCCATCGAAGGCACACCTTCCACGCCATAGGCGTCCTGCAGCTGCGACGCACGGCGGATCTGGTTGGACACGCCAAAGGAGCTGTAGACCTCCTTGAACTTGGCGGCGTCCACGCCCTGCTGGGCCACCCAGGCAAAAATTTCGTCGTCCTTGGCGAGCTTGAGCTTTTCCACATGGATCGCACGGAACACCTTGGCATGCAGGGTTTCGAGCTTGCCCATGCCTTCCAGGGCGTAATAAAGCTTTTGCTGGGGAATGAAACTGGCATTGAAGGCCACAGGCATGCGGCGGATGCTCAGATCCTTGGGCGCAGCCTTGACCCAGGCGTCCAGCGAGGGTTCAAAGGCGTTGCAGTGGGGGCAGCTGTACCAGAAGAACTCGATCACATCGACCTTGCCAGCGGGCGCATCGGGCGCCACGGGCTTGTCCAGCCGCTTGAAGTCCTTGCCCTCCTTGAACTGGCGGGCCTGGGCCAGCGCGGGGGTGGCGACGGGCAGCGTCAGGGCGGAAGCGGCAACTGCCGAGGCGGCAGACAAAGAAAACTCACGGCGTTTCATGACAAAGACTCTCCTGTTTCAGGTATGGGGGATGTGAGCCATGCCCCCGAAAAAAGTTCAGCCGGAGCGTGCCGCTGGTTACCGCTGCACGCGCACCAGCGCCGACTCTACCCCGGCGCCGTCGAGCTTTTCCTTGAGCTGCTCGGCATCATCACGCTTGGTGAACGGCCCCACGCGCACGCGAAAGACGGCCCGGCCATTTTGCTCACGCTCGCTCACACGGGCCTCCCAGCCCATCATGGCCAGCTTGGCGCGCTGGGCATCGGCATCGGCCTGCGTGCGGAATGCACCCGCCTGCACAAAGTAGTCAAACGGGTCCACGCTGCCCTTGGCGGCCGCCTTGGCCACGGCCAGGTCGCCCAGCGGGTCGGCGCCGGGCTTGCTTTCGGCCTTGGCGGCCTCGGGCTTGCTGGCCGCGGCCTTGGGCGCAGAGGCGGCAGCGCGCACATCGGGTGCTGGCGCTGGCGCAGAGGCCGATGCGGGGGCGGATGCCGCCGCAGCCACGGCCGGCGTGGTGGGGCGCGCCGGGTTCTTGCCATACAGCGGCGAGTTCGGGTCCCAGTTCTTGTTCTTCTGGGATTCGGCAGCGTCCATGTCGGCGGTGCGCCCGCCTCCCTTGTTGAGGAAGGGCACAGGCACCCTGGTCACATACACGGCCACTGCCAGTGCGGCCCCCAGGCCCACGATGACCCCAACGATAAAGCCGATGATGGTCCCGCCCGTCTGTTGCTTTTTCATAGTGGTAGTAACTGCTTACATTCTGACTGGGGCTGACACACCCAGCACGGCCAAGCCATTGTGCAATACCTGTGCGGTGGCAGCGACCAGCGCCAGGCGGGCCTTCTTCACCGCCTCGTCGTCCACCAGGATGCGCTCGGCATCGTAGTAGCTGTGGTAGCTGGCGGCCAGGTCGCGCAGGTAGAAGGTCACATCGTGCGGCGCCTCGCCCTCGGTGGCGGCGGTGAGCATCTCGGGGTATTTGGCCAGTTGCAGCATCAAGGCCTGGGCCTGCGGGCCTTCCAGCGCCGAAAGGTCTACGCCTTGCAGCGATGCCATGTCTGCCCCGCCCTGCTCTTGCCAAGCCCGTAGCACCGAGCAAATGCGCGCGTGGGCGTACTGCACGTAGTACACCGGGTTGTCGTTGTTCTGCGCCACGGCCAGATCCACATCGAAGGTGTACTCGGTGTCGGGCTTGCGGCTGAGCAGGAAGAAGCGCACCGCATCCTTGCTGGTCCACTCGATCAGGTCGCGCAACGTGACGTAGCTGCCCGCGCGCTTGCTGATCTTGACCTCTTCGCCGCCCTTGACCACGCGCACCATGGTGTGCAGCACGTAGTCGGGGTAACCCTGCGGAATGCCCACATCGGCTGCCTGCAGCCCGGCGCGCACGCGGGCGATGGTGCCGTGGTGGTCGGTGCCCTGGATGTTGACGACCTTGGTGAAGCCACGCTCCCACTTGGCGATGTGATAGGCCACGTCGGGCACGAAGTAGGTGAAGGTGCCGTCCTGCTTGCGCATGACCCGGTCCTTGTCGTCGCCGTAGTCCGTGCTTTTCAGCCACAGCGCGCCGTCCTGCTCGTAGGTCTTGCCGTTGGCCACCAGCTTGTTCACCGTGGCCTCGACGCGGCCGCTGGTGTACAGGCTCGACTCCAGGTAGTACTCGTCGAACTTGAGGTTGAAGGCCTGCAGGTCCTTGTCCTGTTCGTTGCGCAGGTAGGCCACAGCGAACTGGCGGATGGATTCCACATCCTGAACATCACCGCTGGCGGTGAACTCCCGGTCGTCGGCCTTGACGGTCTTTTGGGCGAGGAAGTCGTTGGCGATTTCCTGGATGTATTCGCCGTTGTAGAACGCCTTGGACGCCGGATTCTCCGGGTCGGTGGGCCAGCAGTCGTCGCCGGGCTTGAAGCCCTTGGCGCGCAGCTGGGTGCTGGTGGTCAGCGTCTGGATCTGCACGCCCGCGTCGTTGTAATAGAACTCGCGGTGCACCTTCCAACCCTGGGTGCTGAACAGGTTGCAGATCGCGTCGCCCAGGGCCGCCTGGCGGCCGTGGCCCACGTGCAGCGGGCCAGTGGGGTTGGCCGAGACGAATTCGACCAGCACGCGCTGGCCGTTGTCTTGCTGGTAGCCAAAGCGCTCACCAGCGGCCAGCACCTCGCGCACCACTTCCTGCTTGGCGGCGGGCTTGAGGCGGATGTTGAGAAAACCGGGGCCCGCGATCTCGATCGCATCGACCCAGCGCTGAAAGGCCGGTGTGGCCTCGAGCGCCGCCTTGAGCTGCTCGCCGAGCGCGCGCGGGTTGAGCTTGAGCGGCTTGGCCAGCTGCATGGCGGCGGTGCAGGCGAAATCGCCATGCGCAGCCACCTTGGGGGATTCAAAGGCCGACTTGGCGCCAGCGCCCGGGGAGAGGATGTCCAGCTCGGCGGCAAGCGCGGCCAGCAGATCGTTTTTGACAGAGAGCATCGGGGGATTTTACGGGCCGTGCCGCCCCTACCCCGGCAGGCGGGCTGCCCGCAGGCGATACCTGCGGCCCCGCAGCGCTCTCAGCGCAGCCAAGACGCAACAGATTGTCAGGAATTATGTGGGCCCGCATTGCCGTGTCAGCCTTGCCTGGTGTCCATACGTTGTAATCGGGCAATCCGACGCAGGTTGCGTCTGATGCCACCACCTACCGGAGCCCCTATGAAAAAGCTTCTCTCCCTGTCTGCCCTGAGCCTGGTCCTTTCGTTTGGTGCAGCGCACGCTGCCGATGCGCCCGCCAAAGCCGCAGCCGCCGCGCCTGCCGCAGCAGCTACCGCAGCGGCCCCTGCCGCATCCGCAGCAGAGCCCACCAAGCAACAATCCAAGATGGGCACCTGCAACAAGGAGGCTGGCGACATGAAGGGCGACGAACGCAAGGCGTTCATGAAGACCTGCCTGAGCAACAAGCCCGCCACACAGCAGGACAAGATGAAGACCTGCAATGCCGATGCCAAGACCAAGACGCTCAAGGGCGACGAACGCAAGGCCTTCATGAGCGAGTGCCTGAAGAAGTAAGCCACATACCTCCACGCACCGCGTGGCGAAAAAAGCCCGCCGGCTCCCTGCCTGGCGGGCTTTTCTTTTTTTGACCTTCTGGCCAGGTGCGCAGATCGCTGCGCCCTTGGGGTGCCCCCTACCAGCCGCGCGCCCAGAACACGGCGATCACCGCCACCACGGGCAGCACATGCGACTGGACCATCACCAGGCGGCGCACTTTGGCCACCTCGTGCGCCTGCGGCAAGGCCCCCGTGCTGCGCAGATTGTGGCGCCAGCGGCGAAACGCAGCCGACGGCACAAAAGACAGGGCCACCATCGCCAGCACGATGGTGATCTTGATGTGGAACAAAGGCTGCGACAGATACCACGACGCGCCCTTGACGCCCCAGAGCACCCGCGCCAGGCCGCTGGCGATCATCACCACGCCCGCCACGCCATAGATCACGTCGAGCCGGGCCAGGCGCTCCACCACGGCGGCGTTGAGCCATTCGATGCGGCACAGCGCCGCCTGGCTCGACAAAAAGACCACAAAGGTGAGGATGGCCACCAGGTGCAGGGCGGCCAGGACGGCTTCAAGCGTCATGGTGAGGATTCCTTGTAGTGCCCCGTTGTTCTGTGCAAGCAGGCTTTCAGGAAGCAACCGGGCGGGCCGCCATTGTGCTTGAGCGCAGCACCCCGCCGCCCCGACAAAAAAATGCGGCGCAGGCCCCAGGGCCTGCGCCGCATTGAACGGAATCCGGCCAAAAAGGATCAGGCCAGCGTGCGGGCCACGGCCCCCACGGGCACCTCGGCGGCCACCACCGGTGCGGCCGCCGCCACGGCGGCAGCGGGCAGGGGGTGGCCGTTCAGCGCGGCGTCCAGGCGTTCATGGTCCAGCGCGTTTTCCCAGCGCGACACCACCACGGTGGCCACCGCATTGCCGATGAAGTTGGTCAGCGAGCGGCACTCGCTCATGAAGCGGTCCACGCCCAGGATCAGCGCCATGCCGGCCACAGGCACTTCAGGCACCACGGCCAGGGTGGCCGCCAGCGTGATGAAGCCCGCGCCGGTCACGCCCGCCGCGCCCTTGGAGCTGAGCATCGCCACCAGCAGCAGCGCCACCTGGTGGCCCAGCGTCAGTTCGGTGTTGGTGGCCTGGGCGATGAACAGCGCCGCCAGCGTCATATAGATGTTGGTGCCGTCCAGGTTGAACGAATAGCCCGTGGGCACCACAAGGCCCACCACCGACTTGCTGCAACCGGCCTTTTCCATCTTTTCCATCAGCGACGGCAGGGCCGACTCGGACGACGAGGTGCCCAGCACCAGCATCAGCTCGGCCTTCAGGTAGCGGCACAGCTTGAACACCGAGAAACCACACAGCCGGGCCACAAAACCCAGGATCACCACCACAAACAGCAGCGAGGTGATGTAGAACGAGCCCACCAGCCAGGCCAGGTTGACGAGCGAACCCAGGCCGAACTTGCCGATGGTGAACGCCATGGCGCCAAACGCACCGATGGGCGCGGCCTTCATCACGATGCCCACCACCTTGAACACGGGGGTCGTCAGGGCTTCCAGGAAGTTCTGCACCGGGCGGCCGGCCTCACCCACCATGGCCAGGCCGATGCCGAACAGCACCGCCACCAGCAGCACCTGCAGGATGTTGTCCCCCACGAACGGGCTCACCAGCGTCTTGGGGATGATGTCCATCGCAAAACCGGTCAGGCTCATCTCGTGCGACTTGGCCACATAGCTCTTCACTGCGGTCTGGTCCAGGTCGGCCACGTTGATGTTCATGCCCGCACCGGGCTGCACCACGTTGGCCACCACCAGGCCGACCACCAGGGCCAGCGTGGAGAAGAACAGGAAATACGCCATGGCCTTGCCAAACACACGGCCCACGGTGGAGAGCTGCGACATGCCCGCAATGCCGGTCACGATGGTCAAAAAGATCACCGGCGCGATGATCATCTTGACCAGCTTGATGAAGGCATCACCCAGCGGTTTGAGCGCCTCGCCATAGGCGGGCTCAAAATGGCCCAACAACACCCCCAGGACGATGGCAGCCACCACCTGGAAGTACAGTTGCCGGTAAAAAGGCAGCCGCACGGGGTGGGCTGTGGGGGCGGAAATGGCGTGCATGGGATGTCTCCAGAAATCACGGGGCTGCACCAGCGGGGTGCAGCTGGTGTGCGTTGAGGGTGCCGTTTGTACCGCTGCACTTTGTTTCAGCCGATAACCTATTGGTATTAGTCAGGGGTCGCTTCATAGGAGAGCCTCCCCACAAAATCAGGGTAATTACTTAGTTCCCCATCGGGTGCGGCACACGCCCCTCGCACACCCAACGGGCCCCACGCGGCCCGAGAACCTGTTCACGATCTCGCTTTTTTGACATGCCGACGCCCCGCCGCCACAAATTCTGGACGCTGCTGATCCTGCTCGGAGGCATGGTGGGCAGCATGTTTGTGGCCGGACAGTGGGCCTGGCAGCGTTCGCTGCACGAAGAAAACGGCAGCGTGCAGCGCCAGCTGGCCCTGTATGGCCAGGCGCTGGCCCAGCGCATCGACCGCTACCGCACCCTGCCCGAGGTGCTGGCGCTGGATGCACAGCTGCGCAACGCGCTGACCCACCCACTGAGCCCGGCCGAGGTGGCGCAGCTCAACCACAAGCTGGAGCAGGCCAACGGTGCCAGCCAGTCGTCCACGCTCACGCTGCTCAACCGCGATGGCCTGGCCGTGGCCGCCAGCAACTGGCGCACCACCACCAGCAACGTGGGGGTGGACTACAGCTTTCGCCCCTACGTGCAGCAGGCGCTGGCCCAGGGACGTGGCAGCTTCTACGGCATTGGCGTGACCACGGGCGAGCCAGGCTACTTCCTGTCGCAGGCCATCCGCGACGAAAACGGCCACACGCTGGGCCTGGTGGCCATCAAGATCGCGCTGCAGGAACTGGAGCGCGAATGGCTGCAGACGACGGACGTCGTGCTCGCATCCGACGCGCACGGGGTGGTCTTCCTGGCCAGCCAGGACGCTTGGCGCTACCGCCTGCTGGAGCCGCTGGACGACGAAGAGCGCCGCGAGCTCAACGCCACCCGGCAATACGCCGAGCAACCGCTGCGCCCGCTGGAACACCGGGTGGTGGAAGCCATGGACCACGGTGGCCGGCTGGTCAGCGTGCAAGCCCCCGCGCTGCCCGGCCGCGTGCTGTGGCAGACCCAGCAAATGCCCGGTACCCCGTGGCAGCTGCACCTGCTGCACGAAACACACAACAGCTTCGCGGACAGCCGCTGGGCCGCCGCTGCGGGCGCGGGCGGCTGGCTGGCGCTGGGCCTGCTGGTGCTGTTCGTGCGCCAGCGCCAGCGCCTGTCCCGCCTGCGCCAGCGCAGCCGCCAGGAGCTGGAGACTGTGCTGCAACAGCACGCGCAGGAGCTGCGCACCGCGCAGGACGGCATCGTGCAGGCGGCGCAGCAAGCCGCGCAACAAACGGACACGGGCTTGAGCCGCAGCCTGGAACACCTGCCCCAGGGCGTGGTCATCATCGACGCAGACATGAAGCTGGTGGCGTGGAACTCCCGCTACGTGCAGCTGTTCCGCTACCCCGCCGACCTCATGCAGGTGGGCCGCCCCATCGAAGACCTGATGCGCCACAACGCCCGCCGGGGCCTGCTGGGCCCGGGCCCGGTGGAAGAAGCCATCGCACGCCGCCTGGCCCATCTGCGCAGCGGCACGCCCCACCTGCACGAAAGCGCCAAGGGCGACGGCACCGTGCTGGAGATCCGTGGCAACCCGCTGCCCGAAGGCGGCTTTGTGACCAGCTACGCCGACATCACCAGCTACAAGAACGCCGCACGCGAGCTGCGATCGCTGGCCGATGCGCTGGAGCAGCGTGTGGCCGACCGCACGCGCGACCTGGACGCCGCGCGGCGCGAGGCCGAGCAGGCCAACCGCTCCAAAACCCGCTTTGTGGCCGCCGCCGTGCACGACCTGCTCCAGCCGCTGAACGCCGCGCGCATGTTCACCTCGCTGCTGCGCAGCCATGTGCCGGGTGACGCCGAGCGCCACGCCGTGGACAGCATCGACGGCGCGCTGGCCGCGCAGGACGCCATCTTGAACAGCCTGCTCGACATCTCGCGCATGGAATCGGGCCAGTTCGATGTGCACATCCATGACGTGGCCCTGGGCCCGCTATTGCAGGTGCTGGCCCACAACTTTGGCGTGCTGGCCGAGAGCCGGGGCCTGAAATTGTCGTGCGTACCCACGCGCGCCGTGGTGCGCACCGACGAGAACCTGCTGCGCCGCATCCTGCAGAACTTTGTCTCCAACGCCATCCGCTACAGCCGACACGGGCGCATCGCGGTGGGCTGCCGCAGGGCAGGAGACCACCTGCGCATCGAGGTGCACGACCAGGGCCCGGGCATTCCCGAGGCGCTGCAGCGCGAGATCTTCGAAGAATTCCGCCGCCTGGACGAGGGCCGCGCCGACGACCGGGGTGCCGGCCTGGGCCTGGCCATCGTCGAGCGCCTGGGCCGCCTGCTGGGCCACGAGATCGGGCTGCGCTCGCAGTTGGGGCGCGGCAGCGTGTTCTGGGTGTGTGTGCCGCTGGGCAACCCGGCCGCCGCGCTGCAGGCCGCCGCCCCCGCCACCGCGCTACAACCCGCCGACGATGCCCCCCTGCAAGGCAGCAGCGCCTGGGTGATCGAAGACGACGGGCCAACCTGCACCGCCACCCAAGCCCTGCTGGAGCGCTGGGGCTGCAGCGTGCCCCTGGCCGGTGGCGCCCCCGAAGCCCTGGCCGCCGCCCAGCCCGGCCAGGCGCCCCAGCTGGTGCTGCTGGACGTGCACCTGGGCGGCCAGCACCATGGCCCCGATGTCTATGTCCAGTTGTGTGAGCGCTGGGGCCAGGCCCCCGCCGTGATCCTGGTCACCGCCGAGCGCGACGCCACCCTGCGCCGCCAGGCCGCCGAACGCGGCTGGGGCTTTCTGGCCAAGCCGGTGCGCGCACCCGCGCTGCGGGCGCTGGTGAGCCAGACACTGCTGAGACAGGGAGCATCCTCCTGAGCCGCTGCGCGGCGTCTCGCGCAGGGTGCTGCGCCCGGTTGGAGAGGCTGCGCTTGTCGCTACACTTTTAGTAGCTGCCAGCGCTTGATGAATAGGCGACAGCGGCCGTTTTTATTCAGATCTCAACCTCAGGAAGACACGCCGTCTTCCGTCTCCAGGCTTTTCACCAGCACCGCCGCCTGCGTGCGGCTGTAGCACGCGAGCTTTTTCAGGATGGCGG
>JADMJR010000343.1 GCA_018780365.1 Acidovorax sp. | reverse complement strand
CGGCAGCACCCGCAATTTCATCTTTGGTGTGCCCACGGTGGTGTCGTACATCAGCGAGTTCATGACGCTGGAGCCGGGCGACTTGATCCTGACCGGCACACCCGCTGGTGTGGGCCTGGGGCAAAAGCCCGCCCCCTGGTTCCTCAAACCCGGCGACGTGATGCGTCTGGGGGCCACCGGCCTGGGCGAGCAGGTGCAAAAGTGCGTGGGGGAATGAGCGGACCGCAGGGCTTTGAAGAGGCTCTTACTTCCCCAGTTTGCCGATCAGCAGGTGGTCCTTGGTGCGCCAGCCGGCCTCCTCGGGGGTCGCCACCTTGAAGAGTGTCAGGTCCGCCTGGCTGGCGTGCTTGACGCGCAAGACCTTGAAGCTGGCCTGGTTCGCATAGGCCACCATGAACCAGATCGCGTCGCCGCTGGCCTGTGCGGGGTAGTGCACTTCGTGCCAGCACAGGTCGGCCAGGCTCTTCTGGGCCACCTCGCACACGCGGGCATCGGCCTGGTGCTCGTACTTCACTTCTAGGATCTTGGCCATGGGCATCCTTTGTGTGGGTTCGCTGGTGTCTGCTGCGTGGGGCGTGGCGGGGGTTTTACGCCTGCCGGGCACGCCCTTGTGCTGCAGTATCCAGGCTCGGCCCACATGGCGGGGCGCTGACCGTACAGTGTGGTGGGGATTAGCGTAAAAACCGGGCCTTGCGCGCTATGGTCATGGGCTGATAGCTACTGATTTGGAAGCGTTGTGGGGCGTTGCTGCCGTCATGGGTTCCGTTTTTGTTCCGCTTTGGGCTCCCCTCGGTCCTCCACCTGCAGCGACTCCACCCACACCAGCTCGCAGGCGCGGGCGCCTGAATCGGTGCGGCTGAGCGAACTGGTCCAGTGCCAGCCGCTTGCATGGTTCACCTCCACCAGCTTGCCGGTGATGCGCACCCACTGGCCCTTGCGGACCGAGGGATCCTCTGCATGAATCGAGCGGTAAGTGGGCGCTGCGGATCGGGATGGGCTGCAAGGCGCAAAACGCAGCAATAGCCGTAGCTATTGCGAGTATTTGCAACGCCGCAGGCTGCCCGAGACCGCAGATGCACACGGCGCGGTGATTTGTGCAGAGGGTTCTGCGGGGCGTTTGCCTGAAAACGGCTCTCACCCCGCCCGCGCCCCCTCAAAACTTCCAGGTCACATCCACCCGCACATTGCGCCCGGGCTCGGCAAAGCCCCGCCCGCTTGGGGCGCCGGTGGCGTCCACGTAGTAGGCGTAGCTGCCTTGTTCGTAGTAGGACTTGTTGAACAGGTTGCGCACGCCAAACGTCACGCGCAGGCGGTCGTTGCCGTGGGGGCGCCAGTTGACGTACAGGTCGTGCACGCCAAAGCCTGCCTTGCGCTTGGTGGCGGTGCGGCGCTCGGAGATGAGGTACTCGGTGGCGGTTTTGGATTCGACAAAACGTGCGGCCCATTCCACGTCGAGGTTCCAGGCGGCCAGGCGGTGGCCCAGGGCCAGGTTCCAGCTGCGGCCGGTGGAGACGCCCAGGCCGTAGGCCTCGTCGCCCAGGTCGTAGCCGTTGAGTTGGGGGCTGGCGCTGGCCACGGCCAGGCTGGTGCGCCAGGGGCCTTGCGCCCAGGCCAGGCCCAGTTCGTAGCCCTGCGACTTCATGGTGCCCACGTTGGCGATGGCCCAGGTGGTGCCCGTGGTGGTGGTGATGAAGTTGTGGATGCGCTGGCTAAACACCGTGCCCTTGGCGCTCCAGGGGCCGTCGGTGTAGTTGAAGCCCAGCTCGATGTTGTCGGCCTTTTCGGGCTGCAGGGCCGGGTCGTTCTTCCAGCGGGTGTTGTCTACATAGAAGGCTTCCTTCAGGCCCGCGCCGCGCAGCGTGCGCCCGGCCGAGGCGCGCAGGCTCAGCGCGTCGGTGGCCATGAAGGTGAGCGATGCGTTGGGGCTCAGGCCGCTGCTGTCGATGTGTTGCCCGTGGTTGTCGGTGTAGCCATACCAGTCGTAGCGCGCCCCGGCGCCCAGCAGCCACTGGTCAGACAGCGGCAGGCTGCCCTCGGCAAACAGGCCCTTCACGTCGCTGCGCTCGTGGCCGTTGCTGGCGGAGGTGGCGGGGGGACGGGCGTTGACCGCGTCCATCCCGAAGCGGTGGTAGTTGGCGCCGTAGCGCACGGTGGAGCCGCCCACGCGCGTGGCGGCCTTCAGGTTCACGCCGTCGGAGCGGATTTTTTCGCCAAAGCGGTAGCCCAGAGGTTTGTTGAACTGGGGCTGGGCGGTGGTGGGGGTGCGCTGCACCTCCATGGTGTCGGAGAACAGGCCCAGCTCCAGCGCGGGCAGGTGCTCGGAGCCATCGAACAGGTAGGTGGCGGTGAGGGTGTCGCGCGTGGTTTTTTGCGGCATGAGCGAGTTGCCCTGGGCCTGCCAGAAGTTGGGGCGCAGGTAGCGTGTGCCTTCGTCCTGCACCGACTGGTAGCCCAGCGTGAGCTTGTGGCCGGGGGCGATGCGCCAGTTGATCTTGCCCAGGCCGCTGCTTTGGGTGGAGCCGCTGTAGGTTTGCCGCGTGCCGTTGCCTGCCCGGTAGTCGTTGTTGTTGTCGCGGTTGGCCGACAGCAAAAAGTCCACCTGCTCACCGGCCAGGCCGTAGAGCGATGCGCCGCCGCGCTGCCCGTCGTTGGATGCCACACCGCCGCGCAGGGTGCCGCCCAGCGTCTGCCCGGGGCGCAGCAAATCCTTGGCGTCCTTGGTGGTCATGCGGATGGAGCCTGCCAAGGCACCCGGCCCGGCGCTGGCGGGGGCTGCGCCCCGGTCGATCTCCACGCGCTGGATCAGCTCGGGGTCGATCAGCAGGCGCGACTGGTGGTGGAACGCGCGGCCGCTTTGCGAGGCGCCGTCGAGCGTGGTGTTGAGCATGGAGTCTTCCACGCCCCGGATGTAGAGCTTTTGCGCAATGGCGGCGCCGCCGCCGACCGATACCGCCGTTTCATCGCGCAGCATTTCGCCCAGGCTGCGGGCGGCGGTGGCCTGCACGGCCTGGCTGGTGACGGCGGTGGTGATGTCGGAGACCAGTTTGTCGCGCACGTCCACGGTCTCCAGGGCGGGGGCCTGGGCCAGGGTGAGCGTGGTGGCAAACAGCCCGGGCAGGGCCAGGAGCAGGGGGCGAAGGCGTGTGGTGAGGGGGGTGATGGTGTGCATAGAACGGTGTGGAGGGCCCAGGGGCTCCGCCGGGTGTGCGCTGCGGGGCATGCAGGGGCTGCGTGCAGCCTGGTGGCCTGGGTTTAATCGAGAATGATTATCAATATCGCGTAGTATCGGCAGCCCGGTGCAGCCGTTTTTTTGCGCCCACAAGGAATATGTTTGCAGCCACCAAAACCTTTGCCAGCATCGTGAACCGGCGCGACCCTGCGAACGCGGTGCCCGCGCCGAGTGCAGATTTGCTGCACCGGCTGGCCGATGGCTCGCGGCTGGATGCGTCGGAACAGGCGGCAGGGGGCAAGGTGCTGCACGGCACGCTGTCGCTGGTGCAGGTGCAAGAGGGGTTTTTTCTGCACCGCACGGATGTGGTGCACCTGCAGGACATGACCAGCCGTTTCCTGCTGGACCAGGATGGCATCAAAGTGCTGATCAAGCTGCAGGGCAGGGGCAGTCTGCGCATCGGTCCCACAAACCTGCCGTTGGCGGTGGGCGTGGGCGCCGCTGCCGCCCCACGCGGCGCCACCATCTGCCTGCGTGAACCCACCATGTACGAGCACCGCTGCCGCGCCACATCGCACGAGCGCATGCTCTTTCTCACGCTGACGCCGCAGTGGCTGGCACGCGCGGGCCTGGCGGCCCTGGGGGAGGGGGCGCACCTGGCACTGGCCTGCTGGCCCCTCTCGCCCCGTGCCATGTGCATCGCAGAGCAGTTGCTGCGCAGCACCGGTCCCCGCGACGACCCTCTGCAAAGCCTGCGGCAGGAGCAGCAGGCGCTGGAGCTGGTGATTGAAGCCCTGGCCCACTGGCGGCAGCAGCACCTGCCAACAGGCCCGGCCGCGCCCGCCTGCATGCCGGGCCCACACGGCACGGCCCCCCAGCCCGACACGCTGCGCCCGCTGGAACACCAGCGCGCAGCACGCCTGCGCGACTGGCTGGACAGCGGCGCGGCCGATGGCCTGGCGATGGACGCCATCGCCCAGCACATGGGTTGCAACACCAGCACCCTGCAAAGCCAGTTCCGCCTGGCGTTTGGCCAACCCATCTTTGACTACCTGCGCGAGAGCCGCCTGCGCCGGGCGGCCGACGCCATCACCGCCCAGGGGTTCACCATTGCCCAGGCGGCCGAACTGGCGGGCTACCGCAGCCAGGCCAACTTTGCGACGGCCTTCCGCAAACTGTTTGGTTTTGCGCCCCGCAACCTGCGGGCCAAGCGCTGAGAGGGCGTGGGTGGATGTGTCTGCTGATACATCAAAAATGATAGCTAATTGGGCATGATGGACGCGCGCAAGAGGCTGTTTTTGATCAGTTTTTTTTGGGGGCGCAACCCGACAGCCCGCGCAGGCTCCACGCGTCGCGTCGGGTTACGCTGCGCTAGCCCGACCTACCTGGCATCCAGCGGAGGTGGCAGCACCTGCGCCCGCTCTTCGCAAAACCGCTGTGCTTCTTCCCCCAGCCAGTCCCGCACCGTTTGCATGGCGGGGCTGGGGTGGCTGGTGGTCACAAACGAATACGCCGCGCGCGATGGCACGCTGCGCCCCAGCAGCGGCACCAGGCGCCCGGCCTTCACGTCCTGCAGCACCAGCGCGGCGCGGCCCATGGCAATGCCCTGGCCAGCGAGCGCGGCGCCCAGGGCCAGTTGCGACAGGTTGAACTGCTGGCCGCCCGCCCAGGGTGGGGGCGTGGCGCCCCTCTGCGTAAACCAGTGCTGCCACTCCTCGTACGTGTCGGCGCCGTCCCAGGCGCTGCCGTCGTGCAGCAGCCAGTCGCCGTGCAGGTCTTGCGGCTGGGTGATGGGCGGGTGTCGGGCCAGGAACTCGGGGCTGGCCACGGGGATGAGCCATTCGTCGAGGAAGACGGTGGCGTTCAGGTCGCGGTAGCCGCCCAGGTCGAAGCGCACGGCGGCTTCCACGCCGTCGCGCACCATGCGGGTGCGGTCTAGCGTGTGGAACTCGCCAAACACGCGCAGCCCGGTGTGGGGGTGCTGGCGAAAGAAGTCGCCCAGCCGGGGCGTGAGCCAGCTCATGGCAAACGAGGGCGAGCAGCTCAGCGTGGCGGTGGCGGCCTCTGCCGGCTGGCGCATCTGGGCGAGGGTGCTTTCGATGGCGTCAAAGCTCTCGCGCAGCACCATGGCCAGCCATTTGCCCTCGGGCGTGGGCACCAGGGCGCGCGGGGTGCGCAGGAACAGGGGGCGGCGCAGCCAGTCTTCGAGCTGCTTGACCTGCTGGCTCACGGCGCCCTGGGTGATGCACAGCTCGGCCGCCGCCTTGGTGAAGCTGCCGTGGCGGGCGGCTGCATCAAAACTGCGCAGCCAGGCGAGCAGGGAGGGGGAGAGGCGAATATCCATTATTAATACTAATGGTGCGCTCAATATAAATAGTTTGTGACGGGGGCGTGACCGGCGAAGAATGGGGGCAAGACTTTTCGAGATGAACGCGCCATGACGATTGCCGAACCCTCACCCGCCATAGACACCTTGCTGGCCACCCGCCTGCGCAACGCCCAGCCCGCCCTGTGGACCAGCCCGGCGCGGCAGGCACAGCCCGCTGCAGCGCTGCCTGCACTGGGCAGAGCCATTAGTCTGGATGATACGCACGCAGCGGCTGCCCGCCTGGCCCGTTTTGCCGGGCTGCTGGCGCAGGTGTTCCCCGAACTGGCCGCCACCGGGGGCGTGGTGGAGTCGCCCTTGCTGCCCGCCGCCGCGCTGGCGCCTGCGCTGGGCCTGGCCGAGGGGCAAGGCCGCCTGTTCATCAAGGCCGACCACAACCTGCCCGTCGCGGGCTCCATCAAGGCCCGGGGCGGCATGCACGAGGTGCTGGAGTTTGCCGAGGGGCTGGCGCAGCAGCACGGGCTGGTGTTGCCCGGTGGCGACTACCGCGCGCTGGCCACGCCGCAGGCGCGCGAAGTGCTGGGCCGCTACCAGGTGGCGGTGGGCTCCACCGGCAACCTGGGCATGAGCATCGGTGTGGTGGCATCGGCCCTGGGTTTTCAGGCCACGGTGCACATGTCGGCCGATGCCAAGGAATGGAAGAAAGACCGCTTGCGCCAGCGTGGTGTGTTGGTGGTGGAGCACGCGGGCGACTACGAACGCGCCGTGGCCGCAGGCCGTGCCGAGGCGGCCAGCAACCCGCTGTGCCACTTTGTGGACGACGAGCAATCGTTCTCGCTGCTGCTGGGCTACAGCGCAGCGGCGCTGCACCTGCAAAAGCAACTGGCCGAGCAGGGCGTGGCGGTGGATGCCGAGCACCCGCTCATCGTCTACCTGCCGTGTGGTGTGGGTGGCGCGCCAGCGGGCATCACCTTTGGCCTGCGGCAGGTGCTGGGGCCGCATGTGCACTGCTTTTTTGCGGAGCCGGTGCAGTCGCCGTGCTTCATGGTGCAGATGATGGCCGGGCCGGGGGAGCACCCCTCGGTGTACGACTGGGGCCTGACCAACCGCACCGAGGCCGATGGCCTGGCCGTGCCGCGCGCGTCCCTGCTGGCGGCCGAGCTGATGCGGCCGCTGCTGTCGGGTGTGTTCACCGTGGCCGATGACACCTTGTTTGCGCAGCTGGTGCGGGTGCTCGATGCCCTGGGCGAGCGCATTGAGCCATCCGCCGCCGCTGGCTTCAGCGGCCCGGCCCTGCTGACGGGCACCACCGCCGGGCAGGCCTGGCTGCGCAGCACGGGCATCGACGCCGTGCTGCACAACGCCACCCACCTGGTGTGGACCACGGGCGGCCTGCTGGTGCCCGAGGCGCAGTACCAGGGCTTTGTGCAGCGCGGGCGGGCCGTGCTGGCTGCGCAAGGCTGACCCGTTCCCAGCTTCATCAACTTTTGTGACCTTTGGAGAGAACCCCATGAACCGCAAGCAACTGCTTTTGTCGTCTGCCCTTTTTGCCGCCCTGGGGTCCACCGCGTTGGCTCCGGCCATGGCACAGGAGGCGGCGTTCCCCACCAAGCCGATCACGCTGGTGATTCCGTTCCCGCCCGGTGGCGCCACCGATGTGCTGGGCCGTCTGATCGGCAAGAAGCTGGGCGACAAGCTGGGCCAGAGCGTGGTGATCGACAACCGCGCGGGCGCAGGCACGGTGATTGGCGCCACCTCGGTGGCCCGGGCCGCGCCGGATGGTTACACGCTGCTCATGAGTTCGGGCACCACCTTCACGGTGAACCCGGCGGTGCGCGCCAAGCTGCCGTATGACCCGGTCAAGAGCTTCGAGCCCATTGGCATTGCCGGGCGCACGGGGCTGATCCTGCTGGCCAACAAGGATGTGCCCGTGGCCGATGTGAAGCAGTTTGTGGCCCTGGTGAAGGCCGGGCCGGACAAATATTCGTATGGCTCGTTCGGTGCGGGCACCACCTCGCAGTTTGCGGGCGAGATGTTTTTCCACGCGGCGGGCCTCAAGATCCAGCATGTGCCGTACAAGGGCAGCGCGCCTGCGATGACCGACCTGCTCGGTGGGCAGATCCCGTTCACGGTGGACACCGTGTCGGCCGCGCTGCCACAGCTCAAGGACGGCAAGATCAAGGCCATTGCGGTGACATCCGGCAAACGCTCGGCCCTGCTGCCCAAGGTGCCCACGCTGGCCGAAAGCGGCTACCCCGGCCTGGAGATGGACACCTGGCTGGCCATGGTGGCGCCGCGTGGCCTGCCACCGGCCGTCAAGGCACGGCTGGAGCTGGCACTGGCCCAGGTGGTGGCCGACCCGGAAACGCGTGACAAGCTCATCGCCACGGGGTTTGAACCGTCCTATGCTTCGTCCAAAGCCGTCAGTGAACTCATCGACAAAGAGCTGCCGCTGATGCGTGCCATTGCCCTGCGGGCCAGCATCACTGTTGATTGATTGCCCCCGCCCCGACAAGGAGACATACCCGAGATGACAACAACAAGCCCCCAAGCCCTGGTCGAACTGACCGCCAACGAACTGCGCCATCACATCGGCACACGCGAGATTTCGCCGGTGGAGCTGCTCGACGCCTGCATCGCCCGCATCGAGGCGGTGAACCCGCATGTGAATGCCGTCACCGCCACCTGCTACGACCGCGCCCGCACCGAGGCCAAAGCGGCCGAGCAAGCCGTGTTGCGCGGCGAGCCGCTGGGCCTGCTGCATGGCCTGCCCATGGGCGTGAAGGACCTGGAGGCCACAGCAGGCTTGCTGACCACCTATGGATCGCAGATCTACCGCGAACACATTCCGGCCGAGGACAACGTGCTGGTGGCGCGCCTGCGCGCGGCGGGCGCCATCGTCACGGGCAAGACCAACATCCCCGAAATGGGGGCGGGCGCGAATTCGCGCAACACCGTGTGGGGCGCCACGGGCAATCCGTTCAACCCCAACCTGAACTCCGGGGGCTCGTCGGGCGGCTCGGCCGCTGCGCTGGCGTGCGACATGCTGCCGGTGTGCACGGGCTCGGATACGGGGGGGTCGCTGCGCATTCCGGCATCCATTTGTGGTGTGGTGGGCTTCAGGCCCTCGCCCGGCGTGGTGCCCAGCTCGCGCAAGCTGCTGGGCTGGACGCCGATTTCGGTGGTCGGCCCCATGGGCCGCACGGTGGAAGAGGCCTGCCTGCAGCTGGCGGCCTCGGCGGGCATGTCGGCGGGCGACCCGCTGAGCTACCCGCTGGACCCGATGAGCTTCCTTCTGCCCGAAACGGTGGATTTGAGCCGCCTGCGCGTGGCCTACACCGAGGACTTCGGCGCCTGCGCGGTGGACAACGGCATCCGCGCCGTGTTCCGCCGCAAGGTACAGGCCATGAAGCACCTGTTTGCGCGTTGCGACGCCATCGACATCGACCTGGGCGATGTGCACCGCTGCTTTGACGTGCTGCGTGCCGAGGCCTTTGTGGCCAGCACGCGCGAGGCCTACGAGCGCGACCCCGCCAGCCTGGGCCCCAACACCCGCGCCAACTACGAAATGGGGGCCGCCATGACGCTGCTGGACAGTGCCTGGGCACAGGCCGAGCAGACGCGCATCCTGGCGCGGTTCCAGAGGCTGTACGAGGAGTACGACGTGATCCTGGCGCCCACCACGCCTGTGTCTCCGTTTGCGTGGACCGAGCTGTTTGCCAGCCATATCAACGGCGAGCCGCAGGCCAATTACTACCGATGGCTGGCGTTGACCTATGTGAGCACGCTCACCACCCACCCGGCGCTCAGCCTGCCGTGCGGGCTGGACGACGCCGGGATGCCGTTTGGCCTGCAGATCGTGGGGCGCTTCCGTGCCGACCGCCACACGCTGGGCGTGGGGCATGCGCTGGAGCAGGCGTTCAAGGGCATTGCCGGGCTGGCGCGCCCACGGCCTGGCATGGGCAAGCTGATGCAGACGCGCGCCGAACCCGCGCTGACCTCCATCGTGACCGTGGCACCCGACCCCCGCGATGCCCGCAGCCTGCCGCGTGACGACCGTGCGGCATCGGCAGCGCAGGTGTCAGCCGTTTGAACAGGAGACACCGACCATGCAAACCGTAGACACCATCGTCATCGGCGCAGGCATTGCCGGGGCCTCCGTGGCCTGGCAACTGGTGCAGCCCGGCGCCGCAGGGCAGGGCGCCAGCGTGCTGCTGCTGGAGCGTGAATCGCAGCCCGGCTACCACACCACCGGCCGCTCGGCCGCGCTGTACATGGCGACCTATGGCACGCCCAACATCCAGGCGCTGACGCGGGCCAGCCGCGCGTTTTACGACGCGCCGCCGGCGGAGTTTGGCGCTGACCCCATCCTCTCGCCCCGGGGCGTGGTCTATGTGGCCGGGCCGGACCAGCTGGACCTGCTCAAGCAGACCTACGACGAAGCGCACGCCACCTCGCCCAATGTGCAATGGGTGAACAAGGCTGAGTTGCTGGCAATGTTGCCTTGCCTCAAACCCGAGGCCGTGGCTGCCGGTATGAGCGAGCCCGAGGCGGCGGACATTGATGTGAATGCCCTGCACCAGGGCTATCTGCGCGGCCTGCGCCAGCGCGGTGGCCAGGTGCTGACGAACGCCGAGGTCACGGCCGTGCGCCGCGAAGGGGATGTATGGCAAGTGACGCTGGCCGATGGGCGGGTGTTTGCGGCCCCCACCATCGTCAACGCTGCGGGCGCCTGGGCCGACGTGGTGGCGGGCCTGGCCGGTGTGCCGCCCATCGGGCTGGAGCCGCGCCGCCGCACTGCGTTCACCTTCCCCGTGCCCGAGGGCATGGACGCCACCCATTGGCCTGCGGTGATCGGCATTGACGAGAGTTTTTACTTCAAGCCCGATGCGGGGCAGTTGCTGGGCTCACCCGCCAACGCCGACCCGACGCACCCACACGATGTGGTGCCCGAGGAGCTGGATGTGGCCACGGGCATCTATCACATCGAGGAAATGACACGTTTCCAGATCCGCCGCCCGTCGCACACCTGGGCCGGGCTGCGCTCGTTTGTGCCGGATGGCGACATGGTGATTGGCTGGGACAACCATGTGCCCGGCTTCTTCTGGCTGGCCGGGCAGGGCGGGTATGGGATTCAGAGCGCGGCGGGCGCCTCGTTGCTGGCGCGGCAACTGTTGCGGGGCGAGCCGCTGGCCGACGAACTGGTGCGCGAGGGCGTGGGGGTGGAAGGGCTGTCGCCTGCGCGGTTGCGCTGAGCTGCGCGAGCGGAAGGGGCTCAGCCCCTCAGGCGAAGGTGTTGACGTGGGTGCCCAGCGTTCCGCTGGTGGCCAGCTGGGGCTGGGGCATGGACTGCTGCATGGCGCCGATCATGGTGGCGGCCGACACGGCCTGCATGTCGAGCGCCTTTTTCAGCACCACCATGTTCAGCGCGTCCGATGTCTTGGCACTGGCCAGGTTGGTGGCGGTGCTGACGATGCTGTTGGCGAGGGCGACGTCCATGGCGATTCCTTGGGGTAATGGCGGTTTATCGGCATCCTGGCGGCAGGCTTGAGGGGTGTTACATCTCCGGCAGTAGGTGCAGGGCCTGGGTCAGGCCAGATGTTCTGTCCATCCCACGTGGCCTTGTCCGCCGTCGTTGATGCGCTGTACAAAGGCGGCGGCTTGCGCCTCGGGCAGCCGTATCTGCAGGTGCACGAGCGTGCCGTGCTGCACGTCCACCAGCTCCGCCCCAGCCGACTCCACCCCGCGCCGCACAAAACCTTCCAGCGCATACGGCACCTGGCACTGCAGCGTGGCCATGCGCTGCAAGGTCACCTTGGGGGCGGTGAGCAGGGCCTGGGCAACAGCGTCGGTGTAGGCACGCACCAGGCCGCCCGCTCCCAGCTTCACGCCGCCAAAGTAGCGCACCACGGTGGCCAGCACGCCTTCCAGCTCTTGGTGGCGCAGCACATCCAGCATGGGGCGGCCGGCCGTGCCGCTGGGTTCGCCATCGTCCACCGCTGCCGACTGCCCGCCTGCCAGCAAAGCCCAGCAGATGTGGGCGGCCCCGGGGTGTTGCTTCCACAGCGCATCCACGGCCGCCTGGGCGCTGGCGCGGTCGGCCATGGGCTGCACGCAGCCGATGAAGCGGCTTTTCTTGATGATGAGCTCGCTGTGGGCGGGGGCAGCCAGGGTGTGGGGCATGGGGCAGCGAGTGTACGGCGTGCGCTGCGTGACGAATGTCACGCCCGGCGTCCTCATCACGCCGTGGGATGGGCGCCGGGGCCGGGAGTGTGCGTTCTGTCACACGCCAGAGCGGCGTGCATTCCTACACTGCCCAGCTGTTGTGGTGGCCTACGCTGGCGCTACGTTTTTGAAAGCGTCAGGCCCACCCGAAAAAAAGGAACTGCCATGTTTGCCACCCCGTTCTCCGCCCCTGTGCCCTCCCGCTTTGCCAACCAGGTGTTTGGCCGGTTCATGTCCCGGTCTGCCCCGGCCGCCACCCGCCAGCCCATGGCGGCGCCCGTGGTGAACGACCCGGTGGAGGAAGAGGACGACCTGCCGGACCTGGCCCAGCGCGTGCGGGAAGTCGGCGAGTGGTGAGCGGTGCGGGGCCCGATCCCTGCTTTGCCACCGATGGCCCTCTTGGGGCCATTGCCGTTTCTGGGGCCCTGCTTGCGTTTGACTTCAGCCGCCGCCCGTGCCGCCGTCACCCGGCAGGTCCACTAGGCTGCGCGCCATGAGCACGCTGGTGTAGTTGGTCAGTGGCCGCCAGTCGCATTCGCCCACCACCTGGTAGCCCCAGGATTCGTACATCGCAATCAAGGCCGCCGCAGGCTGGGCCGTGTCCAGCGCCAGGGTCCGGGCGCCTGCCTGCTTGGCAAATGCGGTCGCATAGGCGTGCAGCTGTTTGCCGTAGCCACGGCCCTTGGCCTGGGGGGTGATGCAGAACTGGCACAGCGACCAGACGGTGGGGTCGCGGTACAGCGGTACGGTGGAATCCGGCTGGGGTGGCCGCAAGGTGGCCGTGCCCACGTAGTCATCTCCATCCACCATCACCATGCCGGTGCCTGACGCAAAGCGCTTGGCCGTGTCTTCCACCGACTGGTGGGTGCCCCAGTAGCGCAGGCCCAGGCGGGCGTGGGGGGCATAGGCGGCGTGGATGAGCGCCGTGAGGCGCGCCAGGTCGTCTTCGGGCGTGACCTGGCGGATTGTGGGGCGGGGAGGCGGGGTCATGGGAGCGTCCTTGTGCGGCGTGTGGTGGCTGGGGCGTTTGTTACAGCTTCAGTTCCCAGGTTTCTCCCACCAGCTGCTGGCCAAAGCCTTCGTAGGGCTCCGACTTGGTCAGGCGAAAGCCGCGCTGGGCATAGATGCCACGGGCGGCGGTCAGGCAGCTGTTGGTCCACAGCACCATCTTCTTGTAGCCCTTGGCGCGCGCAAAGGCAAGGCATTCGTCGGTCAGCCGGGCGCCCAGGCCCAGCCCGCGTGCCTTGGGGGCCAGGATCAGCATGCGCAGCTGGGCCGTGGTGGGGGATTTGCGCACCACAAACACCGCGCCCACGCGCTCGCCGTCCAGCTCGGCGATCCAGGCCTTTTCCCAGGCGGGCTGGAACTTGCGCAGAAACTGCGCGGCAATGTCGGCCACCAGCGCCTCGAAGCGGCTGTCCCAGCCGTACTCGCGCCAATAGATCTCGCCATGCTGCTGCACCACCCAGCCCATGTCGCCGGGCACGGGGTCGCGCAGCATGGCCATGCGGGGGGCGGCACTGGTGCCAGCGGCCGGGTCCAGCAGGGTTTCGATGCGTTCCATGGCATCCACCACCTCTTGCTGGCGTGCCGGGGGCAGGGGGGCGAGCAGGGCGGTGGCCTCGTCGCGCGAGCGCTGCTGCAGCGGCTCGAATACCGTGCGCCCGGCCGCCGTGAGGGCCAGCACGCTTTGCCGCGCATCCTGCGCGCTGGTGCAGCGGCTGATCCAGCCCGCCTGCTCGAACCGGCGCAGGATGCGGCTCATGTAGCCACCGTCCAGGCCCAGCTCCCGCGCCAGTTCACTGGCCACGGGGGATTCGCGGTGGGCCAGTTCATAGAGCACGCGCACGTCGGTGAGCGACAGGTCGCTGCCCAGGTAGGGGGCCAGCACACCCATGCTGCGGGTGAAGAAGCGGTTGAAGTGGCGCACAGCCTTCACGGCGTCTGGAGAGACGGGGGTGGTGGCTGTGGGGGCTGCCGTGGTGCTGCTCATAAATGCCTTTGTCAGTTAATTAATTGACAAAGGCAAGTATATGCTTGATGGTCATCAAGCCTGTAACAGTGAGGGGCAAGTGCTGCAGAGGCGACAAAACCCGCCTGCCAACGTAAAATCGCGGGTTATCCACCACAGACGCGCCCCACGAAGGCCCCCATCGCACCGGGGGCGGCCGCGACCCCCTTTGCATGAACGCCCCCGTTGACGTCTCCTTTTTTGCGCGCGCCGCAAAGCCTTTGACCAGCTACCGTCCGTACTGGGCCAAGCGCTTTGGCACGGCCCCGTTCTTGCCGATGAGCCGCGCCGAGATGGAGAAACTGGGCTGGGACAGCTGCGACATCATCCTGGTGACGGGCGATGCGTATGTGGACCACCCGAGCTTCGGCATGGCCGTGATCGGCCGCACGCTGGAGGCGCAGGGCTTTCGCGTGGGCATCATCGCCCAGCCTGATTGGCAGAGCGCCGAGCCCTTCAAGGTGCTGGGCAAGCCCAATCTGTTCTGGGGCGTGACGGCGGGCAACATG
>JADMJR010000041.1 GCA_018780365.1 Acidovorax sp. | reverse complement strand
TGGCGGGGTTTTCGCCCATGATGTACATGCCGCGCACCTTGTGCGGGTCGCTGTCTGGCGCCAGGGCCTTGTGCATGATTTCGACCACGGTGTAGCCCGGTGCCTCGTCAAGCTTGGTGCCCCAGAAGCCCTCGAACCACGCATGCGCCCCGGCGTTGTCCACGCGCTGGTAGTTGGGGAACATCATGGGGATGAGCCCCGCGTCGCTAGCGCCCTGCACGTTGTTCTGGCCGCGCAGCGGGTGCAGGCCCGAGCCGGGCTTGCCGATCTGGCCGGTGACGGCGCACAGCGCAATCAGGCAGCGCGCGTTGTCGGTGCCGTGCACGTGCTGGCTCACGCCCATGCCCCAGAGGATCATCGAGGACTGGGCCGTGGCAAACGCGCGCGCCACTTCGCGCAGCGTCTCGGCCGGAATGCCGCACACGGGCGCCATGGCCTCAGGGCTGCAGCCCATCACGTTGGCCTTGAGCGCCTCGAAGTTGTTGGCGCGATCCCGGATGAAGGCCTCATCCACCAAGCCCTCGTCGATCACCGTGTGGATGAGCGCGTTGAGCATGGCCACATCGGTGTCGGCCTTGAACTGCAGGGTGCGCCAGGCGTGGCGGCCGATGTCGGTGACGCGCGGGTCGGCCAGCACGATCTTGGCGCCGCGCTGGGCAGCGTTCTTCATCCAGGTGGCGGCTACGGGGTGGTTGGCCGTGGGGTTGGAGCCGATCACAAAGATCAGCTCGGCATGCTCCACGTCATTCACCGGGTTGCTCACCGCACCCGAGCCCACACCTTCGAGCAGCGCTGCCACACTGGACGCGTGGCACAGCCGGGTGCAATGGTCCACGTTGTTGCTGCCAAAGCCGGTGCGCACCAGCTTCTGGAACAAATACGCTTCTTCATTGCTGCCCTTGGCGGAGCCAAAGCCCGCCAGCGCCTTGGGGCCGTGGGTGTCGCGCAGGGCTTTGAGCGCGCCGGCAGCCAGGCCCAGCGCCTCGTCCCAGGTCGCTTCGCGGAAGGTGTCGCGCCAGTCAGCGCCGTAGGGCCGCACCTCCTTGGGTACGCCGGGCTTGCGGATCAGCGGCACCGTGAGGCGGTCGGGGTGGTGGGCGTAGTCGAAACCGAAGCGCCCTTTCACGCACAGGCGGCCGTGGTTGGCCGGGCCGTCGCGGCCTTCGACGCTGATGATCTTTTCGTCGCGCACGTTGTAGGTGATGAGGCAGCCCACACCGCAGAACGGACAGACCGAATCGACCTTGCGGTCCACCTTTTGCGAGCCGATGTGCGTCTTGGGGCTGAGCGCGCCCGTGGGGCAGGCCTGCACACATTCGCCACAGGCCACGCAGGTGCTCTCGGCCATGGGGTCGTCGAGGTCGAACACGATCTTGGAATCTGCCCCGCGCAGCGCGTAGCCGATCACGTCGTTGACCTGTTCTTCGCGGCAGGCGCGCACGCAGCGGTTGCACTGGATGCAGGCGTCCAGGTTGACGGCCATGGCCGGGTGGCTCAGGTCGGGCGCGGGCTGCTCGCGGCGCAGGGCTTTGAGCGCCGGGCGCACGGCCACGCCAAGGCGGTCGGCCCAGGCGCTCAGCTCGCCGTGTTGGCCCACTGGGGCATCATTTTTGGAATCAAAATGGCCGCCACCGCTGGATGGACGTGCGCTACCAGCTATCAAATCAGGAGTGCACGTCTTTTCGTCGTTCCACCGGTATCCGACATCGGGCATGTCGGACAGCAGCATCTCCACCACCATCTGCTGGCTCTTGCGGACGCGCGGGCTGGTGGCCTGCACCTTCATGCCGGGCGTGGGCGCGCGGCAGCAGCTGGGGGCCAGCGTGCGCTCGCCCGCGATCTCGACCACGCAGGCGCGGCAGTTGCCGTCGGGGCGCAGGCCGTCGGTGTAGCACAGGTGCGGAATCTCCACGCCGTGGCGCTGCGCGGCTTTGAGGATGGTTTCGCCGGGGCGGGCGGTGACGGGCTGGCCGTCCAGCTCGAAGGAAGTCATGGTCATAAGTTGCCTTGCCGCGGCGTCGGGGTATTCAGTTCGGAAGGGGCGCAGAACTCCTGCCACGCGCGTGCCTCGTACTCGACGCGCTGACCTGACGGCCGCGCTCCAGATGACAGCAACTCGGCCACCTCGGTCCTTCCTTCAATCACCGCCAGAGAAACATCTCGCTCTTGCGATTGAAAGAAGCGCCGTGCGATTTCTGCCCGGTAAAGCGCGACCCCCTCACGCTCCGCTGGATTCTGAAAGCCGGTGAACACAATCACCCTTCGCGCCGGCGAGAACACCCGAAGTTTCACGGCCAACTGCTGCAAGTCCTGCCGGGCGCCGAGCTTCAATGTGATGCCATTGCCCTCGAAAAAGAGATCGCCGACCAGAGAAGAGTCCGCTACGACCCTCGAGCAGTCTGGGCTTACGGCGCCCTCCGACGCTTGTGCACCTCCCCACACACACATGCAGCTAGCAATCAAAAAGGCGATGGAACGACCAATTCGCAGCACCCGGCTTGGACGCATCGTTGCTGCCCCTCTGACACGGCGCGATAGGTCACCAGCTGCGACGTCCCACGACATCTTTGCAGTCATAGCGTCTCCATGGCCACACCCGTGCGCGGCTTGGGCAAGTCGCCCGGCCAGGGTGCCTCGCCCACCTCGTGCGCAAAATATTTGTGGATGCAGCGGATGGGGTTGGGCGCGGCCTGGCCCAGCC
>JADMJR010000350.1 GCA_018780365.1 Acidovorax sp. | reverse complement strand
TCCAGGTTGTCGTCCAGTGCGCCCATCCAGGGGCCCATCTTTTCTTCCTCGGTGCCGGGCAGGAAGCCGATGTCCTCGCCCACGCTTACCGTGGCGCGGGTCATGATGATCTCGGTATAGCGGCGGTCATCCAGCACCTGGGTCAGGCCTGCGGCTAGGGCCAGCAGGGTCTTGCCGGTGCCGGCCGTGCCGGTCAGGGTGACGAAGTCGATTTCAGGGTCCATGAGCAGGTTCATGGCGTAGTTCTGCTCGCGGTTGCGCGTGGTCACGCCCCAGACGGCATTCTTGGCCGAGCCATAGTCCTTGAGCGTTTGCAGCACCGCCGTCTTTTCGCGGATCTCGCTGACCCGTGCAAACAGGCTGGGCTCACCGGGGGCCTCGAAGTACACAAACTGATTGATCATCAGTTGCGGCACGATGGGCCCGCCGATGCGGTAGTAGGTGTGGGCGCCGCTCTGCCAGCTTTCCACATTCTTGCCGGTTTTGGCCCAGAAGTCGGGCGGAAGTGCGAGCACGCCGGCGTAGAGCAGGTCGCCGTCTTCCAGCGTCTTGTCGTTCTGGTAGTCCTCAGCGTTCAGGCCCAGGGCGCGCGCCTTGACGCGCATGTTGATGTCCTTGGATACCAACACCACCTCGCGCGGTGCATGCAGCTTGCGCAGGGCTTCGACCACGCCCAGGATCTGGTTGTCCGCCTTGCCCTGGGGCAGGCTGGTGGGCAGGCTGTAGTCAAGTGGCACCGTCTGGAAGAACAGGTGGCCGCCTGCTGCGCGCTGGCCTGTGGAGTCGAGCTTGAGGCCCTTGGCCATGTCGGCGCCCTGGGCAGCGGCCAGCGCGTCGAGCGTGCGGCTGGCCTGGCGGCCATTGCGCGCCACTTCGGTCATCCCCTTCTTGTGGCCGTCCAGTTCTTCCAGCACGATCATCGGCAGGAAGATGTCGTGTTCTTCGAAGCGGAACAGGCTGGTCGGGTCGTGCAGCAGCACGTTGGTGTCCAGCACAAAGAGTTTGGTCGGGCCTTGTGGGGCCGATTTTTTGCTGCGTGTGGTGGATGGGGCAGGTGGTGCCGCGTGGGTGGCGGCGGCGCTGGTGGCGCGCGCCTTGCGTGCGCCGGTTGCGCGAGCCACGGTGGTGGTGGCCGGTGTGGTGGCTGGCTCGGGTGCGCGGGTGCGGGTTTCGACCTGGACGAGGGGCGTGGTGGCGGTCGAGGCGACGGCCAGGCCATCCGCCTTGCGCGCGGTGCGGGCAGCGGGGGTTGGGCGTGCGGGTGTGGCAACGGGCTCATTGGCAGAGGTCTGCGACACCCGTGGGCGGGCCGTCACTTCAAAGGCTTCTGGCGCGAGGAGTGCAGCGCGCCGGCTGGGGGCGGGGGGCAGGGGCATGGTGGCAGGGCCTCGGTCGGTAAAAGAAAAAGACGGGTCAGAAAGCAAAAAGCCGCCTGGAGGCCAAGGCGGCTTTTTGGGGAGGGGCAAACGTCGCGATAACCAGGGGCATAAATCCATTATGCCTACTCCGGATGTCTTGCCGTGGCAAAACAAGCGGGGTGTCGCGTCGATGCCCCAGTGCGCTGATGTGCGCGCGATCAGGCGGCTTTTTTCAGGGCCTTGATGGATTTGACGGTCTTGAGGACTTCGTCCACGTGGCCGGGCACCTTGAGGCCGCGCCATTCTTGCACCAGCAGGCCATCGGGGCCGATCAGGAAGGTGCTGCGCTCGATGCCCTTGACCTTCTTGCCATACATGATCTTGTTCTTGACCACGCCGAACATGTGGCACATCTTCTCTTCGGTGTCTGCGATGAGTTCGAAGGGCAGCTCCAGCTTTTCCTTGAAATCGTCGTGCGACTTCATGTTGTCGCGGGACACGCCGAACACGGCCGCGCCAGCCTTCACGAAATCCTTGTATTTGTCGCGAAACTGCATGGCCTCCGTGGTACAGCCAGGCGTGTTGTCCTTGGGATAGAAGTACAGGACCAGAATTTGGCCAAGGTGGGAGGTGTTGGAGACCTTGATTCCACCGGTTGCGTTGGCTTCAAATTCAGGGAGGGGTTTGTTGACAACGATCGCCATATCACTTCAATCTCTCAGGATGTAGTCGTTGGTAAGCCGGGGGAGTGGGGTGTGTTATTGCTCTTGATAGTGCCCCCGACCGCAACCGGTAATTTTACCCTGAAATCGGTTCCCGACCAAATGTAAGACAGTGTGTCCCGTCCGGGGTGTGGGGCGCTTTGGCAAGGCCGTGCATAGGTGCGGGGGGCTGGGCGGCGGCCCGCCGCGGCGCGGCGCGCTGTGCATGGTGTTGTGTTGCCCGGCGCTGCCTTGCAAAGACGCCTGTGGATCCCCTCTGGGGCACCGCGCAGGTTCTCAGGCTTCCAGGATCAGCGCTGCCACCACGTTCCGGCCTTCGCTGGCCAGGATGTTGTAGGTGCGGCAGGCGGCGGGCGTGTCCATGGCCTCCAGCCCCAGCCGGCGGGCAATGAGGGGTGCCAACCAGGCAGGTGGTGGAAAGCGGTTGCGTGTGCCGCTGCCAAAAATGACCAGCTCCGTCTCCAGCGCGGCCAGTTGCGCAAAGTGTTCTGCGGTCAGGTCCTCAAAGCTGGTGCAGGGCCATGCCTGGCGCAGTCCCCCGGAGCCAATGATGACGCTGTGGGTGATCTTCTCCGCGTCGATGCCGATCCAGCCGGGGCCGTAGCCGCTGATGGTTTGTGCGTTCGAGCGGTCGGGC
>JADMJR010000289.1 GCA_018780365.1 Acidovorax sp. | reverse complement strand
GAACGCCTGTGGGCCGCGTATGACGCGGGCCTGCGCAGCGCGGCCATCGTGTTCATGCACGGCTACCGCTACACCGCCCATGAAGAAGCCGCCGCCCGCACTGCGCGTGCAGCGGGCTTCACGCAGGTGAGCGCATCCCACGCCACCAGCCCCATGATGAAGCTGGTGAGCCGGGGCGACACCACGGTGGTGGATGCGTACCTGTCGCCCATTCTGCGCCGCTATGTGGACCAGGTGGCGAGCGAGATGCCAGGCGTGCAACTGTTCTTCATGCAGTCGTCGGGCGGGCTGACCGATGCCCAGGTGTTCCAGGGCAAGGACGCGATCTTGAGCGGACCCGCAGGCGGCATTGTGGGCATGGCGCGCACGGCCGGTTTGGCGGGCCATGACAAGGTCATCGGCTTCGACATGGGCGGCACCAGCACCGATGTGAGCCACTACGCGGGCGAGTTCGAGCGCGAGTTCGAGACCCAGGTGGCCGGTGTGCGCATGCGCGCCCCCATGATGAGCATCCACACCGTGGCGGCCGGCGGCGGTTCTATCTTGGGTTTTGACGGTGCGCGCTTTCGTGTGGGCCCCGAAAGCGCGGGCGCCAACCCCGGCCCCGCCAGCTACCGCCGGGGCGGCCCGCTGGCCGTGACGGATGCGAACGTGATGGTGGGCAAGATCCAGCCCGCACATTTCCCCAAGGTGTTTGGCCATGCAGCCAACGAGGCGCTCGACCGCGACGTGGTGGGGCAGAAGTTCGCGCAGCTGGCGGTGCAAAGCGGCCGCTCGCAAGAAGACGTGGCCCATGGATTCATCCAGATCGCCGTGCAGCAGATGGCCAATGCGATCAAGAAGATCAGCGTAGCGCGCGGGTATGACGTGACGCGCTACACGCTGCAATGCTTTGGGGGCGCGGGCGGCCAGCATGCGTGTTTGGTGGCCGATGCTTTAGGCATGACGCGCGTGTTTGTGCACCCGCTGGCGGGCGTGCTCAGTGCTTACGGTATGGGCCTGGCCGACCAGAACGTGATCCGCGAACAGGCGGTGGAGGCCAAGCTCGCGCCCGAGGCGCTGGCCGGCATCGAAGCCACGCTGGAGCAACTGGCCACCACCGCGCGCACCGAGCTGGAGCGCCAGCAGGTGGGTGCGGGCACAGCCGTGGTGCACCGCCGCGTGCATGTGCGCTACGAGGGCAGCGACTCGGCGCTCATCGTGCCGTTGGGTTCGATGGCCGAAATCACCGCCGCGTTCGAAAATGCCTACCGCCAGCGTTTTGCGTTCCTCATGCAGGGCAAGGGTCTGGTGGTGGAGGCTGTGTCGGTCGAAGCCGTGGTGCCCGGCGATGCCCCCGTGGAGCCACGCCACGCGCTGCAGCCTGCGCGCGAAGTGCCGCGCCGCAGCACGGTACGCATGTATACCGGTGGCGTGGACGGCATTGCTGCGTGGCACGACGCCGCCCTGGTGGTGCGCGAGGACCTGCGTCCTGGAGACGTGATCCCCGGCCCGGCCATCATTGCCGAGAAGAACGCCACCACCATCGTGGAGCCCGGCTGGGAGGCCGCGCTGACCGACCTGGACCACCTGCTGCTCAACCGCCGCGTGGCCCGTGCCGTGCAGCACGCCGTGGGCACCACGGTGGACCCGGTGCTGCTCGAAGTGTTCAACAACCTGTTCATGAACATCGCCGAGCAGATGGGCCTGCAGCTGCAGAACACGGCGTACTCGGTGAACATCAAGGAACGCCTGGACTTCAGCTGCGCGCTTTTCGACACGGCCGGCAATTTGATCGCCAACGCGCCGCACATGCCGGTGCACCTGGGCTCCATGGGCGAGAGCATCAAGACGGTGATTCGTGACAACGCCGGCCGCATGCAGCCGGGCGACGTGTTCGTGCTGAACGATCCGTACCACGGCGGCACGCACCTGCCCGACATCACGGTCATCACGCCGGTCTACCTGGAGGACAACGCCGAGCCCACTTTCTACGTGGGCAGCCGCGGCCACCATGCCGATGTCGGCGGCACCACGCCCGGCTCCATGCCCCCGTTCTCCACGCGCATTGAAGAAGAGGGCGTGCAGATCAATAACGTGAAGCTGGTGGAGCGCGGCGTGCTGCGCGAGGCGGAGATGATTGCGCTGCTGGAAAGCGGCGAATATCCATCCCGCAACCCGCAACAGAACATGGCCGACCTGCGCGCGCAGATTGCGGCCAACGAAAAGGGCCAGCAGGAGCTGCGCCGCATGGTGGGTGAGTTTGGCCTCGATGTCGTGTTGGCCTACATGCGCCATGTGCAGGACAACGCCGAGGAGTCCGTGCGCCGCGTCATCACGCGGCTCAAGGACGGCGTGTTCACGCTGCCGCTGGACAACGGCGCGCAGATCAGCGTGGCCGTGAAGGTGGATGCACAAAGCCGCAGCGCCACCATCGATTTCACCGGCACCAGCGCGCAGCAGACGAACAACTTCAACGCGCCCACGGCGGTGTGCATGGCGGCGGTGCTGTATGTGTTCCGCACGCTGGTGGATGACGACATTCCTCTCAATGCGGGGTGCCTGAAGCCGCTCAACGTGATCATCCCGCCGGGCAGCATGCTCAACCCCAACCCGCCAGCGTCGGTGGTGGCGGGCAATGTGGAAACGTCCACGTGCATCACCAATGCGCTGTATGGCGCTTTAGGCCTGATGGCGGCGGGGCAGTGCACCATGAACAACTTCACCTTTGGCAGCACGC